>NZ_JAYFUI010000141.1:0-11012 GCF_034961125.1 Pseudomonas machongensis | reverse complement strand
GATGGCGGCTTCGTGATGCTGCTACAGAACGGGCAGGAGGAGGAGTACAACCAGGACGAGATCGTCCACATCAAGGACTATGACGTTGAGCAGAATATTTATGGCATCCCCGACTATCTGGGCGGCCTGCAGGCGCTGCTGCTCAACGAAGCGGCGACGCTGTTCCGCCGGCGGTACTACAGCAATGGTGCGCACGCGGGCTACATCTTCTACACCAACGACCCCAACCTATCCGAGGAGGATGAGGAAAAGCTACAAGCGCAAATCAGCGCAAGTAAAGGGGTGGGAAACTTCCGATCGATGTTCGTGAACATACCTGGCGGGGCGGAAAACGCGATCAAGATTATTCCTGTTGGTGACTTCCAGGCGAAGGACGAGCTGGAGAAGGTCAAGAACATTACCAGGAACGATATCATCGCAGCCTGGCGAATGAACCCCGCACTGGCTGGAATCATTCCAGAAAATTCTGGCGGATTCGGAGACATCGAGAAGATTGATCGGGTTTATACCAATAACGAGATCAGACCCATCTGTCAGTTGTTCGATCAGGTTAATGAGGTGCTGCGAGAGGACAGGCGCGTTAGCTGGAAATTACCAGAAGGATCTTGCTCATAATCTGTAGGACAGCTAACGGCGCTGCTTTTGTGGCAAAATAGTGCCAGAACTGGAACCGGGGTGAGTATGCGAGTTTATTGCAAGGAGTGCGGTGGCAAAGGCCGGATATCGTCCAGGAATGATATCTCTAACGAATTTGTTAGCCTCTACTGCGATTGTCTAGATTGTGGGCACCGATGGGTATCGCACTTAACCTTCTCGCATACTCTGCGGCCGTCTGAGCAAATGATGGATCGCTTTGTCTTCGACCGTCTCGTTGGAATGAGCAAGTCCAAGAGGGACGAGCTGTTTCAGCAGCTTGGATTCAATGACGCCCGGTAAGTCTGAAATCGTTTCTCGATATCTTCGAAATCCTTTATCACGCTTGACGACAGTTGAATCAGACCAATGCGTCCTCGTGTAGATAAGTCCGCATCGCTCATTGAAGTCAACAGGGCAAGCATATTGCCATGGCTTTCGATGTCGTCTGCGAGCTGGTTGAGGCACGGCGCTGGGTGTGTCATGTATGAACTCCGTTTTTCTCAATGGCACATAGCCAATATTTTGTTTGTCAATTTGTTGGCAGTCAAGAATTTTATATGTATTGAGTTCCTAGCTTCGTTGTGAGATTCATATCTTGATAGTCGCGAAAAATAAGACTGTGGATAACCTTTCATGAAACCAAAAAATGGGCGCACTAGGCGCCCATTTTTATTGTTTAAACAAAGTCAAATTACTTGCGTTCAACTTTATGTTTCAAAGAGTTGATTTGTACTACACCAAATTTCAACTCACCTGATCTGTTTTCGAATCCTACAACGAACATGTCAGCGGGCATTGTTATCACGATCATGCCGTTACCAGGATTGTGATAAAGCTGCTGAGTTGCCTGCACCAAGAGAAAGTCTGTAGGTAGCGCCAACTGGCGGCGCGCCTCCTCGATCTCGATGTCTGTCACCGCCACCAGGTTGCCGTCGATCAACATCACGCAGCCTCCTTCGTCTGCAGCTGGTGTTCCAGCTCCTCAAGGCGCCGTTGCAGGATCCCGATCATCCTCGCCTGTTCGTCGCACAGTTGCTCCATGGTGACCGATCGCTTGAGCCTGTAGGTTACTTCGGCGTTTGTGGACCGCTCGTTCAACCTGGCCTGGCCGTCGATCTCAGCAAGCAGTAGGTTGGGCAGATAGACGACAAGTGCGTCCGGTAGCACGGTATCCAGGTTGTCGGCCGCCAGGGATCGTTCCAGGCGGCTGATGATCTCGGAGTTCATGCTTCGTTTGTTGTTGCGAGCCACCTCCCCGATCTGGTCACGCATGCCATCAGGCAGGCGGATGACGAACTTGGGTGCGTTGCGCGAATTGATAACGGGTTTGAGCATGGTGTCCTGTCCTTCAGTTCATAATCGTACGGGGGTGAGTGGCCAGCAGCTGGCTCACCATGGCGGCATCCTGTGCAGACAAGTCGCCTTGTCGGCATGCGGCTGATGCCACGCTTTCAAGCTGTTCGCGGGCTGCGGGTGTCTTCATGACCAGGAACCCGATCAGCGCACCGCCGACCGTGGCGACGGCCTGCAGGTGACGCGACGATGTGGTAGCCTTCGAACCGCTGCCGCTTGGGGTTGGTACTCGCATGTTTCTTCTCCTTGTTTCGGTGGTTGGTGCCAGGGAGGTGCAACTCCTTGGCACCGTCTCTTTCAGCCCTGGCTTACTGCCTTGGCGGTAAATATCGGGCGTACCACGCTCCTGACTTCAAACTCTCCCAGGTCCAAACCATCCACACTTTTCAAGTGAACCGTGCAGCACGGCGGCGGGATGGGTTGTGCGCGCCAGTGGATGCTCGCCACCAGTTCCGCCAAGTCTTCGGGCTTAGCTACCAGCAGGTACGGCCCCGGCATCGGTAATTCGCCGGCCTGGCCGTCTACGGTGTACGTCACGTTCATTCCAAAGACTCCGGTGCCCATTTCTCAATGAGCTGCTGCCAGATCTGGCTGCCGCCCTGGATGCGTTCGTGCACCTCAAGGTCGGGGGTGTAGTCCATCATCAGCACCTTCAAACAGTCCTCGAACAGAGCCAGGTCCAAGCTGCGCAATGCACTGAGCTCAAAGGGGAAGTCCTCGCCGTTGTAGACCCCGAGCAGGAAACGCCCCAGGACGCGGCTCTGGTTGCTGTTGCGCAGGGCGATCGGCACCAAGCGGTAAAGTGCTTGTGTGCCAGCAAGGGCGATGATTGGCTGTTGCTGCTGGTGGGCCTGGGCTCCGGCGATGACGGTGGCCAGGGTGCGATTGTTGGTTTGCATCGTGTTTCTCCTTGGGTTGCCTTGCGGCAGTTGGGGAGCGGTTTCCCGCCCAAAAACTTCCTTTGCGGCGCGTATGCCCCTTGCACGTCTGGAATATCCGGAAGGAGTTCCGACTGTGGAGCCTCAAGCCCGCGTGATTGCTGGGCTGAAGATTTTTTCTGTCCTTCCACCTGTGGTGGAAGGAGGTGGAAGGTGTAGATCGCGTGGTAGGCCTGCGGGCCGCGTGGCGCGCGGGTTACAGCGGGTTCGCGAAAAAGCTTTATAGGTGGAAGGTTGGTGGAAGGAAGTGGAAGGAACGACCGACCAAAACCTTCCAGCGCCTTCCAGTGGTATGGGGTTTGCTGATGCCTCGTAACTCTTTGTATTCATTGGTGTATTCCTATTCCTTCTAGATATTCCAGACGCTCTAAGGGACTACTCACAAATCCCCGAGCCGCCGCACGCCCCCCTCAATCGGAGAGTCCATCCCGCTCGCACGGGGTCATCCGTTCTTCTTGAAGATCCAGCAGTTCAGGGATCGCTGCTCGATGCGGGAGTGGCATTTCCGCGCTTCGAGGAAGGTGTGTGTACGGCTCTGTTTCAGTCCTTTCTGCAGAAGGACGGTCGGCAGCGCTTCAAGGCCGGCGGCGCGACACGCTGACTGGAAGTGCTGGATGTTGATGGCGATCAGGCCTTTGTCCGAGCTGTGGTTCAGGGTCTCGCGGGTTTCTTGGCGACGGCCGTCAGCGTCCTCAATCGTCACGACCTGTTCGTTGAGGTAGTGGTAGGCCTGCCAGAACTGCGCGGCAGTCTTGTTTTCTGCTGTCCTGGTTTGCTCACGATCCAGGGCGCGTGCTTCCAGATGTTTGGCCAGCGCTTCAACTTCTCGATCGGACCAGCCTGGAAAGAGCGCCTGGGTGGCTTTGGCTGCAGCAAGCACCTGGGCGTGGGTTTGAATGATCCGCGCATGATTCACTCCACCCAGTGCCATGAAGCGGCGTTCGCATTCCGGGTACGCGCCGAAATAGCGCTCCAGCCAGGCGCTTTCCTGACAAAGCACCGCGTGCAGGTAGCCACTCAGTTGGTCGACCGGCATCGTCTTGAGCCGATCGGCAACGACCTTGAGCGCATCGGTGTGGTGGTCGCACGTCATGTGCAGGTAGACAATCCGGGTGATGATCGCGTCGGAGCCTTCCACCATGGTGTTCTGCGAAATGCAGATCGAGCCACGGAAAATCAGGGCATCCGTGTCGCTGTTCCCCGTCTTCACGCCAGTGACACGGAGCTTGGCGTTCTGGTCGAACAGCGACTTAATCTCGTCCCAGTTATACTGGACGATCACGGTCCGCCCCATGGCGTCGGTAGTTTCTTTGTCCGACTCGAGCAGTACGACAGGCAGGTTGCTGACCGCTGACAGCGATCGCAGCAGGCCGATGGCGGACGCACCCGAACCGCTGGGCTTGATGCCTTCTTCGTTTTTGCGGCCCACCAGCCGCCAGAGAAAGCGCAGCAGCGTGGACTTGCCCGCGCCGGCGGCGCCGGTCAGCTCCAAAAAAGCCCAGCCTTGCTGCACTGCGCGGATCTGCTCAGCGAAAAGCGAGCCGGTCCACCAGGCCAGGCTGGCCAAGCCGTTGTGGCCGAACACAGACTTGAAGTCAGCGAACCAGGACGCATCGAACGATTCCCCGCGGTGCATTGGATAGCTGCGGGCTGAGGTCTTGAGTCCGTGGCCTTTGATGTCCAGAAAGCCGTGTTCGTTGACCTGGATTGCCTTGCCTTTGTAGAAGCCGAAGGTTGGGTAGCAGTAGGCCCCGGTCGCTTCGTCGTAGCCAACGAAGGGCAATGTGCGGACCACGTTGGGGTCGCGCAGCCATTCGCTCTTGAGCATCCCCAGCACCTTTTCACCGCCCTCGAACATGCCTCCTGGCGTTCGCTCCAGGAGTGCCTTCGCGAAGCCGCGTGGCTCGGTGATTGCGCTGGGCGGCAAAGGCTCCTTGCAGTTCAGCCGGCGATTCGGGAATTCGAACTGGAAGAAGTAGCGCTGTTCGCCGCTGATCGCGTCGCGCTCCAGGTACTCGAAGCGTGGCACGCAGTTGGCGACCTGGTTGAGCTTGGTGTGCTTTGAAAACTGCGTGAAATATCCGGTTGGCTCTTCGCCGGGCTTGCGGGGAATGTCGTCCAGATCCTTCTGCAGCTCAGGCGTGCTCACGCGGGCCGAGAACAGGCACCGTCCGAACTCGACCAGGAAAAAGGAAAGCTGACGCCGGGTATACAGCAGGTAGGCCTTCTTCATCGCCGTGCTGGCACAGAACAACTGGCCTTGGTAGAGCGCTTCCTGGATGAACAGATCCTCCAGCTGGCCATCGCGATAAACGTCGTCCCAGTCCCGAGTGCCGGCGAGCGCGACCTGGCAGAATTCCTTCATCTTGACCAGGCGATCCCGATACTTGGGGATTACCTCATGACCCGCCGTATCGTCATCCAGGGCAATCACCCAGCGTATGCCCTTGCCCTGGTTTGCCTCGATGATCTGCCAGGGGAAGTTGTTGCAACTAATGGCGGCGATCGCCTTGTACCCAGCGAGCCACAAAGCGATTGCGTGGAAGATGCCCTCCACGACGAAGACCTGGTCGTCCTTCTCGTAGGCCTGGCCCTTGGGCTCCCAGCCTTGGCCCTTGTATTTCATCCCTTTGCGGATGCCTGCCTTGTCACCTTTGTTGGCGGCTACAGCGGCCGCATCGATGATGCGTTCCCAGTAACCATCGCACAGCGGGAACCGAACGGTCGCTGCATACGAGCCATCGGCCATCAGGCGCCGCTCTTGGTCGTACCAACCGGAAATCCGAGCGATATCGAAGCCACGACTACGCTGCAGGTAGGCATCGGCAGTCGCGTTGGGGTTCTCTGGCGTCGAGGGAAAGCGGTCGCTCAGGTTCTCGAACAGGTGGCGGTATCGATCACGGGTCTTCTCTTCGTAGCCGCACTGGTTCAGCCGGTTGCACTTGAGCTGGTAGGGCTTGAGCTTGCTGATGTAAACCGTGCGCTCGCCACAGCCCGGGCACGCGCCCTTGTTGAAGTACTCCTGGCTCTCATCCTTCGGCTGGAAGCCCAGCTCAGGGTCGTTCTGCAGCTCGGGGATCACCTCGTCCAGATAGATTCGGTCGAACTGCTCGGGGGAAATTCGTGCGCTCATTGCCTGTCCTTACTGCTGGGCTGCTTTGCGAACACGTTCAGATTGCTCAGCCGCTTCCATTGCGAGGTGAACCAAGTTGATCAGCACTGCCGACTTCGAGCCTTCGACCTTGGGTCGAATGATGTAACGACCCAGCTCGATCTCGCGGCGGATAGCCGAATCCGACTGTCCCGAGCGCCTGGCGTACTCGCCGACGGTGACGTAGGGCGTGTCGATGGTGATCTGCATTCTGTTAACCTCTCGCGGGATATTGGGGATCAAAGTTCCAAAGTTGGAACCATGATGGTTCCAATATTGGAACCTGTCAAGAGAGGATGAAGCTGTGGATCTGCCAGCGAAGATGAAAGCCATACGGTCAAGGGAAGGACTGACGCAGGGGGAATTCTGCGAGCTGCTGGGGTTCAGCATCAGCACTTGGAAGAAGTACGAGGCGGGTATCACTGAGATGGGGGTAGCGCCATTCCTGAAGGTGGCCAACCATCCCCAGTTCAAGAAGTACGCCCTCTGGCTTACCACCGGGGAGACGGCGCCCAGCTGCGATCAAGTAAGTCCGGAGTAACCCATGACGATCAAGAAGCTGGACGATGGACAGTGGCTGATTGATTGCCGGCCAGAAGGCCGCTCAGGGCCCCGGATTCGGCGCAAGGTGGCTTCGAAGAACGAGGCCATGCACCTTGAACGGCGGATAATGGGTGAAGGTTCGAAGGGTGAGTTCAAGAAGCAGCCGAAGCTGGACGAGCGTCGCCTGAGTGATTTAGTACGACTCTGGTACCGACTACACGGACAGAACCTGAAAACGGGAGAGGAGCGTGAACGCCTGTTGCTCGCTATGGCTGAGCGGATGGGGGACCCCAAGGTCCGCAAGTTTACTTCCAATCATTTCGCCGCATACCGTGCGGAGAGGGCTGAAGGAAAACACGCCAGGAGTACACCAGGTCGTGGCTTCAGCAAGAAGTCAGGCACGGCCAAGCCGATCAGCGCGAATATGCTCAACCACGAGCTGGCCTACCTGCGAGCGATGTTTAATGAGCTTGAGCGAATGGGGGAGTGGTCCGGTGAAAATCCTCTGGTGAAGGTGCGGAAGCTCAAATTTGATGAAGTGGAGATGGCCTATCTCGATGGCGATCAGATATTGCCTTTGCTCACGGCTTTAGGCGGGGAGGAGGACGGCGCAAGATTGATCGCGGAGATCTGCCTGTCCACTGGTGCTAGATGGGGAGAAGCTGAGAGCCTGCAACCCCGACAGGTCCGCAACTGCTTGATCCATTACAGTAAAACGAAGTCCAGTAAGAATCGCACGGTGCCTATTTCAGCTAACCTTCAAGCAAGGTTGCAGGGCGCTCTTCCGTTTAAACCGGGCTACGACATTTTCAGGAAAGCTGTAGAGCGGGTCGGTCTTGAGCTTCCGGAGGGTCAGATGACCCACGTGCTACGCCATACATTTGCTAGCCACTACATGATGAACGGAGGCGATATTTTGACTCTCCAAAGAGTTCTGGGGCATGCGAGTCTAGCTATGACCCAAAAATATGCACATTTTAGTCCGGGCCATATGCGTGAGGTTGTCGATTTGAATCCGCTGGCTAAGTCCCTAAAAAATGATGGAGCTGAAAATTGATAATAACAAAGCTTACGCTGAAGAATTGGCGGAATTTTCGGAAGATTGAGGTTCCGCTAGGTGTTCGGACATACATTATTGGTGCGAATGCTACAGGTAAGTCGAATCTTTTGGATGTGTTTCGGTTCATCAGAGATATCTCTAAACCGGCTGGTGGTGGGCTGCAGAAAGCAATTGAAGATCGAGATGGAATAAAAAAGCTTCGTTGCTTGCAGGCTAGAACTGACAACGAAGTACTCATTGAATTTGAGCTGAGTGACGAAGAGGGTGGTCCGGTAGTATGGACTTATTCATTGGGATTCAAACCTGAGGGGAAAGGTGCGCAACGGATTCTTATTAGTAAAGAGGTTGTGACTCATAATGGTGTTGTGGTTTTAGATAGGCCGGATAAGTTCGACCGAAAGGACGACGCCCGACTAACGCAGACAGCTTTGGAACAGATCAACTCCAATCTTGACTTTCGTCCTGTTGCTGAATTTTTCCAAGAAGTTACTTATTTGCACTTGGTTCCGCAGCTTCTTAAGTATGCGGACATTGTAGGTAGAACGTTAGAGGGCGATCCTTTCGGCCAGGGGCTGCTTCAACGAATTGCCAAGACACCAGCCAAGACTCGCGATGCAAAGCTACGTCGGATCGAAACCGCTTTAGAGATTGCAGTTCCCCAATTCAAAGAGTTGAAGTTTGAGCTGGATAAGACTACAGGCCAGCCCCATCTTATGGCGTCTTATCAGCACTGGAGAAGTAACGGGGCTTGGCAGAAGGAGGACCAGTTTTCAGATGGTACGTTGAGGCTAATTGGTTTGCTTTGGATGCTTCAGGAGAGTACTACTTTGCTTCTCCTTGAGGAGCCTGAGTTATCCTTGAATGATTCAATTGTTTCCCATATTCCGCTCATGATTGAACGGGTTCTGAAGCGCCAAAGGCAAATCAATCGTCAAGTTCTTATTACGACCCATAGTGAAGCTCTTCTAGAAAACCCGATAAATAGTCGATCTATTGTACTTCTTGAGCCGGGAGTTGAGGGGACTACTGCTCGGTTGGCAAGTAGCGAAGAGACGCTAATGATGGATGCCGGCTTGACGCCTGCAGAAGTAATGTTGCCTAAGGCGAGACCAAAAGGCATTGATCAATTGGGTCTATTCTAATGCCGGTTTTTCTTCTTGTGGGAGAGGACCAGTTATGCTGTGAGTTGGGAAGGGCTATTCTTCAACAGGTTTGCCCCGGCTCCTCAATTTCATCGGAAATAGTTACAGGCGGATTTGGGAAGCTTAAGGAAAAAATACCATCTCTTAATAAACTTGCTCCCCATATGCCGGTGCTAATGATCGCAGATGGTGATCAGAACCCATGTGTCGTGGCGCAGAGGAACTCTTGGTTGCCAGATGATCCTCATGAGAATCTTCTTCTCCGGCTTGCGGTTAGAGAAGCTGAAGCTTGGGTGTTAGCTGACCATGCAGCATGGAGCGAATTCGCGGAGGTTAGCGCTGCGAAAATCCCTCCATCTCCAGACGAGCTCCAAGATCCCAAGCAGTCCCTGCTGGGCCTAGTCACCAAATGCAAAAAAAGAATCCTCAGAGAGGAAATGCTCCCCAGCAAGAGCTCAAGTGCCAAGATTGGATTGGGCTACAACATTCACATGGCCACCTTCGTTCGAACCGCATGGAGCGCACTCAGAGCTGCTGAGCGCTCATCCAGCCTGCGCCGCGCGATCGCAAGTCTTGAACGGTTTAAGTAAGTGGACGTTTTGTGGACACCGCCAGATATTTGATACGGGCCCAGAGCGGTTTTTTACATCCACTAGAAATGCCAAAGCCGCGCAGTGCGCGGCTTTGAAGGTGGTGGGCCCACACGGACTCGAACCGTGGACCAAAGGATTATGAGTCCTCTGCTCTAACCAACTGAGCTATAGGCCCCAGAGGTCGGCCGGATTATAACGAGGGTTTGCTAAGGGTGCCATCTGAAAGATCCGATAGTGCTATACGAAGAAAGGTGGCGGCGAACTCGTCGGCGGGTAGGGGCAGGCTGACGATGTAGCCCTGGATCTGTTCGCACCCCTCAGCGGCCAGGAAACGTTGCTGGGCCTGGTTCTCCACGCCTTCGGCGATGATGGTCAACTGCATGCTGCGGCCCAGGGCAATGATGGCGCGGGCGATGGCGGCGTCGTGGGGATCGTCGGGCAGGCCGCGGATAAACGACTGGTCGATCTTGAGGATGTCCAGCGGCAGGCGCTTCAGGTAGCTCAGCGAGGAGTAGCCGGTGCCGAAATCGTCGATCGCCAGTTGCACACCCAGGTGCTTGAGTTGATGCAGGATGGCCAGGGCTTCTTCGGCCTGGCTCATGATGAAGTTCTCGGTGATTTCCAGCTGCAGGTCTCCGGCCTTGAGGTGGAAGGTCTTGAGCAGGTGTTCGATACGTCGGGTCAGGCTGGGCTGGCGTAATTGAGCGCCCGCGAGGTTGATCGACAGTGGGCCGAATGCTTGATAGGTGCGCTTCCAGGTGTGCATCTGCCGGCAGGCCTGCTCCAGCACCCAGTCGCCGAGCTGGAGGATGCTGCCGTTCTCTTCGGCCAGGTGAATGAACTGCTCCGGTGGTACTTCGCCGAAGGTCGGGTGGTTCCAGCGGATCAGCGCCTCGGCACCGACCAACCCCTGGGTCTTGAGGCTGAACTTGGGTTGGTAGTACAGGCTCAGTTCGTTGCGTTCGATGGCGCGGCGCAGCTCATGCTCGAGGAAAATACGTTCGCTGGCTTGGGCAGTGAGGTCGAGGGTGTAGCTTTCGACGCGGTTGCGGCCCTTGGCCTTGGAGCGGTACATCGCGGCGTCGGCGTTGCGGATCAATGTGGCGACGTCGGTGCCGTCCTGCGGGTACAGACTGATACCGATGCTGGCACTGGTGAAGAACTCGTGCTCGCCGGCCTGAACTGGGGCGTGGAAACACGCCAGCAGCTTGTTGGCGATGGCGCTGGCGTCGCTTGGGCGATGCAGGCCGGGCAAGAGGATGATGAATTCGTCGCCGCCCAGGCGGGCGACGGTGTCGACATCGCGCACCTGCTCTTTCAGGCGTTGAGCGATGCCTTTAAGCAAGAGGTCGCCGACCGGGTGGCCGAGGCTGTCGTTGATGTGCTTGAAGCGGTCGAGGTCGAGGAACAGCACGGCGCCTTGGCGGCTGGAGGCCTGGGCGCAGGTGAGGGCAGCCTGCAGGCGGCTCTCGAACAGGGTGCGGTTGGGCAGGCCGGTGAGCGGGTCGTGGTGGGCCTGGTAGTCGAGCTTGGCCTGGGCGTGCTTGAGGCTGGAGATGTCGGCGAACACGGCGACGAAATGGGTGGTCTCGTGTT
>NZ_JAYFUI010000140.1:0-6321 GCF_034961125.1 Pseudomonas machongensis | reverse complement strand
CAGTGATGCGCGTACGGCCATCCATATCAGCCATCGCCTGGGTGCATTGATGGTCGTGGCAGTGCTGTTGATGCTGAGCTGGAAGCTGCACCGCACTGGCCTGTCCGGCCTGGCCCGGCTGGTGCTTGCTGCCCTGGCGCTGCAGGTGGGGTTGGGGATCAGCAACGTGCTGCTGCACCTGCCGCTGGGGGTGGCTGTGGCGCACAACGCCGGGGGCGCCCTGCTGCTGCTGGCCATGGTGCTGGTGAACTACCGCATTCGGGTGGTCGACAAGGTGCGTGTCGGCCTGGGCTGGCGCCTGCGGCCGATCACGTCTGGCGGCGTTTCCCATCATCTGAGGAACGACACGTGGCGACAGTTCTGAGCCAAGGGCGGCAGCGCGCTGGCTGGCGCGACTACCTGGAGCTGACCAAGCCCAAGGTGGTGGTGCTGATGCTGATCACCTCGCTGGTCGGCATGTTCCTCGCCACCCGCGCGGGTGTGCCGTGGACGGTGCTGCTGTTCGGCAATCTGGGCATCGCCCTGTGCGCCGGCGGCGCGGCGGTGGTCAACCATGTGCTGGACCGGCGCATCGACGCCTTGATGGCCCGCACCTGCAAGCGCCCGGTGGCCAAGGGACGGGTTGCGCCCCTGCCGGCGCTGGCGTTCGCCCTGGCCTTGGCAATCGCCGGGATGGCGTTGCTGCTGGCCTTCACCAATCCGCTCACAGCCTGGCTCACGCTCGCCTCCCTGTTGGGCTATGCGGTCGTCTACACCGGCTTTCTCAAGCGCGCCACGCCGCAGAACATCGTGATCGGCGGCCTGGCGGGCGCCGCCCCGCCATTGCTGGGTTGGGTCGCGGTCAGCGGCCACCTGAGCGCGGAGCCGCTGTTGCTGGTGCTGATCATCTTTGCCTGGACGCCACCGCACTTCTGGGCCCTGGCCATCCACCGCAAGGAGGAATACGCCAAGGCCGAGATACCGATGCTGCCGGTGACCCACGGCGAGCACTACACCAAGCTGCACATACTGCTCTACAGCCTGGTACTGCTGGCGGTGAGCCTGCTGCCCTACGCCATCCACATGAGCGGCCCGCTCTACCTGGGCTGCGCCCTGTTGCTGGGGCTGCGCTTTGTCCAGTGGGCCTGGGTGTTGTACCGTGGCACCCGGCCGCACGCGGCGATCGGCACCTTCAAGTACTCTATCGCGTACCTGTTCCTGCTGTTCATCGCCCTGCTCGTTGACCACTACCTGTTGCTGAACCTATGACCCGAACCCAGAAAACCGTCTTCATCCTCGTTGCCCTGGTCGCGCTGATCATGGGCTTGACCGTCAACAAGGTGCTCAATGGCCGTAGCGAGGCCAATCCGGCCGAACTGATCGATGCCGGCATCATCCTCCTGCCGCAGAGCCGCAGCGTGCCGGATGTCACCATGAACGACCAGAACGGCCAGCCAGTGGCGCTGGATCAGTTGAAGGGCAAGTGGTCGTTGCTGTTCTTCGGCTACACCTACTGCCCGGACATCTGCCCAACCACGTTGGCGCAGTTGCGCCAGGTGAAGAGCGAGTTGCCCAAGGAGGCGATCGATCGTTTGCAGGTGGTACTGGTAAGCGTCGACCCGAACCGCGACACGGCGCAGCAGCTCAAGCAGTACCTGGGCTATTTCGACAAGGATTTCGTGGGGCTGGCAGGTTCCATCGAGGATACCCAGAAGCTGGCCAATGCCCTGAGCATTCCGTTCATCCCGGCGGACACCAGCAAGCCAGGGTATACCGTCGATCACAGTGGCAACCTGGCGGTGGTCGGGCCGGACGGGCGTCAGCGCGGGTTCATTCGTGCGCCGTTCAACAACCAGAAGCTGGTGGCGCAGTTGCCGGGGCTGGTCAAGCGGGATTGATGAACCCCCAAAAGCTTCGCGGGCAAGTCGGCGTTCCGGCTTGCCCGCGAAGAATCCAGCGCGATCGTTCGGCTTAGAACGCCGGCACCACAGCGCCCTTGTACTTCTCGTTGATGAACTGCTTCACCTCAGGCGAGTGCAGAGCCTGCACCAGCTTCTTCACCGCGTCCGCGTCCTTGTTGTCCTCACGGGTCACCAGGATGTTCACGTACGGCGAGTCGCTGCCTTCGATGGCCAGGGCGTCCTTCTCAGGGTTGAGCTTGGCTTCCAGGGCGTAGTTGGTGTTGATCAGCGCTGCATCTACCTGGGTCAGCACGCGCGGGATGGTGGCCGCTTCCAGTTCGCGGAATTTCACACCCTTCGGATTTTCAGCCACATCCTTCACGGTGGACAGGATGTTGGTGTTGTCCTTGAGCTTGATCACGCCAGCCTTGTCCAGCAGCAGCAGAGCGCGGCCGCCGTTGGTGGCGTCATTGGGGATGACCACGGTGGCGCCGGATGGCAGTTCGTCGAGCTTCTTGATCTTGGCCGAGTAGACGCCCAGCGGCTCGATGTGCACGCCGGCAACGCTGACCAGCTTGGTGCCCTTGGCCTTGTTGAATTCATCCAGGTACGGCTGGTGCTGGAAGAAGTTGGCGTCCAGGCGTTTTTCCGCGACCTGCACGTTCGGTTGAATGTAGTCGGTGAACTCCTTGACCTTGAGCTCCACGCCTTCCTTCGCCAGCTGTGGTTTGACGAAGTTGAGGATCTCGGCGTGCGGCACCGGGGTGGCGGCGACGGTCAGGGTTTCGGCGGCATGGGCCGAGAAGGCCGCGACGGCGGCGACGACAGCGAACAGCTTTTTCATCGATCACTCCTTGTGAGGGCCGCGACGGCCCCCGAACGGGACGGCCGGGCCGACCCTGTTAGGTTTACTTACGGGAAAAATGTACGACCAGCTTGTCGCCGACGCTCTGCAGAATCTGCACCAGTACCAACAGCAGTACCACCGTGACGATCATCACGTCGGTCTGGAAACGCTGGTAGCCGAAGCGGATGGCCAGGTCGCCGAGGCCGCCCGCGCCGACCACACCGGCCATCGCGGTGTAGGACACCAGGGTGATGGCGGTGACGGTGATGGCCGCGAAGATGCCCGGACGGGCCTCCGGCAGCAAGGCATTGGTGATGATCTGGCGGGTGGTGGCGCCCATCGACTGGGTGGCTTCGATGATGCCGCGGTCCACCTCGCGCAGCGCGGTCTCGACCAGGCGCGCGAAGAATGGCGTGGCGCCCACGACCAGTGGCGGAATGGCACCGGCCACGCCCAGCGAGGTACCGGTGATCAGCACGGTGATCGGAATCATCACGATCAGCAGGATGATGAACGGCAGCGAACGCAGGATGTTGACGATCAGCGACAGCAGCGCGTAGACGCCCTTCTGCTCGAACATCTGCCGGGGCCCGCAGAGGAACAGCAGCACGCCCAGTGGCAGGCCGAGCAGCACCGTGAACAGCAGCGAGCCGAACAACATGATCAGGGTGTCGCCGGTGGCGAGGGAAATCTCGGCCCAGTCGACGTTGGCGAAGAAATTCAGGGCGTCCATCAGCGCAGGACCTCCATGTGTACGTCAGCCGCCTTGAAGCGGTCAAACGCTGCGTCGATGTTGCCGCCGGTGACGGCGAGGGTCAGTTGCCCGTAGGGGACATCCTTGATGCGGTCGATACGGCCGGCCAGGATGCTGTAGTCCACCCCGGTCTCCCGGGCCACGGTACCCAGCAGCGGCGCGTAGGTGGCGTCGCCCTGGAACGTCAGGCGCACGATGCGGCCCGGCACGTGGGCGAAGTCGTCGCGCTGCTCGCCCTCGTCGACCTGCTCGTCTTCCTGGACGAAGCGCTTGGTGGTCGGGTGTTGCGGGTGCAGGAACACGTCCGCCACCGGCCCCTGCTCGACAATCACCCCGGCGTCCATCACCGCCACGCGGTCGCAGACTCGGCGGATCACATCCATCTCGTGGGTGATCAGCACGATGGTGAGCTTCAGCTCGCGGTTGATCTCGGCCAGCAGTTGCAGCACCGAGGCGGTGGTCTGCGGGTCGAGGGCGCTGGTGGCCTCGTCACACAGCAGGATCTTCGGGTTGGTCGACAGCGCCCGGGCGATGCCCACGCGTTGTTTCTGGCCGCCCGACAGTTGTGCCGGGTATTTTTTCGCGTGGTCCGACAATCCGACGCGGGCCAGCAACTGGCTGACGCGCTTGTCGATCTCTGCGCGCGACAGCTCGCCGGCCAGCACCAGTGGCAGGGCGACGTTGTCTGCGACAGTTTTCGAGGCGAGCAGGTTGAAGTGCTGGAAGATCATGCCGACCTGCTGGCGGAAGCGGCGCAGCTGGTTAGCGTCGAAGGCGGTGACGTCTTCGCCGTCGACGATGATCTTGCCGCCGGACGGCGCTTCGAGGCGGTTGATCAGGCGCAGCATGGTGCTCTTGCCAGCGCCGGAGTGGCCGATCAGGCCGAACACCTGGCCATTCTCGATGGTCAGGCTGGTCGGATTCAGGGCGGGGATGTCCCTACCGGCGACGCGGTAGGTCTTGTGCACATGTTGGAACTCGATCACGTAGCGAACCTTGTGGGGCGCATGGAAATTGGGGTCAGCGGTGAGCTGGGGTGGCGCATTTTAGCCTTTTCCCATAGTTGTTCTTAGCATTTATTTCGTAATCGACCAATCGATCCGGCATAACGCGACAACCGGTAATCCCGATGGAACGCTTGGCGAAACGGTCCAGTCATTACTTGAACAAGCCCGAACGGGCAGCCTGAAGACTGATGAGGAGAGCCAAGATGTCGAGCAACAGGACGGATGCGCCCAAGCAGAGCGAACTGGCCGGTACCCAGACGCCCGACCGCGCCAACACCAATGCCAAGCTGCAAAGCCTCGAACAGGACCGTAACGACGCCACTGGCCAGGCGTTGCGTACCAACCAGGGCGTACGTATCGCCGACAATCAGAACACCCTCAAGGCGGGCGCACGCGGGCCTTCGCTGCTCGAAGACTTCATCATGCGCGAGAAGATCACCCACTTCGACCACGAGCGCATCCCGGAGCGCATCGTGCACGCCCGAGGTACCGGTGCCCATGGTTATTTCCAGAGTTATGGCGATCACAGCGCCCTGACCAAGGCCGGCTTCCTGCAGGATGCCGAGAAGATCACCCCGGTGTTCGTGCGTTTCTCCACGGTGCAGGGGCCGCGTGGCTCAGGTGATACCGTGCGTGATGTACGTGGATTTGCCGTCAAGTTCTATACCGATGAAGGCAATTTCGATCTGGTTGGCAACAACATGCCAGTGTTCTTCATCCAGGATGCGATCAAGTTTCCCGATTTCGTCCACGCGGTGAAGCCTGAGCCGCACAACGAAATACCTACCGGCGGCTCGGCCCACGATACGTTCTGGGACTTCGTTTCGCTGGTGCCCGAGTCGGCGCACATGGTGATGTGGGCCATGTCCGACCGCGCCATTCCGCGTAGCCTGCGGATGATGGAAGGCTTCGGTGTGCATACCTTCCGGCTGATCAACGCCGAGGGCGTAGCCAATTTCGTCAAGTTCCACTGGAAGCCGCGCCAGGGCGTGCACTCGGTATTGTGGGACGAAGCGCAGAAGCTGGCGGGCAAGGACACCGACTACCATCGCCGCGATCTGTGGGAGGCCATCGAGACCGGTGACTATCCCGAGTGGGAACTGGGCGTGCAGATCGTGCCGGAGGAAGACGAGCACAAGTTCGACTTCGATTTGCTCGATCCGACCAAGATAATCCCCGAAGAACTGGTGCCGGTGACGCCGCTGGGCAAGATGGTGCTCAACCGCAACCCGGACAACTTCTTCGCCGAAATCGAACAGATCGCCTTTTGCCCGGGACATATCGTGCCGGGCATCGACTTCACCAATGACCCGCTGCTGCAAGGCCGGCTGTTCTCTTACACCGACACTCAGATCAGCCGCCTGGGTGGGCCGAACTTCCACGAGATCCCGATCAACCGGCCGGTGGTGCGCAATGACAACAATCAGCGCGATGCCATGCACCGTCACACCATTCACAAGGGCCGCGCCGCCTACGAGCCCAACTCGATCGATGCTGGCTGGCCGAAAGAAACCCCAGCAGCGCCGCAGGACGGTGGCTTCGAGAGCTACCAGGAGCGCGTCGACGCGCACAAGATCCGCCAGCGCAGCGAGTCGTTCGGCGATCACTTCTCGCAAGCCCGGCTGTTCTTCCACAGCATGAGCGACACCGAACAACAGCACATCATCAAGGCCTACAGCTTCGAGCTGGGCAAGGTGGAGCGCGAGCATATTCGTGCGCGTGAGGTTAATGAGATTCTGGCCAATATCGACCTGAAGCTTGCAGCCGCTGTCGCGCAGAACCTCGGCCTACCGGCGCCGAAGACCGGGACGGTCAAAGGTAAGGAATCGAAAC
>NZ_JAYFUI010000139.1:0-7885 GCF_034961125.1 Pseudomonas machongensis | reverse complement strand
TATGTGATTTCTCGCATGGCCACTTGTGATGCTGATAATCTTGGCGACTATCAGTCCGTACTCACAAGCACCCACACGAATTGCTTGATTCGATTTGTTAAAGAGCGGTTGGTTAAGAGCTTTTCGTCTCAACCGAGGCGCGCATTCTACGCTTTCCTCATTTGCTGTCAAGCGTTTATTTTGAATTTTTTCCGAGAAACTCGTTTAGCTTCAAACACTTGACTCGCTGCGATCTCTCGTAGCGGGAGGCGAATCATACAGCACTCGAAGATGCTGTCAACTGCCTTTTTCACCGCTGCCGATCAGGTGACCGAAGCCCTTCACGCTTCACCGAACTCGCTTAACTCGTTGATTAACAAGGAGTTTTGCGTTCCGTTTGCTGCGGAAGTGGGGCGCATTATAAGGGGATCTGAGAGGCCGTCAACCTTTTATTTCAGATATTTGAAAGATCCTCGGCGCAGACCTTATATAGGCCACCAAGTGCCTGCCTCAAACTCTGCTGCGCCTACAAGATCGAGCGCCGCCCGCGCGGCGCTTCGCGGGCAAGCCCGCTCCCACATTTGTTTCGGGCCAGTTATGCCTGTGCCATAGGCGCTCGACGCCTGGTGTGTACGACCCGGTAACGCGCCGTGCGCCAAAGGGGTCGCGCGAAAATGCCACAGGACTCAATGGCCCGAAACAAACTGTAGGAGCGGGCTTGCCCGCGAAGCGCCGCGCGGGCGGCGCTCGATCTCAAGGGCGCCAGAAACATCAAGGCAGGCCCCTCTCAGCCCCCAGCCCGCCCCCAAGCCAGCAACAACACTCCCAAGCCAACCCTACCGCCCACAAACCAAAACGGGGAGGCCTGTCGGCCTCCCCGCTTCTCACATCACCACAACCTTACAAGCTCGGGAACGCAAACTGCGACGCTTCATGGCTCTTGCGCTGCGGCCAACGCTGGGTAATCGCCTTGCGACGGGTATAGAAGCGCACCCCATCCGGCCCATAGGCGTGCAGGTCACCAAACAGCGAACGCTTCCAGCCGCCAAAGCTGTGATAGCTCACCGGCACTGGCAGCGGCACGTTCACACCCACCATGCCCACTTCGATCTCGTCGCAGAACAAACGCGCCGCTTCACCGTCACGGGTGAAGATGCAAGTGCCGTTGCCGTATTCGTGATCGTTGATCAGCTGCATCGCCTCTTCCAGGCTCTGCACGCGCACCACGCACAGCACCGGCCCGAAGATTTCTTCCTGGTAGATGCGCATCTGCGGCGTCACCCGGTCGAACAAGGTACCGCCAACGAAGTAGCCGTTCTCGTTGCCCGCCACCGAGAAACCGCGACCATCGACCACCAGCTCGGCCCCTGCCGCGACACCATCGTCGATATAGCCCAGCACCTTGTCGCGTGCAGCCGCCGTCACCAGAGGACCCATGTCCAGGCCACACTGGGTGCCGGCACCGATCTTCAACGCCTTGATCTGCGGCTGCAGCTTGGCGATCAACGCATCGGCGACCTGGTCGCCCACGCACACCGCCACCGAGATCGCCATGCAGCGCTCGCCGCACGAGCCGTAGGCGGCGCCCATCAACGCGTTGACTGCATTGTCCAGCTCGGCATCGGGCATCAGCACTGCGTGGTTCTTCGCCCCGCCCAGCGCCTGCACGCGTTTGCCGCGCTTGGTGCCTTCGGCATAGATGTATTCGGCGATTGGTGTCGAACCGACAAAGCTCAGGGCCTTGACTTCCGGAGCCTCGATCAGCGCATCCACCGCTTCCTTGTCGCCGTGCACCACATTGAGGATGCCCTTGGGCAGGCCAGCCTCATGCAGCAATTGGGCGATGTACAGGGTCGAGCTCGGATCGCGCTCCGAGGGTTTGAGGATGAAGGCGTTGCCGCAGACGATGGCCAGCGGATACATCCACAACGGCACCATCGCCGGGAAGTTGAACGGCGTGATACCGGCCACCACACCCAGCGGCTGGAAGTCGGACCAAGCGTCGATGTTCGGCCCGACATTGCGGCTGTACTCGCCCTTGAGAATCTCGGGCGCAGCACAGGCGAACTCGACGTTCTCGATACCGCGCTTCAACTCGCCGGCGGCATCCTCGATGGTCTTGCCGTGCTCTTCGCTGATCATCTGCGAAATGCGCGCCTCGTTCTGCTCCAGCAGTTGCTTGAAGCGGAACATCACCTGCGCGCGCTTGGCCGGTGGCGTGTTACGCCAGGCCGGGAACGCGGCCTTGGCCGAATCGATGGCTTCCTGGATGGTGGCGCGGCTGGCGAGTTCGACCTTGCGCGTAGCTTGGCCGGTCGACGGGTTGAAGACATCGGCGGTGCGACCGCCCTTGGAAACCAGCTCACCATTGATCAGGTGCTGAACGATGCTCATGCAGAACTCCAGATAAAGAAGGTAGAAACAGGCGCGCTCAGGCGCCTGTCGTCAGCGTCGGAAAGATCAGTCGATCTGGTTCAGGGCTTCGCCTACCGCGTCGAACAGGCGATCCAGTTCCTGCGGCTTGGTATTGAAGGTTGGGCCGAACTGCAGGGTGTCCCCCCCGAAGCGGACATAGAAGCCGACCTTCCACAGTTTCATGGCCGCCTCGTATGGACGCACGATCGCATCGCCATCGCGCGCTGCGATCTGGATCGCGCCAGCCAGGCCGTAGTTACGGATATCGACGACATTCTTGGTGCCCTTGACGCCATGCAGCAGGTTCTCGAAGTGCGGCGCCAGTTCGGCGGCGGATTGCACCAGGTTTTCCTTCTGCAGCAGGTCCAGCGCAGCGATACCGGCAGCACAGGCCACAGGGTGAGCCGAATAGGTGTAGCCATGGGGGAATTCCACGGCGTACTCCGGCGTCGGTTGGTTCATGAAGGTCTGGTAGATCTCGCTGCTGGCGATCACCGCGCCCATCGGGATGGCGCCGTTGGTCACCTGCTTGGCGATGCACATCAGATCCGGAGTGACGCCGAAGGCTTCAGAGCCGGTCATCGCCCCCATACGACCGAAGCCGGTGATGACTTCGTCGAAGATCAGCAGGATATTGTGCTGGGTGCAGATTTCACGCAGACGCTTCAGATAACCCTTCGGCGGAGGCAGCACGCCAGCGGAGCCGGCCAGCGGCTCGACGATCACAGCGGCGATGTTCGAAGCGTCATGCAATTCGATCAGCTTGAGCATCTCCTCGGCCAGGGCGATACCGCCCTCTTCCGGCATGCCGCGGGAGAAAGCGTTCACCGGAAGCACGGTGTGAGGCAGATGGTCGACATCCAGCAGTTGGCCGAACATCTTGCGGTTGCCATTGACCCCACCCAGGCTGGTGCCAGCGATGTTCACGCCGTGGTAACCACGGGCACGCCCGATGATCTTGGTCTTGGTTGCCTGGCCTTTCAGGCGCCAGTAGGCACGCACCATCTTCAGCGCGGTGTCGGCGCACTCGGAGCCGGAGTTGGTATAGAAGACATGGTTGAGGTCGCCAGGCGTCAGCTCGGCGATCTTCTCGGCCAGCTGGAACGACAGCGGATGGCCGAACTGGAAGGCCGGCGAATAATCCAGTGTGCTCAGCTGGCGCGTCACCGCGTCGGTGATTTCCTTGCGGGTATGCCCGGCGCCGCAGGTCCACAGGCCCGACAGTGCGTCGAAGATCTTGCGCCCCTTGTCGTCAACCAGGTGATTGCCTTCGGCGGCCACGATCAGGCGTGGATCACGCTGGAAGTTGCGGTTGGCGGTGTAGGGCATCCAGTGAGCATCCAGCTTGAGCTGGCTGGCCAGGCCGGACGGGGCGGTTTCGGGCATGTTCATCGGCGGTTCCTCGGAAGACGACTAGGCAACGATGGGTGTTGTTGCAGCTAAATTGTCACGGGGATAAAGTCTGAAAAAGCCAACATTTCTAATCTTCAGTTAGCAGCGGACTAAACTTATGAGTCGTCGCCCAGATCCTCTCGCGCAAGTCAGCGATTTCGATATTCGTCTGCTGAAGATTTACCGCAGTGTCGTCGAGTGCGGCGGCTTTTCGGCCGCGGAAAACGTACTGGGTATCGGGCGCTCTGCCATCAGCCAGCAGATGAACGACCTGGAACAGCGCCTGGGCTTGCGCTTGTGCCAGCGTGGCCGGGCAGGCTTTTCGCTCACCGAAGAAGGCCGCGAGGTCTACCACTCGGCGCTGCAACTGCTCAGTGCCCTTGAGAGCTTTCGCACCGAGGTCAACGGACTGCACCAGCACCTGCGTGGCGAACTCAATATCGGCCTGACCGACAATCTGGTTACCTTGCCTCACATGCGCATCACCCACGCGCTGGCTGAGCTCAAGGATCGTGGGCCGGATGTGCGCATCCAGATTCGCATGATCGCCCCGAGCCAGGTCGAACAAGGGGTGCTGGACGGCAGCCTGCATGTCGGCGTGGTGCCGCAGACCAGCCCGCTCTCGGGCCTGGAATACCAGCCCCTGTACAGCGAACGTTCATTGCTCTACTGCGCAGTCGGCCACCCCCTGTTCTATGCCGAGGACCAGAAAATCGACGATCAGCGCCTCAACAGCCAGGAAGCCATCGCCCCGACCTTCCGCTTGCCAGCCGATATCCAGGCGCACTACCAGGCACTGAACTGCACCGCCAGCGCCTCGGACCGCGAGGGCATGGCCTTTCTCATCCTCACCGGGCGCTACATCGGCTACCTGCCCGATCATTACGCCATGTTCTGGGTCCAACAGGGCCGCCTGCGGGCACTGAAACCGACGCA
Organism: Pseudomonas machongensis; assembly: GCF_034961125.1. NCBI lineage: Bacteria > Pseudomonadati > Pseudomonadota > Gammaproteobacteria > Pseudomonadales > Pseudomonadaceae > Pseudomonas > Pseudomonas machongensis. The sequence continues at coordinate 3,163 of NZ_JAYFUI010000139.1, read as the reverse complement.
ACGCTTCTATGACCTGAGCCTGAGCTGGGTGACGCGCAAGGGACGGCGTCCGAATCTGGTGCTGGAAAGTTTTCTCGAAAGCCTCGCGGCAACGCGCTAATGCTTGTCACTTCGGCACAGGCAGGTAATCTGTCCGACATCCGTTGCCCACAGACCCCGTACGGAAACGTCCATGACCTTTGAAGTCCCTGCGCATCGCCTCTCCGCCTCGGGCAAGCCCGCCGGCCGCATTCGCCAAAAGAACGAACAGGCCATCATCCAGGCCGCCGAGGACGAATTCGCCCGCCATGGCTTCAAGGGCACCAGCATGAATACCATCGCGCTGAAGGCCAACCTGCCCAAAGCCAACCTGCACTACTACTTCACCAACAAGCTCGGCCTTTATATTGCCGTGCTCAGCAACATCATCGAATTGTGGGACAGCACCTTCAACGCCTTGAGCGTCGAGGACGACCCAGCCGTGGCGTTGAGCCAGTACATTCGCACCAAGATGGAGTTCTCCCGGCGCAACCCGCAGGCATCGCGGATCTTCGCCATGGAAGTGATCAGCGGCGGCCAGTGCCTGAGCGAATACTTCAGCGCCGACTACCGCGAGTGGTTTCGCGGGCGCGCCGCAGTGTTCCAGGCCTGGATCGAGGCCGGCAAGATGGACCGGGTAGACCCTGTGCACCTGATCTTCCTGCTCTGGGGCAGTACCCAGCACTACGCCGACTTCGCCACCCAGATCTGCCAGGTCACCGGCCGCAGCCGCCTGACCAAGCAGGACATGGAAGACGCCAGCAACAACCTTATCCACATCATTCTCAAAGGCTGCGGCATCACCCCGCCCGCCTGACCCGGACCTATGCCCTCTACCCTGCTTGAGCTCTGCGAGTTCCGCGAAGACATCCGCAAGAGCCGTTTCATCACCCTCGCCGGCCCTGTCAGCAGTGCCGCCGAGGCGATGAGCTTCATCGAACGTCACAGCGACCTGGCCGCCACCCACAATTGCTGGGCCTGGAAAATAGGCGCGCAATACCGCAGCAGCGATGATGGCGAGCCGGGCGGCACCGCCGGACGTCCAATTCTTGCGGCGATCGAAGCCCAGGACTGCGATCAGGTGGTGGTGCTGGTCATCCGCTGGTATGGCGGTATCCAGCTAGGCACCGGAGGCCTGGCCCGTGCCTATGGCGGGGGTGCCAACAAGTGCTTGCAACAGGCGCCGAAACGGCTACTGGTACAGCGCAGCGAATTCACCTGCAGTTGCACGTTCAGCGAACTGGCCTTGCTCAAGCTGCGCCTGGCCGAGGCCGACGGGCTGGTGCTGGACGAACAGTTCACGGCAAACGGCGTCGATCTACTCCTGGCGCTGGGCGAAGAGCACGTACAGACCTTCCAGCAGCAATTGGCCGACCTCAGCCGTGGCCGGATTCGTCTGGAACCTCGCTGAAAGGTGCCCACAACTACTGTGGGCCTGCCTGTGGATAAGCTTGGGGCATTCTTTGGCAAGCCTTGCCGCGTAAGGCTTTCAGCCGATTGAGCATATTTTGATCACTGTTTGATGACACCCGCAAACGACTGAAACTCGGAGAGTTATCCCCATCGTCCGGTTTTCACGAGATTTCCCGCTGCCCACACGCTTGCACACAATAACTGTGGAACAGCCTGTGGATAACCCGTGCGCCAACAGGCAGGGCGCCCACCAGCACACGGCGCGGAGCGTCTGATCATTTTTTGTACAAACGCAACGCAGGCGAGTCGCCCCCGCCTGGAGTATCCTCGATACCTTTCTTCAAGCGACCTCGGAGCGTCCATATGTCCACAAGCAAAAACGCCCTCATCATCGGCGCCTCCCGCGGATTGGGACTGGGCTTGGTACAACGTCTGCGTGAAGACGGTTGGAACGTCACGGCCACCGTGCGCGATGCAAGCAAGCCGGGTGCCTTGAAAGATGTCGCAGGTGTGCGCATCGAATCCCTGGAAATGAACGATACCGCCTTGCTCGACGACCTCAAGCAGCGTGTGCAAGACGAGATTTTCGACCTGGTCTTCGTCAATGCCGGAGTCATGGGACCGTTGCCACAAGACCTGGAAACCGTGCAAGACACGCAGATCGGCGACCTGTTCATGACCAATGCCGTTGCGCCCATCCGTGTGGCGCGTCGCCTGGTCGGGCAGATCCGCGAAAACACCGGGGTGCTGGCGTTCATGAGCTCGGGCCTGGGTAGCGTGACCAGCCCGGATGGCAACGAGATCTGCCTGTACAAGGCCAGCAAGGCCGCACTCAACTCGATGATCAACAGCTTCGTGGTTGAGTTGCAGCGTTCCGACCTGAGCGTGCTGGCCATGCACCCAGGCTGGGTGAAGACCGACATGGGCGGCGAGAACGCGGAAATCGATGTGCTCACCAGCACTCGCGGCATGCTCGACCAGATCAACGAGCAAAGCGGCCAGGGCGGCCTGCGCTTTATCAACTACAAGGGTGACGCCCTGACCTGGTGAATTGAAAGCCACGTGGCGAGGCATTAGACTCGATGCCTCGCCTCGCGGCGGACCTGGATCAGCAGACAGGGCAACACTGAGCTGGCTAACCCTGAACCCACTTTCAGAGGAGCCGGCACCATGCCTGCGACCCGTATCTGGTTGAAATCCCCCCTTGCCATCTTCACTGCCAACGGCACCGATGCCCGCGGTGGCCTGGTCATTGAAAACGGCCGCATCACCCAACTGCTCGCCCTCGGCGAACAACCCAACACCGCCTGTGACCAAGTGTTCGATGCCCGTGAGCACGTTGTGCTACCTGGTCTGATCAACACTCACCACCACTTCTACCAGACCCTCACCCGCGCATGGGCTCCTGTGGTCAACCAACCACTGTTTCCCTGGCTCAAGACCCTCTACCCGGTGTGGGCACGGCTAACCCCGGCCAAACTGGCGCTCGCCAGCGAGGTTGCACTGGCCGAGCTGCTGCTGTCGGGTTGCACCACCGCCGCCGATCACCATTACCTGTTCCCGGAAGGTCTGGACCACGCCATCGACGTACAGGTAGAGGTCGTACGCAAGCTCGGCATGCGCGCCATGCTGACCCGCGGCTCGATGAGCCTGGGTGAAGCGGACGGCGGCTTGCCCCCGCAGCAGACAGTGCAACAAGGCGAAGTGATCCTGGCCGACAGTCAGCGACTTA
>NZ_JAYFUI010000138.1:0-8238 GCF_034961125.1 Pseudomonas machongensis | reverse complement strand
TGGAAGAAGTGATCGAACAACTCCGTGAAGCCAATGAGCCAGTACCCGTGCCCCTGGAGCTTCCCGACGAAGACCAACTGGTCGAAATCGAAGAACAGCTGTTCATCAACATTCCCTTCGTCTTCAAGGAATTCCTGCTGACCGTCAGCGACGTGGTCTACGGTTCCCTCGAGCCGGTCACTGTCACCGACCCGCAGTCGCACACCTACCTGCCTGATGTTGCCGCCAATGCCTGGGATGCCGGCGTACCACGCGACCTGATCCCCCTTTGCCAGGACGGCGACAATTACTACTGCGTCGAGGAAGACGGCACGGTAGTGCTGTGGGATGGCGACGAAGAAATCGTTGGCGAGGAAAGTTGGGAGTCGGTGTGGCACTGGGCGCGGGACGTCTGGCTGGAAAGCTGAACCCGAATGCGCAAAACAATGGCATACCGCCATTAACTGCTCGTAGAATCGCCAGGCTTTCTGCGCCTGGCGACATCGTTACCGCCTGATCCCCTCGGACTACCATGAAGTCTTGCGCAGGGAGCGATTACCCCTCAATGCGAGTGATCGCGGCTGTTCTCCAACGTTTCCAGCAGGGCGATCTGCATGCGCGTATGCACGCGCACGAACCAACGCCACAACAGCGCGACCACCACGGCCGCGACCACGGCGATGACCAGCAAAAGCTCGTTGGTCGGCAGGATGCTCGCCGACAGTGCCGACAGCAGCAGGAAGATCACCAGCAGCGACAACAGCGGAATCACTTCGGCAATCACGCGGCGCACGCGCTGAGTGTGACGCCCGGCCATCTCCGGCTTGACCCCCATCTCCGCCAACAGCATCGACAGCGCCTTGAGCTTGCGATAAGCGGCGATCAGGAAGGGCAGTGACAACAACAATGCCGCACCCCAGATCACCGCCTTCTGCTGCCCGACATCACCGATCCATTCGCTCAACCAGGTGCCGATGCGTACCGCGAAGTAACCACCGCTGAAGAAGATGGCGATTACCAGTGCCAGGTTCACCCCCACTTGCAGCAGGATGCGCCGGATCATCGCTGCCAGCATGGCGCCCTCGCCTTGAGGCTGAATGTTGCGCAACCACTCGCCATACAGCGACAGCACCCGCGACAGGCGCTGCGGTACCACCTTGCCCAGACGAATCGACAGGGGATCCGCGGCACGAATCAGGTAAGGCGTGAGCAAGGTGGTGATGGCCGAGACGGCCACTGCGACTGGGTAGAGGAAGTCGCTGGTGACCTGCAAGGTCATGCCTAGGGCAGCGATGATGAAGGAGAATTCGCCAATCTGTGAAAGCCCCATCCCCACACGCAATGAGGTACGTCCATCGTTGCCCGCAATGAAGGCGCCCATGCCGCAGGAGAGCATCTTGCCCAGCACCACAGCCAGGGTGATCACCACGATCGGCCAGGCGTAGTCGATCAACACCTGCGGATCGATCATCAGGCCAATGGCGACGAAGAAGATGGCGCTGAACAGGTCGCGTACCGGCTCGATCAGGCGCTCGATCTTCAGCAACTGGCGCGATTCGGCCATGATCGCACCGATCAGGAAGGCGCCCAGCACCATGCTGTACTCGAGCTTGACCACCAGCAGGCAGAAGCCGAAGCACAGCCCCAGTACGGTAATCAGCAACATCTCGTTGCTCTCGAACTTCGCCACGTAGGCCAGCAGCCGTGGCACCAGCAGGATGCCAATGACCAGCGCCACGATCATGAACAGCGACAGCTTGCCGACAGTGGAGAACACCTCGCCGGAACTGACCGTACCGCTGACCGCAATGCCTGAAAGCAGGGCGATGATGCCGATGCCGAGGATGTCCTCGACGATCAGCACGCCGAAGATCAACTGCGCGAACCGCTCGTTCTTCATCTTCAGGTCGTTGAGCGCCTTGACGATGATCGTCGTCGAGGAGATCGCCAGGATGGCGCCGAGGAACAACGAGTCCATGGTGCTCCAGCCGAACCAGCGGCCGATCTCGAAGCCGATCCAGATCATCAGCACGATTTCGAGGAAGGCAGCGATGAAGGCGGTCGCCCCCACCTTGAACAGCTTGCGCAGGCTGAACTCCAAGCCCAGGCAGAACATCAGGAAGATCACTCCGAGCTCGGCAAGGGTCTTGATCGTGTCTTCGTCGTGGATGAGGCCGAACGGCGGCGTGTGAGGGCCGATGATGAAACCGGCGACGATGTAGCCGAGCACCACCGGTTGGCGCAGCCTGTGGAAAAGAATGGTTACCACCCCTGCGACCAGCATGATCACGGCCAGATCCTGGATGAAGCTTATGGCATGCATGGCGTGGCACTCCTTTTCTCTACGCACGGGGCAGACCGCTCCTCTGCCAGGCATCCCCGATCGAGCAGCTAGTACAGATTGTGTTGAAGGGTGGAACACCCATGTTGCATGGGCGTACTCAGGGTAACATCGCGTCCGCTCGTCAAACGCCCGTGCAATATGTAGAAACAGATCGGCAAAAGCGCACGAGGTAATGGCATGATCGGCGTGACGACGGACCGTCGAGCGACGTCCGTTTCCAGGATGGGAAACCTCAACAGAGGGGAACAGAAGTGTCTGCAGATACCCGCCCCGTTTCAGCGCAACCTCACCGTGAGCACACTATGGAACCTGGAAACGCCCAGCTGAGCATGACCGTCCTGATGACGCCGGACATGGCCAACTTCTCGGGCAACGTACATGGCGGCACCCTGCTGAAATACCTCGACGAAGTGGCCTATGCCTGCGCCAGCCGCTATGCCGGTACTTATGTCGTGACCCTGTCGGTGGACCAGGTGATCTTCCGCGAGCCGGTGCACGTCGGCGAACTGGTGACCTTCCTCGCCTCGGTCAACTACACCGGCAACACGTCCATGGAAGTGGGCATCAAGGTGGTGACCGAGAACATCCGCCAGCGCTCCGTTCGCCACTCCAACAGCTGCTTCTTCACCATGGTCGCGGTCGACGACAATCGCCGCCCAGTCGCGGTGCCGCCACGTCAGCCACAGAACAGCGAAGAGAAGCGCCGCTTCCTGCAGGGCCAGCAGCGCCGCCAGATCCGCCAGGAGCTGGAGAAGCGCTACCAGGACCTGAAGACCGAGTGATCTAGAACGCCAGCACCTGTGCTTCGAACCGCACCCGCGGATGGGCGATACGGTCCTGCGCCCGCACCAGCTGCAACTCGTAGCTGGCGCAGGCCTGGGTTTCCAGCAGCACTTCGTGCACCGCCGCCGCGGTGAACTCGAAGGCCTGCAGCCACGAATCGCCCAGCAGTACCCGCGCCAGGAAAAGCCCCGAGGTCAGGTCACCGACTCCAACCGGCTGACGCGGAAACGCCAGCAGCGGGCGGCGCAGGTGCCAGCTCTGCTCGCGGGTCACCAGCAGCATCTCGAAAGCATCCTCGCCGCGCCCCGGGTAGGCCAGGTGCTTGACCAGCACCGCCTGCGGCCCACGTGCCAGCAGGCCGCGCGCCATGGCCACGCAATCTTCCAGCGACTGCGCGTGCCGACCACAGAAACTGTCGAGCTCGAGCTGGTTCGGGCAGAGGATGTCGGCCACCGACGCCGCCTGCTCAAGCAGGAAGTCGCTGACCTCCTGGGGCACGATGCAGCCCTTCTCGGCGTGCCCCATCACCGGGTCGCACAGGTACAGCGCACGCGGGTTGACCGCCTTGATCCGTTCGACGCCGGCCAGGATCGCCCGCCCCTGCTCGGCACTGCCCAGGTAGCCCGACAGCACTGCATCGCAATGGCCCAGCTCGCCGATATTGGAAATACCTTCCACCAACGCAGGAATTTGCTCCGGAGCAAGCACTTCGCCAGCCCACTGGCCATACTGAGTGTGGTTGGAGAACTGCACAGTGTTGAGCGGCCAGACATTGACGCCGATGCGCTGCATGGGAAACACCGCGGCGCTGTTTCCGGCATGGCCAAAGACCACATGGGACTGGATCGCGAGCAAGTGCGGTGTACGTTTCATGCAGGAGACTTCCGAAGCTGTGTGGATAAGTGAAAGTCGATCAGTATGAACCCGAAAGCCACCTGTACGACAGGCCAGGCACGCAGTTAAGCTGAAGCCACCTGTCTGGAGCATATGCAAATGTTGACCCTGGAGAACCTGTTCGTCCTGATGCTGTTGGCGACGGCTGGCGCCTGGCTGTGGCACAACCATGGCTTGCGAGAGAAGGCGCTGGAACGGGTCAAGCAGCATTGTGCGAAGCTCGACCTGGAGCTGCTAGACGACGCCGTGGCCCTCAAGCGCATCGCCTTCGTACGCGATGCCAATGGCCGCAAGCGTCTGGCACGGGTCTATGCCTTCGAGTTCACCGTTACCGGCGAACAGCGTCACCCCGGCACCGTGACCCAGTTCGGCGCCCATACCGTACAGATCGAACTGGCACCCTACCCGTTCGAGATCAAGGCCCCGCCGCGCACCGATAACGTCATCGAAATGCAGCAATGGCGCCAGGAGCACAACCGCTGGCGCAACTGATCAGCCGTTTACGCGGCAGTGCTCGATGGCTGCTTGAAGGGGCTGCAACGGCTGGGGCTGATCGAAGATCAGCTCGATACGCGAGTCCCTGCGCCATTCGCTTGAACGCCACTCAGGCACACCGCGCTCCAGGCCATTGAATGATTGCCAACCCTGGGTGCTGTGGATAACCCCTTTGGCTCGCCGCCACGCCCATTGCGCGAGCACGCCACGCAATGCGGCCTCATCGAAGCGCTGGCTCGGATGCCAGCGCCAGCCAACACTCCACCCACCCTCACCTTGCTGCGCCTGGCAGATGGGTTGGCGCGGATCTGTCCACAGGGCAGCCAAGCTGACGGGTGCACTGTCCACAGGCAGGCTGGAAAGATCCGCTGAGGGTAAGGGCTCTGTGGACAGAATGGGCAGATTATCCAGGGCAAGCGCAGCATGATCCGTCCACACCGCCCTGATTTCGCCAAATGGCGCAGTTATCAACAGCCGCTTTGCATCATCCACATCTTCTGACTTGTTGAAAATCAACAACCCCGCCTGCGCCACTGCCTGCTGTTGCGCATCGGGCAGCGGTTCACCCCGCGCCAGGGCGACAGCATCCAGCACCATCAGCAAGGGCTGGACATCCAGCACACCGATCCAGGGCGCGCGCCTCAACTGCTCCAGCAATTGCACGGGATGACCGAGGCCGGAAGGCTCGATGAACAGCCTGTCGGGCTTGGCCTTGCGTAGCAGACGCCCCAGGCCGACCTGGAATGGCGCCCCGTTGACACAACACAAGCAACCGCCTGCCACCTCGCCAATGGCAACGCCGGACGCATCGGTGCTGAGCAGCGCAGCGTCGAGGCCAATCTGGCCGAACTCATTGACCAGCACCGCCCAGCGCTCGCTTTCCGGACGCTGACCGAGCAGGTGACGAATCAGGCTGGTCTTGCCTGCGCCCAGTGGGCCGGCGATGACGTAGGTGGGAATGTGCTGCAACATGGCTCGGAATCTAGGTGGACGTGATGCCAGTCTATCCTGGATGCAGGTTCGTTGCCTTTACGGACCTCTTCGCGGGAAAAGCCGTCACCCCAACCAATCAAGACTCAACAACAGCCGCTTCTCTCCCGGCGGCGTCGGCGGCGAGCGGTGCACCAGCCCCGCCCCCTCGTTACCCAACCACTTCTCGCCCTTGAGCAAGGCCACGTCCCCTGCCTGCAAGCGCCGAATGTTATCCACAGGTGCTTCGGCCAGCTGCAAGCGGCTGCGGTCGATGTCGCCTTCTTCCAACCACTCACTGCCGGCGCCCGCATAGGTGGTCAGCAGACGCAGTGGGACATGATCCACATGAAAGCGCGGGCACATCGCCCCGTCGAGCAGCCTCAGCCGCAAGCCCACGCGGCGCGCGCCCAGCAGGCAGGTATAGGCCGCCACCAACCACGACACGTCAGCCACAAAACCTTCGTAACCGTGCAGATCGGCCGCCTCGGGCAGCAAGCGATGCAACACCGGTGGCTCACGCTCATCCACCTCCATCACACGCTCATCCGACATCGGCTGGCCAAGATTGAGCAGCAGGGCCGCGAAGTCCTCGACCTGCGCCGGTAAGCGTCGCTGCCACACGGCCAGGTTGACGCCATCCTGCAGGATGTCTGTCATCACCTGCGGCGACTCGCCGAACGCCTGGCGGATATCCACAAGCCGAGGTGCCGCCTTCATGCTGCCGCCTCTTCATACCAGGGGCCGAACGGATCATTCAGGCGCAACCAGGCCATCGGCCCGAGTTCCATCTCCTCGTCCGTCAGCAGACACGCTTCAAGCTCTGTGGATAACCGTGCGAAGTCGATGTTCTGACCGATAAACACCAGCTCCTGGCGGCAGTCGCCAGAATCGACCGTCCACTGCTTGAGGATCGCTTCGAGGTTCTCTTCATCTTGCGGCCACTGCTCACGCGGTACGAAACGCCACCAGCGACCCGCCAGCCCATGACGCATCATGCCGCCCGCCTGCGACCAACTGCCGGCTTCCTGGTACTTGCTGGCCAACCACAAAAAGCCTTTCGAACGCAGCAACCGACCATTGCTCCAGCTGTTGTGGATAAAGTCGAAAAAGCGCTGTGGATGAAACGGCCTGCGTGCCTGCCAGGTGGTCGAGGCGATGCCGTACTCCTCGGTTTCCGGCACATGCTCGCCGCGCAGTTCCTGCAACCAACCCGGCGCCTGGGACGCTTGCTCGAAGTCGAACAGCCCGGTATCGAGAATACGCTCCAGCGGCACCTGGCCCATCACCATTGGCACGATCTGCGCACGGGCGTTGAGGCTGCGCAGGATCGCGGTCAGTTCCTCGCGTTCGTGCTGGCTGATGAGGTCGATCTTGCTCAGCAGCAACACGTCGGCGAATTCGATCTGCTCGATCAGCAAGTCGCTGATCGAGCGTTCGTCCTGCTCACCCAGGGTTTCGCCACGACTGGCCAGGCTGTCCGCCGCCTGGTAATCCCGCAGGAAGTTGAGGCCGTCGACCACCGTGACCATGGTATCCAGGCGCGCCATGTCGGAGAGGCTGCGGCCCTGTTCGTCGCGGAAGGTGAAGGTTTCGGCCACCGGCAGTGGTTCGGAAATGCCAGTGGATTCGATCAGCAGGTAATCGAAGCGGCCTTCGTCGGCGAGCCGGGCCACTTCCTCGAGCAGGTCTTCGCGCAGGGTGCAGCAGATGCAGCCATTGCTCATCTCGACGAGCTTTTCTTCGGCGCGATTGAGGCTCACATTACGCTGTACCTCGCTGGCATCGATATTGATTTCGCTCATGTCGTTGACGATCACCGCAACCCGCAGATTTTCACGGTTGCGCAGGACATGGTTGAGCAGCGTGCTCTTGCCGGCCCCTAGGAAGCCGGACAGCACGGTAACGGGAAGGCGGTTGGTCATGGTGAACCTCATCGGGCAAAGCGCATTCGAAACGATGCATTGCACAACGTTATAATATAACAATACAATTTCGCCAAGCCGCGTCTGTCGAACGGCTGCCCGAGAGGATGGACATGAAGCACTCGAACCTCGCCCTATTGCTGCTGGCACTTGCCGTGCCCATCCCGCTCTACGCTGCGATCCCACAGCCCAGCCTGGCGTTGTGCACCCGCAGCGCCACGCTGTTGGCCTGCGAAGACGGCAAAGGCAGTTACTACAGTGTGCGAACCGAAGGCCGAGACTTTCATCTGCGCGGGTATGACAGCAACAGTCGACGACTCTGGGCGCAGACCAATAGCCGCTATGGACAGATGACCTTTTTCACCGGCCTGGCCAGCGACGGAGAAGCCTGGGTGGGCTACAGCCGGCGCGTCGGCTGGACCACCCTGAACCGCGTATCCAGCTCGAGCGGCCAACGTTTCAACCTGCATTGCAGCTTGATCGGAGGTTGCCGCTAAAGCCCCTTCTTCATGGACTCTATCGATGACCAGCCTGATGCTTCCCGACATCGCCGCACAAACCAGCCACAAGCTCCAACCCCTGGATTGGGTCGGTATGCGCGGTATCGCCCTGCCTGTGCAACTGACCGGCCACCGCCTGAGCGCCTGGGCTGATGCCGGCGTGAGCCTGGATGATGGCGAATCACGCGGCATCCATATGTCGCGCTTGTACCTCGCGCTGGAGGCACTGGAGCACACCGAACTGACGCCCTTGGCCTTACGCCAGCTCCTGGCCCGCTTTCTCGACAGCCATGAAGGGCTTTCGTCCAGCGCCTACCTGCGCCTGAAATTCGACTATCTGCTTAAGCGT
>NZ_JAYFUI010000137.1:0-8271 GCF_034961125.1 Pseudomonas machongensis | reverse complement strand
TGCTGATTTGTTGGGGGCTGGTGGATCACAAGGCGATTCGCGCGCTGTTCCGCGTCAGTCGTTCGGAGTTCCTGGTGATGGCGCTGACCGCTGCGGCGACTCTATTGCTGGAGCTGCAGACGGCGATCTATGCGGGAGTGCTGGCGTCGCTGTTCTTCTACCTCAAGCGCACCTCGCGGCCACGGGTGCAGCAGAGCCGTGAAGGGGAGGCGGACGTGCTGCGGGTCGGTGGCTCGATCTTCTTCGGTGCCGCGCATTACCTGCAGGTGCGCCTGCAGCGCTGCCAAGGGCCGCATGTGGTGATCGACGCGCGGCAGATCAACTTCATCGACTATTCGGGTGTGGATATGTTGCATCGCGAGGCGCGCCGGCTGGCGCGCAATGGCGGCAGCCTGACCCTGCATCGGGCCAGGCCCCAGGTGGTGGAGGAGTTGCAGAAGCTGGAGGGGATCGACGGGTGTCCGATCAGGTTCGAGGAGTAATCCCTACCCCCGCGCCAACTGCCTCCGCAATTCATCCAGCACCGGCCCGGTCTCAGGCCGAATCCCGCGCCAGACGTAAAACGCCTCGGCCGCCTGCTCGGCGAGCATTCCCAGCCCATCCAGCACTTTCGCCGCCCCAAGCTTCGTCGCCCACTGGCAGAACGGCGTCGGCTCCTTGCCATACATCATGTCGTAGCACACGGTGCGACCGGCCTCGACCAGACTCTCGGCGATCGGCGGCAACTCCCCCGAAAGGCTCGCCGAGGTGGCGTTGATGATCACGTCCACCGGCTCCTGCAGCCAGGCAAAACCGCTGGCGACCACCGGCCCGAGTTGATCGAATTCGCGCGCCAGCTGCTCGGCCTTTTCCACCGTACGATTGGCGATCACCAGCGATTGCGGCTTATGCGCCAGGATCGGCTCCAGCACGCCACGCACCGCACCACCTGCGCCGAGAATCAGGATGCGCTTGCCCACCAGCGTGACCCCGGCATTCACCGTCAGGTCGCGCACCAGGCCTGCGCCATCGGTGTTGTCGCCCTGCAGCGTGCCATCGGCCAACAAGGTCAGCGTGTTGACCGCGCCCGCGCGTTGCGCCCGTGGCGTGAGGCTGTCGCACAGGCGGTACGCCTCTTCCTTGAACGGCACGGTCACGTTGGCGCCGCTGCCCTGCTTGAAGAAGCCGCGGGCGCAGTCGCTGAACTCGTCCAGCGGCGCCAGCAGGGTGCTGTATTCCAGATCCTGGCCGGTCTGCTCGGCGAACAGGCGGTGGATCAGCGGCGACTTGCTGTGGCCGATGGGGTTACCGAAAACGACGTACTGGTCCATGAGAAATCCTCGGTTATCCACAGATTTACTGGCCGAGCCAGTCGCGGTCCTGCAGGAAGTACTCGGTCAGGCGCGCTTCCTCGCTGCCAGGGGTGGCCTTCCAGTCGTAGCCCCAACGAACCTGCGGCGGCAACGACATGAGGATCGACTCGGTACGCCCGCCGGATTGCAGGCCGAACAGCGTGCCGCGGTCGTAGACCAGGTTGAACTCGACATAGCGCCCACGGCGATATTCCTGGAATTCGCGCTGCTGCGCGGTGTAGGGGGTGTTCTTGCGCCGCTGCACGATTGGTAGGTAGGCCTCGATGTAGGCATCGCCGATGGCGCGGATGAAGGCGAAGCAGGTGTCGAAATCCCACTCGTTCAGGTCATCGAAGAACAGCCCGCCAATGCCACGGGGTTCGCCGCGGTGCTTGAGGTGGAAGTAGCGGTCGCACCAGGCCTTGTAGCGCGGGTACACGTCGGCGCCAAAGGGGGCACAGGCCTGTTCGGCGACGCGGTGCCAGTGGATGCAGTCTTCCTCGTTGCCGTAGTACGGGGTCAGGTCGAAGCCACCGCCGAACCACCACACTGCCTCTTCGCCCTCTTTCTCGGCGATGAAGAACCGCACGTTGGCGTGGGACGTCGGCACATGCGGGTTGTACGGGTGAATCACCAGCGACACGCCCAGCGCCTCGAAGCCACGCCCGGCCAGCTCCGGACGGTGCGCGCTGGCCGACGGCGGCAGGCCTGCGCCGAACACGTGGGAGAAGTTGACCCCGCCTTTCTCGATCAGCTTGCCCTCGCCGATCACCCGGGTGCGACCACCGCCGCCAGCATCGCGAACCCAGGCGTCCTCGACGAAGCGGGCGCCGCCGTCCTCGGTTTCGAGGGCGGCGCAGATGCGGTCTTGCAGGTCGAGCAGATAGGCCTTCACGGCCTCGGTACGGCTGGTCATCGGGTCACCTGGGAGGGGCAGGGAGGAATTCGCCGCGTAGCATACCACCGGCCAGCGCCGCGCCGCAGTTGACGGCAGTCAAGCAAAGGCGTCCGATAGAGGGCCTTTGCGATGACGACAACAGGAGTGTGTGATGGCCAAGCGTATTCAGTTCAGCCAGCATGGCGGCCCGGAAGTCCTGCAGCTCGTGGACTTCGAACCGACACCGCCCGGCCCGCAGCAGGTGCGCGTGCGCAACCATGCGATCGGTCTGAATTTCATCGATACCTATTTCCGTGGCGGGCTCTACGCGCCGCCATCACTGCCTTCAGGCCTGGGCACCGAAGGTGCGGGTGTGGTCGATGCGGTGGGCGAGGGCGTCACCCGCTTGAAGGTCGGCGACCGCGTCGGCTACGGCGGCGGGCCGCTGGGCGCCTATGGCGAATACCACACCCTGCCGGAAGCGAACCTGGTGAAGCTGCCTGACAGCATCAGCTTCGAGCAGGCTGCGGCCGTGATGCTCAAGGGCCTGACCACCCAGTACCTGCTCAAGCAGACCTACGCGGTGCAGCCCGGCGACTTCATTCTGTTCCACGCCGCAGCAGGTGGCGTCGGCTCGCTGGCCTGCCAATGGGCCAAGGCCTTGGGCGCCAAGCTGATCGGCACTGTCAGCTCGCCCGAAAAAGCCGAACGCGCCAAGGCGCTGGGGGCCTGGGCGACCATCGACTACAGCCATGAAGACGTGGCCAAGCGGGTGCTGGAGCTGACCGAAGGCAAGAAGTGCGCGGTGGTGTATGACGGCGTGGGTGCCGACACCTGGCTGACTTCGCTCGACTGCCTGCGCCCGCGTGGCTTGATGGTGAGCTTCGGCAATGCCTCCGGCGCGGTGAGTGGCGTGAACCTGGGAATTCTGTCGCAGAAGGGCTCGCTGTACGTGACCAGGCCGACCCTGGCCAGCTACGCCAATAACGCCGAGAACACCCAGGCCATGGCCGATGACCTGTTCGCAATGATTGCCAGTGGCAAGCTGGTGGTGGATATCCAGCAGCGCTATCCGTTGAGCGAGGCGGCGAAGGCGCAGGAAGCGTTGTCGGCGCGCCAGACGGTGGGGTCGACGGTGCTGTTGCCCTGAGGGCCCCATCGCGGGACAAGCCCGTTCCAACAGGTTCAGCGCCGTTCATGCGTGCCGCGCGGTTCCTGTAGGAGCGGGCTTGCCCGCGAAAAGCACACCGCGGTGGATGCCACCCGGCGGTTCGTCGCCCCGACAAGCCCGCTCCAACCGAGGGCTCTGCTCAAGTCATCAGGCTTGGGGGCTACCCGCAGACTCGATCCCATCCAGCATCGCTTCGACCAGGCCCTCTGCCAGCTCGATGGCATACAGGCTCGACCAGAACATGCCCCGACCGCCGTCGCTCAGGTGGTCAACGGCTTTGATGCCAGTGTCGTAGGCACAGCGCAGGTAGAGGGCGACGTGGACCAAGGCGTCGTGGGGTTCGATGTCGGGGTTGACGGTGAAGAGCGGGGGATGGCCGGCGTCGCAGCGGCCGAAGGGGTGGGCGGTGGTTTTGGGGAGTGGTGGATCAGGAATCAGCTTATCGGTCATGTCATTTCTCGCTCGATATTTGCTGACACAACACTCGTTACCACACGAATGAGGGTGGCAGCTGTACACGGGGTGGTAAGCCGGAGGAGAAAAGACAAAGACCCCGGTAGGCCCGAAGGCCTCCCGCGTACAGCCGCCATGACGGCATTGTCTTTCTCAGTTTTCCCGGGTTACCACACCCGATCGCCAAGTTGTTCGGCGACGGTCTGGAGCCTAGAGGTAGACGTTCCCACTGAGAAGGTAATGGCGGTCGACAGGCTGCGTAGGATATTTCCCTAAGTCAGAAATGTGCAGTCTTGAGGATCAGAATCAGAAAACCCTGATGAGCGGTGCCTCTCTCCCTTGAGGAGCAACTGTCTTGCTCAAAATCTAAAGGTCAGCCCAATCCCCTGTGGGAGCGGGCTTGTCCCGCGAACACCGGCAGAGCCGGTGCCATGCACCGCGGTGGCCTTTTCGCGGGCAAGCCCGCTCCTACAAGTGTCGAACAATCAACCCGGCCGCACTACTTCGCCCGTGACCAGATCGCGAATCACACTCGGATTCCTGCGTCCGCCCAGCGCGCCGCCAAGCACCAGGTCCAGCTGGTTGTGGAAATACTGCTCGACCCGCAACCGGCTCTTGGCCGCCGGCCGCCCGGCCGGGTTGGCGGAGGTGGAGATCAGCGGCCCCACCAGCGCGCACAGCTCGCGCACCTGCGGATGATCGCTGACCCGCAGCGCCACGGTGTCGTGCTGGCCGGTCACCCATTCGGGCAACAGATCCTGGTGCGGCACCAGCCAGGTGTTCGGGCCCGGCCAGGTGCTGCCCATGCGATCGATCCAATCTTCGGGGAAATCCTCGAACAGGAAGTCGAACTGGCGGATGTTGTCGGCGACCAGAATCAGGCCTTTATCCACAGGGCGTGACTTGAGCGCCAACAGGCGGTACACCGCGTCTTCGTTCCACGGGTCGCAGCCCAGGCCCCAGACCGCTTCCGTTGGATAGGCGATCACCGCACCCGCCTTCACCTCACGCGCGGCTTGTTGCACACGCCAACTGCTCACCATTGCTGTCTCTCCGCTTTAAGCCTGATGCGCAGTGTACTTAGGCGGAACGGGCAAACCAACGTCCGGCTTCACTGCTGACCCGTCCTTCGAGTTCGAGCTCGGTCAGACTGGCCAGTACCTGGGTCAATGGCAGCCCGCTGCTGTGGGCGAGGCCCTCGCTGGTCTGCGGAGCGGCATGCAGCAACGCCAGCAGTGGATGACCCGGTTTCTCCACAGACGCGGGTGGCAGGTTCTGCCAACCGCGCAGGCTGTCGAGGATCTGCCCGACACTCTCCACCAGCAGCGCACCATCGCGAATCAGTTGATGGCAACCCTTGGCGCCCGGGTGGTGAATGGAGCCGGGAATCGCATACACCTCCCGTCCCTGTTCGGCTGCCAGCCGGGCCGTGATCAACGAGCCGCTGGCCAGGCTGGCCTCCACGACCAGCACGCCGAGCGACAGGCCGCTGATGATCCGGTTGCGCCGCGGGAAGTTACCGGCCAGTGGTCCGGCGTCCAGCGGGTACTCCGAAACCAGCGCGCTGCCGCTGTCGATCATGGCCCGTGCCAAGTCGCGATGGCGCTGTGGATAAAGTTTTTGCAACCCTGTGCCGAGCACCCCGATCGTGTGGCCGCCGGCGTTCAGCGCAGCCCGATGAGCGGCGCCGTCGATACCCAGTGCCAAGCCGCTGGTGATGGTGAACCCGGCCTGAGCCAGGCAACGGGAAAACGCACCGGCCGTATCCAGCGCCGGGGGTGAAGCACGCCTGCTGCCCACGATCGCCAACTGCGGCCGTTCGAGCAGGGCAGGGTCGCCGGCCACGAAAAGCAAAGGCGGCGGATCGTCTATCTCGGCCAGCAATGCCGGGTATCCAGGGCCGTCCCACATCAATAAACACTGGCCCGGACGCTCTAGCCAGGCCATTGCAGCCAATGCGCCATCGCGTACTTGCGCACTGCGCCGGGCGTCTATACTGGAAGCCTTCAGGCCTAGAGCACGCCACGCGCTGGCCGGGGCACTGAGTGCCGAAGAGGCGCTGCCGAATGCTTCGATGAGGGTATGGAAACGACGCAAGCCAATATCGGGAAGGCGATGCAGACGCAGCCGCGCCTCCAGTTCCGCCGGAGTGCAAGGCGACGAGCGGGATGGGTTCATGGTGGATCGTCCTTGATCGGCAGGAGGCCAATGAAGCGGCACATCCTGTGGATAACTTTGTGAGTAACACTTTGAAAAGCTGTCGATCAAAACGGCAGCTATCAAGCCCATAGAGACCCTAGCCAAGCTTCACAGGTGCCGAACGCTCCATTTCCCTTTATTATGTGTGCTCAGTTTTCAACCAAACGCACAGTGACTGCCTGACCCTATGGCCATCTTGAACATCCTCGAATTCCCCGACCCGCGCCTGCGCACCCTCGCCAAACCGGTAACGGAGTTCGACGACGCCCTGCAGCAGCTGATCGACGACATGTTTGAAACCATGTACGAAGCGCCCGGCATCGGCCTGGCCGCGACCCAGGTCAACGTGCACAAGCAGGTCGTGGTGATGGATCTTTCCGAAGATCGCAGCGAACCGCGAGTGTTCATCAACCCCAGCGTCGAAGAGCTGACCCACGACATGGGGCAGTACCAGGAAGGCTGCCTGTCGGTGCCAGGCTTCTACGAGAACGTCGACCGCCCGCTGCGCGTGCGGGTCAAGGCCCAGGATCGCGACGGCAAGCCCTACGAGCTCGAGGCCGAGGGCCTGCTGGCGGTGTGTGTGCAGCACGAGTTCGATCACCTCAACGGCAAGCTGTTCGTCGACTACCTGTCTCAGCTCAAACGCGACCGGATCAAGAAGAAGCTGGAAAAGCAGCACCGCCAGCAAGCCTGATCCCCACCTTCCAGAAGGCTTGCTCCGGCAAGCCTTTTTCTTTTTTGAAGCGAGAACTCCATGCGCATCGTCTTCGCAGGCACCCCAGAGTTTGCCGCCGAACACCTCAAGGCCCTGCTCGACAGCCCTTACGAAATCGTGGCTGTCTACACCCAGCCCGACCGTCCCGCCGGCCGGGGCCAGAAGCTCATGCCGAGCGCGGTCAAAGCCCTCGCATTGGCCCATCACGTACCGGTGTACCAGCCACAGACCCTGCGCAATGCCGACGCGCAGGCTGAACTCGCCGCACTGAAACCGGACCTGATGGTGGTGGTCGCCTACGGCCTGATCCTGCCGCAGGCGGTGCTGGATATCCCGCGCCTTGGCTGCATCAACAGCCACGCTTCCCTGCTGCCACGCTGGCGCGGTGCGGCGCCGATCCAGCGCGCCGTCGAGGCCGGTGATGCCGAGAGCGGCGTAACCGTGATGCGCATGGAAGCGGGCCTGGACACCGGCCCCATGCTACTCAAGGTCACCACACCGATCAGCGCCGACGACACCGGCGGCAGCCTGCACGACCGCCTCGCCCAACTGGGCCCTGGCGCCGTGGTGCAAGCCATCGCCGGCCTTGCCGACGGCAGCCTGCAGGGCGAGGTGCAGGACGACGCCCTGGCCACCTATGCACACAAGCTGAACAAGGATGAGGCACGTCTGGACTGGAGCCGCCCGGCCGTGGAGCTGGAACGCCTGATCCGCGCCTTCAACCCCTGGCCGGTGTGCCACAGCACCCTCGACGGCGAAACCGTGAAGGTGCTGGGCGCGAACTTGTCCACAGGCAAAGGTGAGCCAGGCGAGATCCTCAGTGCCAGCAAGGACGGCCTGGTGGTCGCCTGCGCTGACGGCGCCCTGAGCCTGACCCGCCTGCAACTGCCCGGTGGCAAGGCCCTGGCCTTCAGCGACCTGTTCAACAGCCGCCGCGAGAAGTTCGCAAGCGGCAAGGTGCTCGGCCAATGAACCCACGCCTGGCTGCCGCCCGCGCCCTGGCTGCCGTGCTCAGCGGCAAGGCCTCGCTCAACAGCTCGCTGCCCGCGCAACTGGACAAGGTCGAGGAGCGCGACCGCGGCCTGACTCAGGACCTGGCCTTTGGCACCGCCCGCTGGCAGCCGCGCCTGGACCTGCTTGCCGCACAACTGCTGCAAAAGCCGTTCAAGGCCGCCGACGCCGATGTACAGGCGCTGCTGCTGGTCGGCCTGTACCAGCTGTTCTACACACGTATTCCGGCCCACGCCGCCATCGGCGAAACCGTCGGCTGCGCCGACAAGCTCAAGAAGCCTTGGGCCAAGGGCCTGCTCAACGCCGTGCTGCGCCGCGCCCAACGCGAGGGCGAGGAACTGCTCGCCGGCATGGAGCGCGACCCCGTGGTCCGCACCGCCCACCCGCGCTGGCTGCAGAAGTCGCTCAAGGCGTTCTGGCCGGAGCAATGGGAAGCCATCTGCGCCGCCAATAACGCCCACCCGCCGATGATCCTGCGGGTCAACCGCCGTCATCACAGCCGTGATGCGTATCT
>NZ_JAYFUI010000136.1:0-7683 GCF_034961125.1 Pseudomonas machongensis | reverse complement strand
CTGGCCTACCAGGGCGCTACCCGTCTGAACAACGATGGCAAGTGGGCCTACGACTGGTACCTGTTCCTGCCACTGGGCATGGCCCTGGAAAATCGCCGCAGCATCGAGCTGCTGCACTTCCCGCCGGATTATTCGCTGACCCAGGCCCAGGACTACCTGCGCTCCAACACCACCGATCGCTGGGCGCAGCTGCTGACCTTCAACGGTGTCGAGGCCAGCCAGACCCCGGCCTACCAGACCATCGTCGACATCGCCCCGATCGCTGCGCCCGCCAGCGCCGGCAAGGACCTGGAAGGCACCTACAGCTACTTCGCCGACTATCAGACGCGCATGGTCAAGGAGATGACCCTGCGCCACGACGCCAAGCCCCTGCCGATGGTGGCTTTCGGCGCACCGGTGCGCAGCTGGATCCAGCAGCAGTACGGGCCGAAGGTCAATGTGCTGGGGCTGGTCAGCATCAGCCCGGAAGCGGGCACCCAAGTGCCGGTGCTGGGCGCCAACCACCCGAGCGCGATCTGGTATGCGGCCGACAAGAACAACACCGGCGGGGATCAGGACAAGGCGGACGCCGCAGGCCTGAAGATGATGGGCCAGGACCTGAGCGCCGCCTGCTGGCAGGCCGGCATGGGCCGCAACCCGCAGGCGGACGCCAAGCTGACACTGGAGGCCTGCTCGGCCAAGTGGCAGGTGACCCAGAAAAAACAGACCTGCGAACTGTTCTACCGCACCATCCGCGACATGACCCCGGAGCAGGCGGCGGCCAAGTGCAACACCGGCACCGTGACCCGCAGCCTGAGGGATCTGCGCAAACCCGTGGAGATCACAGCGCCGCAGGGCTGACAGGGGCCATCTAGACTCTGAAGGCCCCGATCAGCCGCTTCAGCTCCACCACCTGGCTGGACAGCGCGCGGCTGGCGTCCTCCGTCTGGCAGGCGCCCTGCGTGGTGTCCTGCGCTGCGCGGTTGATCGCCACGATGTTCTGGTCGATGTCATGGGCCACGGCCGTCTGCTGCTCGACGGCCGCGGCGATCTGCTGGTTCTGCTCGACGATACCGCCCACCGCGCCCAGGATATTGGCCAGCGCCTGCTGCACCTGCCGCGCTTCATCCACGGTACCCGCCGCCATCTGGTGGCTGCTGCCCATGGCTCGCACGGCAGCACCAACCCCTTCCTGCAGGCGCTGGATCATCTGCGCGATCTCCTCGGTGGAGTCCTGGGTGCGGCGTGCCAGGGTACGTACTTCATCGGCAACCACGGCAAAGCCCCTGCCCTGCTCGCCCGCACGCGCCGCCTCGATGGCTGCGTTCAGTGCCAACAGGTTGGTCTGCTCGGCAATACTGCGGATCACTTCCAGCACCCGGCCGATGGCCTGGCTGTCGCCGACCAGCTGGTTGACCGCAACCACCGTCTGGTCGATCTCGCCGGCCAGGCGAGCAATGCTGTCCTGCTGGTGCGCCACCAGGCTGCGCCCGTTGGCACTCTCGCGGTTGACCTGCTGCGCGCCATCGGCGGCCAGCGCCGCGCTGCGGGCCACCTCTAGGGCGGTGGCGCTCATCTGGTTCATCGCCGTGGCCACCTGCTCGATCTGTTCGCGCTGGCCACTCACGGCCTGGTTGCTGCGTGTCGACACCGAGAGCACCTGCCCGGCCTGCTCCTCGACGGTCGCCACGGTACGCCCCACCTGCTCGATCAGCACGCGGATGCGCCGCACGGTCTCGTTGAAACCCTGGCCCAACTCGCCCAGCTCATCCTGGCTGCGCACCTCGAAGCTGACCGTCATGTCGCCACCGGCCACCCTGTCCATGGCCGCACCTAGGTTGCCAAGGGTACGCCGGGTCGACACATAGAAGCCGCTGTAGAGGTAGAGGATCGACAGGAACACGATGGCCAGCGCCGCGACCAGCGCCAGCATGTGCAGGCGGTGCTCGCCCAGGCGTGCCTGCAACTGCTGCTGCAGGTGGGCGATGACGGCATCGTTGAGCCGGTAGGTTTCGCCCATCAGGGCGCTGACCTGCTCGTAGAACGCCGGCCAGGGCGCATCGAGGGTCTCGGCCACCACGACCTGGTCCTCGAACAGCGCCGCTGCCCGGCGCACTGTCGCCTGGCTGGCTTGAGCCTGCGCACCGAGGCTGGACTTGGCCTGGGTATCGGTAGCCAACGCGTCGTCCACACGCAGGGCGTAGTCGGCCGACAGACGCTCCAGGCGTTGCAGCAAGTCTTCGAAACGAGCACTCCCCGCCGAATCGATGAAGCCGCGCCCCAGGGCAACGGCGCCGATGGCCCGTCCTTCGCCGAGCATCTGGGTGACCTGAGCGGTGCTGGTACCGATCAGGTCGCTCAACTGGCGCACCGACGCCTGATCGTCCTGGCTCAACCCCGCCTGGCTGGCCACCAGCTTGCCCAGCACCTGGGCCTGGGCCAGCAGCTTGTCGAACAGCGCGGTCTTGTTTTGCAGGGAGGTTTCGGCGCGAGCCTTGGCGAAGGCGTCGGCCAGCTCGACGCGCTTGGCTTCGAGCTGCGGATCCTGGCTCGCCAGGGCCTGGAGCTGGGCCTGGACCTTGTCCTCGAGGGCATCGATACGCGCTTCGACATCCCCGGCCTGGCCCGACTGGCCGAGCACGGCGTTGATCTGCAAGAGATTGCCCAGGCTTTCGAGGTCGCCACGCAGGGCCAGGCTGCCAGCCACAGGGCCAAGGCCGCTCAGCTCGACGCCTGTGACATGGAACTGGCGATAGGCATCGCGAACCAGATAGAAGCTGGTGACCAGCATGGGCAGGAAGAACAGGACGCTGATCAGGCTGAACTTCATGCCGAAGCTCAGCCGGTTCATCAACGCGATGGCCGGATGGAGCAGGCGCTTCATGGGTCACCTCCTTGGATTTTTATTGTTCTGCGGGGTAGCACAAGGCCATAACTGGCCGAGGCTCTGTATAGCGCAGAATCAATCCAAGGTTTGTAACTTAAGGTTAAGCGGCTTCGGCGTTCAGTTCACAGCAGCACCGTCCACAGCGCAAACACCGCGTACCACAGCACCGCGCTGCGCAGCAGCAGTTCCCACAGGCTGTCCAGGCGCGCCAGCGCACTCTGCGCCTCTTCTTCCTCGGGAATATCATCGGCCACCCGCCCGACACGGGCGATCAACTGCCCCGCGCTGATGTGCCAGTTGAGCACTTCGTGCAGCATCACCCGGGCCACCGAAACGAAGTTGCCGACCAGCGCGAAGCTCAATGCCAACACCCGCACCGGCAACCAGTCCATGGCATGGCGCAGCTGCGCCGCGCGCTCCTTGAGCGCTGGTTGATGGCTGTTTGCTGCACTCAGCGCCAGCAAGCGATACCCCAGTGCTGCGGCCGGGCCGAGCAGGAAATACCAGAAGATCACGGCAAAGAAGCTCTGGTACGCCTGCCACACCAGGTTGCCCTGCACCCGCGCCAGCAGGTCACGCGGATCGTCTGCAGCCAGGCCCAGATCGCGCTCGGCCACATGCAGCGCCGCCTGTTCATCACCCCGACGCCAGGCGTCGCGGAACGGGCCGAGCGCCGCCTTGGCATCTCCGCGCCCAAGGCTGTAGATCAGCACCAGCAGGTGCACTGGCAGCGCCAGCAAGCCGTAGGCCACCGGCTGCAACACATGCAGCAGCAACGCCAGCACCAGCACCGGTGCCAGCACCAGGATCGCCAGGCTCCACCAGGGGTGCACCTTGCCGCTGCGCTCCAGACGCACCAGCTCACCGAGGAAGAACCCGTCACGCTGCAAGCGATGGCGCAGGGACGAGAACTGCTCGACCCACAACACCAGTACCAACACCAGGAAACTCATGCCTTGTCCTCGTTCAGCGCAGCGCGGTAGCGGGGCCAGTCGAAGGCTGGCCCGGGATCGGTCTTGCGTCCCGGCGCGATATCGTCGTGACCCTTGATGCGTTCGGGGCCGATCGCAGGCCAGAGGCTGCGGATCTGCCGCGTCAGCTGTTGCAGGGCCGTGTACTGGGCATCGGTGTAAGGCATATCGTCGGTGCCTTCGAGTTCGATACCGATGGAAAAGTCGTTGCATCCCTCACGCCCGTCGAAGCACGACACCCCGGCATGCCAGGCGCGGTCGAGCAACGACACGAACTGGGTGACCGCACCATCGCGCTCGACGAACAGGTGCGCCGACACGGTCAGGTGCTGGATGCTTTCGAAGTAGGGATGCTCTGCCGGGTCAAGCCGGTTCTGGAAGAACTGCTGAACCTTGCCCGTACCGAAACAGGCTGGCGGCAGGCTGATGTTGTGGATCACCAGCAGGGAAATCGCCTCGCCTTCGGGGCGGGCGTTGAAGTTCGGCGAGGGGCAGTGGGTGACACCGGAGAACCAGCCAGTGGCGCGGTCCAATTGCATGGGCAGATCCTGAAAAACGCCGGATACGAGGCTTCAGTATGCCCCGCCGACCGCGCGCTTGCATGTAAATGATTGTGGGTACCTCAACGTGCCTGGGCAATGCGCAGGCTGTCGAGCACCGCATCGAGGGCGCGCTCGAACAGCAGCCCGTCGTCCAGCACCCGTGCCTCGCCACGATGCAGGGCAAGGGCCAGGCCAATGCTGTTCCACTCGCGCACCTTCATGCCGGTGCGGTTGGCGAAGACCAGCCGATCACTGCTGTCGATACGCGCCACCAGCTTGCAGCGCAGCGGCTCGTCATCGTCGCTGAGCTCGATCCAGGTGCCCAGGCGCAGGCGCTGGACCTGGCGCAATTGCGGGCTGTGCTCGTCCAGGACCGGCGCCCGGCCACCTGCCGACTCCTCGGCGACGGCCAGGACGATATCCGTCTCCACCCGCACATCATCAGCCTCGTCATGCCATTGGCCGGGCTCGGCACAGGCGCGCAGGTGCAGACGCTCCAGTTGCAGGAAGAACTCGCGCAGCGCAGCCGAATCCAGTGCCACACCCGCCAGCCCATCACGCAAAGCCTTGAGCAGCCCCGGCACCTGTTCGAGCAGGGCCTGGCGCGCTTGCGGCCCCGGGTGCGGGGCGATGCTGTCCAGCAGCGCGTCCATGGTCGCCAGGCCATCGATCCAGGCCGCGGACGCCTCGCCCTGCTTGAGCCAGGCGAGCAGCAGCACCTGGCTCCAGGAGTCCACCAGCATCTGCACCACCACCCGCGGCAATACGCGCCCGCGCAGGCGTTGGTTGAGCGCGTGCTGGACCTGCTGGCGTGCCTGCAGCGTCCGCGCCCGCCCCTCTTCGGCATCGCGGGTGCGCTGCTCCAGCAGCTCGTTGCGCCGACGCTCTTCGGTGCTGAAAAGCAGGAACTCCTCGAGCACCTCGGCGAACAGCCGAGCATCGTCGGTGAAATCGCTGAGCAGCCGCTGGACGATACGCTCAACCCGCGCCTGCAACCCTTCACCCGCTCCTTCCCAACCGATGGCCATGGCAGCGATCTCGTTGAGCAGGCGGCGCGCTGGATGACTGGCACGGCTGAACAGGCTCTTGTCGAGCAAGGCGACCTTGAGCAGTGGGATGTGCAAGCGTCCAAGCAGGGCGCGCAGGGGCGGGGGCAGGTTATCGTCGCGCTGGATGTGGTCGAACAGCAGGTCGACCAGGTTGATCATGTCTTCGTCGGCAGTGGCCAGGCGGCGGCGCGTGCCACTGCGAACGCTGACCCGCAGCAACAGTTGTTCGAGCTGCTGGCCGAGGTCGAAATCGTCGGCCTCGAACGGCCCTGGCACGTAATGCTGCAGGTGAGTAAGCAGGCGCAGCAAATCGGCGCTACCGATCGGCTGCGCCGTCGAGACACTCTGCAAGCGCGGCGCCAGCCTGCCACGTACCGGTGCCAGCAAGCCTTCCAGCGAGGCGAAGTAAGCCTGGCCGGCGCTGTCCGCACCTATGTCTTCACCCGCGATCAACGAGGCCGGGGTGCGTCGTGCGGCCAGGCCGCGGTCCTCGGCACGCCGACGCGGGGCGGGGGCAAGTTCGCCCAGCACGCCCGCCGCGGCCAGCAATTGGTTGGCCTCGCCATAGAGCAGGTCGACGTCGCGCAGCACATAGCGCTCGAACAGCTTGAGCAGGACCAGCTTGACCTTGAGGTCTACCCCCAGGCTGCGTCCGGCGTCCAGAAAGTAGCCACACAGGCACGCAGGCCCCAGCGGATTGCACCGCACATCCAGGGGGATTTCGAGCAGGGCGGAAAAGCGCTGGCCGAGTTGCTCGAGGGCAAAGACGTCGCGCGCCAGCACGCGCTCGACCATGGCACCGACCGCCAGGGTTCGCTCGCGCTGGGCCTTGCCGACGGGCAGGTCGATAGTGCCCAGCGACCCTAGCGGGTCGGCCTGGCCGATGCGGCTGAAGGTTTCATGAAAGATATCGAGAAAGGCACGTTCAATGCTCTTGCGCTTGAGACGCAAGTCGCGCATGGCTTCGAAATAGAGATGTTGCTGATCGCCCGCACAAGCCTTGTCGGCCATTTCGAAGAGCGTGTCGTCTGCGTTGTCGAACAGGGCACGCAGCCCTTGGCGCAAGTGCAGTGCCGCTTTGTCACGTACTTGCAGGAGCACGACGGGAAGGCAAGGCAAGGGCGTGCGCACCCCTCTGTCGATGGCGGCCACCAAGGGCCCCATCTTGCCTTCTTCATGCATCCCGAACTCCTTGCAGGGTATTGGTCGACTGGCGAGGAAACATCGTCAAAGCTATGACGCCAAATACAAGGCGCCATTATCAGTGAAAAAGATGACAGCTGCCAACACGCCATTTACAAGACGCGACCAGACGCACACTTCCCGACTGCAGGGTCGACGGCTGTAAACCGCGCCCCCCTGCCCTATAATCGCCGGCACCTAGCTTGTGGAGCCGACCATGCCGAACCTACGTCTCGCCGATCTCACCGCCGAAATCGAATCCAACGTGCGCCGCGCACTGCTGGAAGACGTCGGCAGCGGCGACATCACCGCCCAGCTGATTCCGGCCGAGCGCCTGGCCAAGGCCACCATCATCACCCGCGAAGACTGCGTGATCGCCGGCACCGCCTGGGTCGATGCCGTGTTCCGCCAGCTCGACCCGCGGGTGGCCGTGCACTGGCAGGTGGTCGATGGCGAACGCGCCACCGCCAACCAGGTGCTGTTCCACCTCGAAGGCCCGGCCCGTTCGCTGCTCACCGGCGAGCGCTCGGCATTGAACTTCCTGCAGATGCTGTCGGGCGTGGCCACCCGCGCACGCTTTCTCGCCGACCTGGTCGAGGGCACCCAGGTGCGCTTGCTCGATACCCGCAAGACCCTGCCGGGCCTGCGCCTTGCGCAGAAGTACGCGGTCACCTGCGGCGGCTGCCACAATCACCGCATCGGCCTGTATGACGCCTTCCTGATCAAAGAGAACCACATCGCTGCCAGCGGCGGCGTGGCCGAAGCCGTCGCCGCCGCGCACCGCATCGCGCCGGGCAAGCCGGTGGAAATCGAAGTGGAAAGTCTGGACGAACTGCGCCAGGCTCTGGCGGCTGGTGCAGATATCGTCATGCTCGACGAACTGACCCTGGACGAGATGCGCGAAGCGGTGCACATCACCGCAGGCAAGGCCAAGCTCGAAGCCAGCGGCGGGGTCAACGAAACCACCCTGCGGGTCATCGCCGAAACCGGTGTGGACTACATCTCCATCGGCGCGATGACCAAGGATGTGAAGGCCGTCGACCTGTCGATGCGCCTGAGCCTCTGATCCCGCT
>NZ_JAYFUI010000135.1:0-8073 GCF_034961125.1 Pseudomonas machongensis | reverse complement strand
GGCATGCCCAGCTTGTCATAGAGGATCACCCCCAGCTGCTTGGGTGAGCCCAGATTGAACTCCTCGCCGGCCAGCTCGAACGCCCGACGTTCGAGCTCGGCCATCTTCACGCCCAGCTCACCGCTCTGCACCTTGAGCAGCGCAGCGTCGACCAGCGCGCCCTGGCGCTCGATCCTGGCCAGCACCGGCACCAGCGGCATCTCGATATCCATCAGCACCGGCTGCACGCTGGGGGTTTTCGCCAGGCGTGCCTGCAGTGCGTGGTGCAGGCGCAGGGTGATATCGGCATCTTCGGCGGCGTACGGGCCAGCCTTGTCCAGATGGATCTGGTTGAAGGTCAGCTGCTTGGCGCCCTTGCCAGCAATATCCTCGAACGCAATGGTGCTGTGGTCGAGGTATTTCTGCGCAAGGCTGTCCATGTCGTGGCGCGTAGCAGTGGAGTCGAGCACATAGGACTCGAGCATGGTGTCATAGGCCACGCCGCGCATCTGGATCGGCAGCGAAGCGTTGGCCAGGATATTGATGTCGTACTTGGCGTTCTGCCCGACCTTGGCCTTGGCCGGGTCTTCCAGCAGCGGCTTGAGCGCCGTCAGCACCGCGTCGCGGTCCAGCTGCGTCGGAGCACCTTCGTAGTCGTGGGCCAGCGGCACATAGGCCGCTTCATGGGGCTCGACCGCGAATGACAGGCCGACCAGCTCCGCACGCTGGGCATCCAGGCCGGTGGTCTCGGTGTCGAAGGCGAACAGCGGCGCCTGGCGCAGCTTCTCGAGCCAGACATCGAAGCGCGCCTGGTCGAGGAGGGTTTCGTATTTCGCCTCGACCTGGGCAGCGGGCTCCTCGACCGGAGCAATGGTGTCACCCTCCCGGGCGGCGTCGCGCTGTACCTCGGCGATCCAGCTCTTGAACTCCATTTCGGTGTACAGCGCCAGCAATGCTTCGCGGTCCGGCTCGCCGCATACCAGGGCATCGACTTGGACATCCAGCTCGACATCGACCTTGATGGTCGCCAGCTCATACGACAGAAACGCCGCGTCGCGGTGCTCCTCGAGCTTGGCCGGCAGGGTCTTGGCGCCGCGAATGGCCAGGCCCGGAACCTTGTCGAGGTTCTGGTACAGGTCACGCAGACCGCCACCGATACCGGTCAACAGGCCCACTGCGGTCTTCTCGCCGACCCCCGGAACACCGGGGATGTTGTCGACCTTGTCACCCATCAGGGCCAGGAAGTCGATGATGTGCTCAGGGCCCACGCCGAACTTCTCGTGCACGCCTGCCACGTCGAGCACCGTGCCGGTCATGGTGTTGACCAGGGTGATGTGGCCATCTACCAGTTGCGCCATGTCCTTGTCGCCGGTCGAGATGATGACCGGACGCCCGGCTGCCGCACTGCTACGGGCCAGAGTACCGATCACGTCGTCGGCCTCGACACCCTCGACGCACAGCAGCGGGTAGCCCAGGGCCCTGACGCTGGCGTGCAACGGTTCGACCTGCACACGCAGATCGTCGGGCATGCTCGGGCGGTTGGCCTTGTACTCGGCGAACATGGCGTCGCGGAAAGTGCCGCCCTTGGCGTCGAAGACCACCGCGAACAGGCTATCCGGGTACTGCTTGCGCAAGCTCTTGAGCATGTTCAACACGCCCTTGACCGCACCGGTGGGCATGCCTTTGGAGGTGGTCAGCGGCGGCAGGGCGTGAAAGGCGCGGTAGAGGTAGGACGAACCGTCCACCAGGACGAGAGGCGCTTGGCTCATGAGGAGAATCAACCTTTTCGACGGGTCCGGAGCTAGAATAGCCGGATCAGTGACGACAAAAGGACTTAGGTTATCATGCGTACACCCATTCGCCTGTTACTGCTCAGCCTGCTGGCCACCATGCCGGTCGTTACGCTGGCGGCGGACGACGCCCCATCGGCAGATCCCGATGTGACCATTCGCACGGAAGGCGACAGAACCATCCAGGAGTACCGTCAGAACGGTTTCCTGTATGCGATCAAGATCACGCCGAAAAACGGCAAGCCTTATTTCCTGGTACGCGCCGATGGCTCCGATGGCAATTTCATTCGATCCGACCAGCCGGACATGCTGATTCCGTCCTGGAAAATCTTCGAATGGTAAGCTAGTAACGCGTATCGTTCTTATCAACCAGGCACCTCCTCCAGGAGGTGCCCGTATGGGCAACTTTTCAACATGTCAGTCTTCACCCCTGTGTCCCGGCCTGAGCTGGAAACCTTTCTGGCGCCGTACGAGCTGGGCCGTCTGCTCGACTTCCAGGGCATTGCCGCCGGAACCGAAAACAGCAATTTCTTCGTAAGCCTGGAAAAAGGGGAATTCGTGCTGACGCTGATCGAGCGGGGGCCGGCCGAAGACATGCCGTTCTTCATCGAACTGCTCGACGTCCTGCATGACGCCGACATGCCCGTTCCCTACGCTGTGCGCGATCGCGACGGCAAGGGCCTGCGCGAACTGTGCGGCAAGCCGGCACTGCTGCAGCCACGGCTGTCGGGCAAGCACGTCAAGGCGCCGAACAACCAGCATTGCGCCCAGGTTGGCGAGCTGTTGGCGCATATCCACCTGGCGACCCGCGAGCGCATCATCGAGCGTCGCACCGATCGGGGCCTGGACTGGATGCTGGCCTCAGGCGCCGACCTGCTGCCGGGCCTGAGCACCGAACAGGCGCAGCTGCTGCAACCGGCGCTGGACGAAATCGCCGCGCACAAGGCGCAGATCCTGGCACTGCCCAGGGCCAACCTGCACGCCGACCTGTTCCGCGACAACGTGATGTTCGAAGGCACCCACCTGACCGGGCTGATCGATTTCTACAACGCCTGCTCCGGGCCGATGCTGTATGACATCGCCATCACCATCAACGACTGGTGCCTGGACGCCGACGGCGGCATCGATCTGCCGCGCGCCCAGGCGCTGCTGGGGGCGTACGCGGCGCTGCGGCCGTTCACTGCGGCCGAGGCAGAGCTGTGGCAGGTGATGCTGCGCGTGGGTTGCGTACGCTTCTGGCTGTCGCGCCTGATCGCGGCGCGGGACTTCGCCGGCATGGACGTGACGATCCATGATCCGAGCGAGTTCGAGGTGCGTTTGGTGCAGCGTCAGCAGGTGGCTTTGAAGTTGCCGTTTGCGCTGTAAGCGCGGCGGCCCTATCGCGGGACAAGTCGCAGCGGCGAACCGCCGCTGCGACTTGCCCCGCGATAGGGCCGGGTCAGCCGCTAGAGATGCTCCAGGCAACCCACCAGGTCGTTGCCCAGCTTCTCCAGCAAACGCTCGTAGCCCTTGCCATCCACCGGATCGTTCCCACCCAGTGCATCCAGCTCCGCCAAGGTCACCGGCAGCCCGGCCACCAGTGTTTCGGCCAGGCGCGGGCGGATCGGCGGCTCGCTGAACACGCAGGTCGGGCCAACTTCCTGCAGACGCTTGCGCATGGCCGCGACATGCTGGGCACCCGGCTGCACTTCGGCGGCGACGCTGAACACGCCGGTATGACGCAGCCCGTACTCGGCTTCGAAATAGTCGAACGCTTCGTGGAACACGAAGTAAGGCTTGCCGGCAATGCCCGCCACACGGGCCTTGATCCGCTGGTCGAGCGCGTCCAGACGCTCGACGAAGGCCTTCTGGTTGGCCTGATAGCGCGCCGCATTGGCCGGATCCGCCGCCGCCAGGTCGCTGGCCATTTTCGCCGAAATCACCCGGGCATTGACCGATGACAGCCACAGGTGCGCATCGAGCGACCCCGGCTGGTGGTCATGGTCGTGATCGTCGTGGTCTTCTTCATGCGAGTGGCTGTCCTCGCCAAAACGACGCAGCTTCATGTCCGCCAGCGTCTGCACGGCGATGGTCGGCTTGCTGCGGTTTTTCAGCACGCGCGGCAGGAAGCTCTCCATGTCCGGGCCGATCCAGTACAGCAGGTCGGCATCGCCCACCTTCCGTACGTCGGACGGGCGCAAGGCGTAGTTGTGCGGCGAGGCGCCGGGCGGCAGCAGCACTTCGGGGCTGCCGACACCGTCCTGAACCGCGGCAGCGATCTGCTGCAGGGGCTTGATGCTGGTCAGCACACGCACGTCGGCCTGGGCCGAGAAGGTGATGAAAGCGACAAAGAGAGCAAGGAATCGGGACACAGTGGATACTCGGCTCGTCAGAAACAGGTAACATAATAACGTCTCCATCGATAACCGTCGCCGCCCATGTCAATCACGCCGCTGGCTCACCGTCCCCACGATCATTCCCATTGCGTCCACAGCGCCTTGGCCGAAGCCGACGCCCTGTGCGTCCGCCAGGGTCTGCGCCTGACCGCGCTGCGCCGCCGTGTGCTGGAGCTGGTGTGGCAAAGCCACAAGCCGCTGGGCGCCTACGACATCCTCGCCGTGCTCAGCGAACAGGACGGCCGCCGCGCCGCACCACCGACCGTGTACCGCGCCCTGGACTTCCTGCTCGAGAACGGCCTGGTGCACCGCATCGCCTCGCTCAACGCCTTCATCGGCTGCAGCCACCCTGAACACAAGCACCAAGGCCAGTTCCTGATCTGCCGCGAATGCCACGTGGCCATCGAACTGGAGCAGGAGAGCATCAGCGGCGCCATCGTAGCCAGTGCGAAGGCTGTGGGCTTTGCCGTCGACACCCAGACCGTCGAAGTGGTCGGCCTTTGCAGTAACTGCCGGGGCGCCGCATGAGCGAAGCGCTGATCCGCCTGGAGCAGGTCGGCGTCACCTTTGGCGGCGAAGCGGTGCTCGACAGCATCGACCTGTCGGTAGCACCACGCCAGATCGTCACCCTGATCGGCCCCAACGGTGCTGGCAAGACCACACTTGTGCGCGCCGTGCTCGGTCTGCTCAAGCCGAACAGTGGCAAGGTCTGGCGCAAGCCGCGCCTGCGCATCGGCTACATGCCGCAGAAGATCCAGGTCGACGCGACCCTGCCGCTGTCGGTACTGCGTTTCCTGCGCCTGGTGCCGGGCGTGGATCGCGCTGCGGCGCTGTCGGCATTGCAGGAGGTGGGCGCCGAGCAAGTCATCGACAGCCCGATCCAGACGGTCTCCGGGGGCGAGATGCAACGGGTATTGCTGGCGCGGGCGCTGCTGCGCGAGCCTGAACTGCTGGTGCTCGACGAACCGGTACAGGGCGTCGACGTGGTTGGCCAGACCGAACTGTACAACCTCATCACCCGCCTGCGCGACCGCCATGGCTGCGGTGTGCTGATGGTCTCCCACGACCTGCACCTGGTGATGAGCGCCACCGACCAGGTGGTCTGTCTGAACCGCCACGTGTGCTGCTCCGGGCACCCGGAGCAGGTCAGCAACGACCCGGCCTTCGTCGAGCTGTTCGGCCAGAACGCTCCAAGCCTTGCGGTCTACCACCACCATCATGATCACAGCCACGATCTGCACGGCGCGGTGATCGCCCCTGGCGCCCATGTTCACGGAGAGCACTGCAAGCATGGCTGATTTTCTTCTGTACGCCTTGCTTGCCGGTCTTTCCCTGGCGCTGGTGGCCGGCCCACTGGGCTCCTTCGTGGTCTGGCGGCGCATGGCCTATTTCGGCGACACCTTGTCCCATGCCGCGCTGCTGGGCGTGGCCCTGGGCTTCGTGCTGGACGTCAGCCCCACGCTCGCGGTAACGGTCGGCTGCCTGCTGCTGGCGATCCTGCTGGTGACCCTGCAACAGCGCCAGCCGCTGGCCTCCGACACCCTGCTCGGCATCCTCGCACCCAGCACCCTGTCGCTTGGACTGGTGGTGCTGAGCTTCATGCACGATGTGCGCATCGACCTGATGGCCTACCTGTTCGGTGATCTGCTGGCGATCAGTACCACCGACCTTTCATGGATTCTCGGCGGCAGCGTGTTGGTGCTGGGCTTGCTCGCGGTGCTCTGGCGCCCGCTGCTGGCAATCACCGTGCACGAGGAGCTGGCGATGGTCGAGGGCCTGCCAGTGGCGGCCCTGCGCATGGCGCTGATGCTGCTGATCGCGGTGGTGATCGCAGTGGCGATGAAGATCGTCGGCGTGCTGCTGATCACCTCGCTGCTGATCATCCCGGCCGCTGCGGCACAGCGTCACGCGCGCTCGCCCGAGCAGATGGCCCTGGGCGCCAGCTTGCTGGGCGTGGCAGCGGTTTGCGGGGGGCTGGCGATGTCCTGGTTCAAGGATACGCCTGCTGGTCCATCGATCGTGGTCTGTGCCGCAGTGCTATTCTTGCTGAGCCTGGCATTGCCCAAGCGCTGAAATTTCAGGGTGCGCATTGACGCACCCTGCAACCTTTGCGCCCGTAAAGGGTCTGTAAGACTTGTTTTCGAGCGTGCGCACCTGGGTGTAGACTTGCTCGCTTTTTGCGCAAATAGAGAGTCGCAGGAATGAAGCCGTTCGCCTCCCGTTATCTGCTTGTTGCCGCGTTTTCCCTGTTCCTGGCCGCCTGTTCCAGTGCCCCGGTCGAGCAGCCGGTCGCGCCTGCGCAGCCAGACGCCTGGCAGCAGTTGCAACAGAACATCGCCAGCAACGAGCTGGCCACTGCCGAAGACCAGCTCGCCAGCCTGCAGGCACAGTCGCCGAACGATGCGCGTATCGAGCAATACCAGCGCCAGATCGCCGAAGCCTACCTGCAACGCAGCCAGATCGTCCTGCAGAAAGGCGACGTCAATGCGGCCGCCACTGCGCTGGCCCGCGCCCGTGCACTGATGCCCCAGGCACCAGCGCTGACCGGCGGCGATGCCGTCGCCCATGCTCGCCAGGCCGAGCTGGACAAGGCTGAAGCCGCGCTGAAGGCTGCAGAATCCAAGCCACAGGCACGGGTCATCGACCCGGCGGCACCGAGCACGGTGATTGCACTGAAAACCACGGACATTGCAGCCATGCGCAAGCAACTGGATAACATCGCCGCCGATGTGGTGAATTACCAGTGCGAAGTGGTGTTCCAGGTGCCACGCACTCAGGATGCGCCGTGGCTCAAGACCCTGCTGCAGAAGCGGGTGACGCGGATCGATGCGGACTTTGTGCTGAAGCAGAAGCACGAGATCCAGCGGGCATTGCCAGCACAGGTGGTGCTGGTGCCGCATCAGCGCTGAGACAGCGTCGACATCTTCGCGGGTAAAACCGCTCCCACAGATGAGTCGACACCATTGCGGGTAAACCCGCCCCCCACAGATGGGTACATAGCCTGTGGGAGCGGGTTTACCCGCGAACAGATGCTACGGCATCAAGCCGGAATCGCTTCTGCAGCGGCCTCCCGCTCCCATACCCGGTGCCCTTCGACCGCCTTCACAAAGGCTTCCACGGTCTTCTGGTCATCCCCAAGCAGCAACCCCTTGTCCTCCTTGAGCCCCAGCGCCCCCAGGAGCGCCTTGCCATCATTGGCCAGAGCGATCGCCTTGAGGTGCTTGTAGCCCTCGAGCAGGAAGTGCTTGGCCACGCCACTGCCCGCCAGTGCATCCAGCGAGGCCTTACCAGCGGGCACCAGGACCCCGTCGAACATGACCGAGGGCATGCCCTCCATCGACGCATCCACCGCCAGCGCCTTGCCGCCAGAGGTCTTCACCGGCGCCGAGGTTGGCCCCAGCAGCATGGGACGTGCGCTGTGGGCCTCCAGCGCCTTGACCAGCTTGTCGACGCTTTCGTCATCCACGCCATTGGCCACCAGCAACGCGATCTTGCGCCCCTTGATGCCCACATCGCCGGGATGATTCATCTGGCTCAGGGCCGGCGACGCCTTGAGTTTCGATTCCTTACCTTTGACCGTCCCGGTCTTCGGCGCCGGTAGGCCGAGGTTCTGCGCGACAGCGGCTGCAAGCTTCAGGTCGATATTGGCCAGAATCTCATTAACCTCACGCGCACGAATATGCTCGCGCTCCACCTTGCCCAGCTCGAAGCTGTAGGCCTTGATGATGTGCTGTTGTTCGGTGTCGCTCATGCTGTGGAAGAACAGCCGGGCTTGCGAGAAGTGATCGCCGAACGACTCGCTGCGCTGGCGGATCTTGTGCGCGTCGACGCGCTCCTGGTAGCTCTCGAAGCCACCGTCCTGCGGCGCTGCTGGGGTTTCTTTCGGCCAGCCAGCATCGATCGAGTTGGGCTCGTAGGCGGCGCGGCCC
>NZ_JAYFUI010000134.1:0-7425 GCF_034961125.1 Pseudomonas machongensis | reverse complement strand
AGGTCGATCTGGCTCGCGTCGCCGGCCTGATCTCGCCCGCTTTCGCCCAGCGCCACGGCATCCTCGCCGTGGCGCTGGATGCGACCGGCATTACCGTGGCCAGCGCACAGCCCTACCAACGCGAGTGGGAAGCCGACCTCAGCCGCAGCCTAGGCCAGCCGATTCGCCGGGTGCTGGCCAGCCCTGTGCAACTGCGCCAGCTCGGCGACACGTTCCAGCGCCTGTCGCGATCCGTGCAGGGCGCCCACCAGCAGCAGCGCGCAAGCCTGGGCGAACTTGAGCAGCTCCTGGAGCTCGGTGGGCGCAGCACCGCCATCAGCGCCGACGATGCGCACATCGTGCATATCGTCGATTGGCTGCTGCAGTACGCCATCGAGCAGCGTGCCAGCGATATCCATCTCGAACCCCACCACGACGAGGGTCGCTTGCGCTACCGCATCGACGGCCTGCTGCATACGGTCTACCAGTTTCCCGCCGGCGTGGTCCTGGCGCTGGTCAGCCGTCTCAAGCACCTCGGGCGAATGGATGTCGCCGAGAAGCGCCGCCCACAGGATGGACGCCTGAAAAGCCGCCTGCCCGGCAGCGCGCAGGTCGAGCTGCGTCTGTCGACCCTGCCGACACCGTTCGGCGAAAAACTGGTGTTGCGCCTCTTCGATCCCGAACAACTGCACGAAGACCTGGAGCGCCTGGGGCTCGAAGGTGCCTTGCTGGAGCAGTGGCACGCGCTGTTGGCAAAGCGCCAGGGCATCATCCTGCTCACCGGCCCCACCGGCTCGGGCAAGACCAGCACGCTCTACGCCAGCCTGAAGCACCTGGCCACGCCAGAGGTCAACTTGTGCACCATCGAAGATCCGATCGAGCGCCTGGAGCCCGGCTTCAATCAGTTGCAGGTCCAGCCCGGCCTCGACCTCGGCTTTGCCAACGGCGTGCGTGCGCTGCTGCGCCAGGACCCGGACATCATCATGATCGGCGAGATACGCGACCGCGAAACCGCCCAGGTGGCGGTCCAGGCGGCGTTGACCGGACACCTGGTGCTATCGACCCTGCACACCAACGACGCTTGCAGCGCCATTACTCGCCTGCAGGAGCTGGGTGTGGCCGATTACCTGATAAAGGCCACGTTGATCGGCGTGATGGCCCAGCGTCTGGTACGCACCTTCTGCAGCGCCTGCAAGGGACGTCCCGGCACTCGTGAAACGGCATGTCGCCAGTGTCGCGGTACTGGTTACCTAGGGCGCACGGGGCTATTCGAACTGCTCGTGCTGGACAACGCCCTGCGAACTCGGATCGGCCCGGACAGCGACCTTGCCAGCCTGCGCCAGCAGGCTCTGGCCCAGGGCATGCGCGACCTGCGCCGCTGCGGTGAAGACAGGGTGGCTCGGGGCATGACCAGCCTCGCGGAAGTCCTTCGGGTATGTGCCTGAGCGCCCGGCATACGCGGCGTGCAAAGGAACTTGCGGCCCGCGCGGCGATCCAACCTCGCATCCCCCCGCCCTCATCGTTCGAGGTAATTCACATGCGTTTCAAAACCGCCATTGCGGCTGCTGCCCTGCTGTCCCTGCCGATCGGCTCCGCCATGGCCGACGGCTTCTGGCGCAACGTCATTTCGTCTGGTGCGACCACCGGTTCGACCTACCTGACGTTCAAGGACCACAAACTGGTCGCGGCCGCCCAGGACGATGCCGGCAGCTTCGTGGCAAGCGAAGGTTCGATCCGCGGCCCTTACCTGGAAGCGGCGATGCGTCAGGTGCGTGCCGACAACCCTGGCGTCCAGGCCAGCGATATGGAACTGGCCAACGCGATCCTGGCCCGTAACCTCACCGCTCAGTAACCTGCATTCGACGCCCGTTGCGGGAGCGGGCTGCGCGAGCAGACCCGCGCAGCACCGCCCCCACAGCAGGCCCGGATTCAGCGATACGCGTCCACCGGCACGCAAGCACAGAACAGATTGCGATCGCCGTACACGTTGTCCACCCGATTCACCGCGGGCCAGTACTTGTGCAAACGCACATGCGCACTGGGCGCGACCGCCTGCTCCAGGCTATAAGGCCGACTCCAGGGTGCCAGCACATCGGCCAGCGTGTGCGGCGCATGCTTGAGCGGATTGTCCTCCGCTGGCCAATTCCCCTCCTGCACCTGGGCAATCTCGTCACGGATCGCCAACATCGCCTCGACAAAGCGATCCAGTTCCGCCTTCGACTCACTCTCGGTCGGCTCGACCATCAGCGTGCCCGGCACCGGGAACGACATGGTCGGCGCGTGGAAGCCATAGTCCATCAGGCGCTTCGCCACGTCCTCCTCGGTGATCCCGGTCTGCGCCTTGAGCGGACGCAGGTCGAGGATGCATTCATGGGCCACGCGCTGGTTACGCCCGCGATAGAGCACCGGAAAGGCCCCCGCCAGGCGGTTGGCCAGGTAGTTGGCGCTGAGGATCGCCACCTCGCTGGCATCGGCCAGCTGTGGCCCCATCAGGGCGATGTACATCCAGCTGATCGGCAAGATACTGGCACTGCCCCAGGGCGCTGCGCTGACGGCGCTGTTGTTCGGGTCCAGGCCCGGTACCGGCACCACCGGATGGCTGGCGACGAAGGGCTTCAGGTGTGCGCGCACCCCGATCGGCCCCATGCCCGGCCCACCACCGCCATGGGGGATGCAGAAGGTCTTGTGCAGGTTCATGTGCGAGACGTCGGCGCCGATATCCGCCGGACGCGCCAGGCCCACCTGGGCGTTGAGGTTGGCGCCGTCCATGTACACCTGCCCGCCCTGTTGATGGACCACCTCGCAGATTTCGCGAATGCCCTCCTCGTACACCCCATGGGTCGAGGGGTAGGTGATCATCAGGCACGACAATCGATCCCCGGCTTGGCGCGCCTTGGCCTTGAGATCATCGAGGTCGACGTTGCCCGCCTCGTCGCAGTCGACGATCACCACCTCCATGCCCGCCATCTGCGCCGAGGCCGGGTTGGTGCCATGGGCCGACGACGGAATCAGGCACAGGGTGCGCTGGGGTTGATGGCGGCTGCGGTGATAGCGGGTGATGGCCATCAGCCCGGCATATTCACCCTGGGCGCCGGAGTTGGGCTGCATGCAGATCTCATCGAAACCGGTGATCGCGCACAGCCAGCCCTCCAGCTCGTCGATCATCGCCTTGTAGCCCTGCACCTGTGCAGCCGGTGCGAAGGGATGCAGCAGGGCAAAGCCAGGCCAGGTGATGGGAATCATCTCGCTGGTGGCGTTGAGTTTCATGGTGCACGAGCCCAGCGGGATCATCGACTGGTTCAGCGCCAGATCCTTGTTCTCCAAGTGCTTGAGGTAACGCAGCATCTCGGTTTCGCTGTGGTGCAGGTTGAACACCGGGTGTTCGAGCAGCGGCGTGCTGCGCAGCAGAGTGTCCGGCACTGCCGGGGGCAGGGGCTGCTGATCGAGGGTGGCGACATCCAGCCCGTGGTCGACCCCGAGGAAGATGTCGAACAGTTTGAGCACCGTCGCTTCGTCACAGGTCTCGTCCAGGCTCACGCCCAGATGCCCCCGCCCTAGAATGCGCAGGTTGATGCGTGCTTCTTCGGCACTTTCGATGATCGCGGCCTGGGTGCCGCCAACGTCGAGGGTGAGGGTGTCGAAGAAGTGCTGATTGAGGCGCTTGATGCCCTTGGACTGCAGCCCGGTCGCCAGGATCTGGGTCAGGCGCTGCACACGCTGGGCGATGCGCCGCAGGCCTTCGGGGCCATGGTAGACGGCGTAGAAACCGGCGATATTGGCCAGCAGTACCTGGGCGGTACAGATGTTGGAGTTGGCCTTCTCGCGGCGTATGTGTTGCTCGCGGGTCTGCAGGGCCATGCGCAGGGCGGTGTTGCCGCGGGCATCGCGGGACACGCCGATGATGCGTCCGGGCATCGCCCGCTTGTAGTCGTCACGACAGGCGAAATACGCCGCATGAGGCCCGCCATAGCCCATCGGCACACCGAAGCGCTGGCTCGAGCCTAGCACCACGTCGGCCCCGGTTTCGCCAGGCGGCGTCAGCACCACCAGGCTCAACAGGTCGGCGGCAACGCAGGCCAGCGCCTGCTGGCCATGCAACTGCTCGATCAACGGCCGCAGGTCGCGGACCTCGCCATGGGTGTCGGGGTACTGCAGCAGCGCACCGAATACCTGATGCTTGCCCAGGTTCTCCAGCGAATCGACGATCAGCTCGAAGCCGAAACCTTCGGCACGGGTTCGCAAGACCGAGAGCGTCTGGGGGTGGCAGTGTTCGTCGGCGAAGAACGCATTGCTCTTGCTGCGTGCGACCCGCTTGGCCAAGGCCATGGCCTCGGCGGCGGCCGTCGCCTCATCGAGCAGCGAGGCGTTGGCCAGCGGCAGGCCGCTGAGGTCGATGATCATCTGCTGGAAATTGAGCAGCGCCTCGAGGCGGCCTTGGGCAATCTCCGGCTGATACGGTGTGTAGGCGGTGTACCAGCCGGGGTTTTCCAGCACGTTGCGCAGGATGACGGTTGGCGTGACGGTACCGTGATAGCCCATGCCGATCAGGCTGGTCCACACCTGGTTCTGCCCGGCGTATCCGGCCAGCCTGGCCAGGGCTGCCTGCTCGTCGAGGGCCGGGGGCAGGTCAAGCGGGCGACCGAAACGGATACCTGGCGGAACGGTCTGCTCGATCAGGGCATCGCGACTGGCGACCCCCAGGGCCGCGAGCATGGCGCTCTGTTCACGGGCATCCGGGCCCAGATGACGCTGCAGAAAAGGGTTGGGCACTTGCAGTTGCAGCAGGGATGGCGACTGGGACATGGCGATCTTCTCTTCCTGGACCAGTTCTCGTGGAGACTTACAAGTCTAGGAAGGGATCGACGACAGTGCGGAAAAACTTGCGTACAGGGCTGCATTGCAGCCCTGGTCAGATCAGATCAACCCCCTACCCGGAAGCGATCCACTTCCTGGCGCAACTGCCCGGCCAGGCCCTCGAGCTCCTTGGCCGTGGCCGCCAGCTCATTGGCCACGTCGTGCTGCTCGCTGTTGGCCTGGGCGATGCTCTGCAGGTTACGGCTGAGCAGGTTCGCGGTGCTGCTCTGCTCCTGGGTCGCAGTGCTGATGGCGGTGAACTGTTCGCCCGCCGCGCGGCTCTGCTCGTCGATGCGCGCCAGTGCCTCGGCGACCTTTTCGTTGCGTTCCAGGCCTTCCTGCATCAGGCGATTGCCCTGCTCCAGGGTGCTGATCGCATGCCCGGTCTGCTGCTGGATACTGGCGATCATTCCGGAAATTTCATCGGTGGCCTGGCGGGTTCTCGCGGCCAGGCCACGTACTTCGTCGGCAACCACGGCGAAACCACGGCCCTGCTCGCCAGCGCGGGCCGCCTCGATGGCGGCGTTGAGCGCCAGCAGGTTGGTCTGCTCGGCAATCGCGGTGATGACCCCGACGATGCCGCCGATTTCCTGCGAACGCGAGCCCAGGCTGTCCATCACTGTGGCGGTGCCACCCAGCGCTTCGGCGATCTGCTTGAGCGAGACGGACGCCTGGTCCATGGCGCTGCGGCCGATGCGCGTCTGCTGGGCATTGTCCTGGGCCATGCGCTCGGTGCCGGCCATGTTCTCGGCGATGTTCATCGAGGTGGCGCTGAACTCCTCGACGGCGCCAGCCATGCTGGTGATCTCGCCTGACTGCTGCTCCATACCCTCGCAGGCACCGGACGAAAGCCCGGCCAGGGAGCGCGAGCGCGCGCTGACCTGCTCGGAAGCACTGCGAATGTGCTCGACCATGGTCGCCAGGGCATCCCCCATCTGGTTGAAGCTGCGCGCCAACTGGCCGATCTCGTCTTCGCTGGTCACCGCCAGGCGTGCACTGAGGTCACCCGCGCCCAGGGCTTCGGCCTGGCGCACCAGGTCGTCCAGCGGGCGAAGCTTGCGCCGCAACAGCCAGAGCGTGGCGAGCACGGCCAGGACCATCGCCAGCAAGCTGCCGATCGCCAGGCGTAGGCCGACACTCCAGGTCACGTCGCGAATTTCCGACTCGGGCATGCTCGCCACAACGGTCCACGGCCCCTCGGCAAAGGGCTCGACCACGCTGAACAGTTGCTGCTGGCCGTTGGTCCAGAAGCGGCCTTTGTCGCCCAGGCCGGCCACAGCGGCAACCGCAGCCTGCGCATCGGCCACGCCGGCAGGCGGCACCAGCCACTGGCCCTGGTTGTCGAGCAGCGCCAGCGAGCCGGTCTGGCCGATGCGGAAGCGCTTGAGATTGGCGAACTGCGCGTTCTGCGCATCGGTGTAGTCGAAACCGACGAACAACACGGCGATCACCCGGCCGCTGGCATCGCTCACCGGCACGTAACGGGTCATGTAGTTACGGTCGAACAGCACCGCACGCCCTACATACATCTGCCCGGCGAGCAGCTTGCTGTAGGCCGGGTGCTGGCGGTCCAGCTGGGTGCCAATGGCCCGGCTCCCGTCCTGTTTCTTGAGGTTGGTGGTGATGCGCACGAAGTCGTCGCCGCTGCGCACAAACAGCGTCGCGATGCCGGCGGTCATCTGCTGGAATTCATCGACTACCCGAAAGTCGTTGTTCATCAGCTGATCGCCCAGGTACAGGGCAGGCGTGGCCTGGCCGGCCACCTGCACGGTCTCGCCGGCATGCAGCGACAGGCCCGAGGCGAAACGGCGCTCGAACAGGCCACTCAGGCGCTGGGTGTTGTCCTTGAGCGAGCCGTGGAAGGTGTCGAGCTGGTCGGCCAGCAGCCGCGCTTCACTGGCCAGGTGTTGCTGGCGGGTGGCGAGGTTGGCGTCGTCCAGCGAGCGCAGGGCGAACAGGGTACTGCCGGTGATCACCAGCGCCAGCACGATGGCGAGGGCGACGCCGAGTTGCGAGGCAATCCGGGCACGGGGTCGAGACATGGCGAAGCTCCTGGCAAGAGGCCGGGATCATCCTGATCACGCTGACCACCCGCTTTATTATTGAACGGGAAATCGCGCCCTCTTCCGGGACGCTGGTGCTAGTAGATCGGCGTCGCGGAGGAATACTTGAGTGTCGGACCGGGAAATACGCAAACGTTTTCTACGCGGTTTGCTTGTGGAATGGGGGCGCCTGCTTCGCGGGCGTAGCCCGCTCCAGAGATAGCGCAGACCTTGTGGGGCGGCGGTTCGGCGCTCCGATTTACCCGCGAAAAAGACACCGCGCTGCCTGGCACGGGCTACGCCCGTGTTCGCGGGACAAGCCCGCTCCTACAGGCCCACGAATACCACGACGCGGTGCCACTCACTGCACCGCTGTCGCCTTCCAGCCGCCACCCAAGGCCAGGAACACACCGATCTGCCCCATCGCCACCTGGGTATTGGCCGCCGCCAATTGCGCACGCACGTCGGTATAGGCGCGGGTCGCCTGCAGGTCGGCAAGGAATGACTCACGCCCGGCCTCATAGCGGCGATGGGTCTGGTCGGCCGCTTC
>NZ_JAYFUI010000133.1:0-13052 GCF_034961125.1 Pseudomonas machongensis | reverse complement strand
AGACATCGACGGCGAACTCAAGCTCTTCAACAACGCCCTCGAAGGGGTGCGCGCCGACATGCGCAAGCTGTCGGCGAAGCTTGCGACCCAGTTGCGTCCCGAAGAGCGTGCGCTGTTCGATGTGTACCTGATGATGCTCGAGGATGCCGCCCTGGGTGGCGAAGTGGCCGAGGTCATCAAGACCGGCCAGTGGGCCCAGGGCGCGCTGCGCCAGGTGGTCGGCGAGCACGTCAGCCGCTTCGAGCTGATGGATGACGATTACCTGCGCGAGCGCGCCTCGGACGTCAAGGACCTCGGTCGCCGCCTGCTGGCCTACCTGCAGGAGGCCCGCTCGCAGACGCTGGTCTACCCCGACAACACCATTCTGGTCAGCGAGGAGCTGACTCCGGCGATGCTCGGCGAAGTGCCGGAAGGCAAGCTGGTCGGCCTGGTGTCGGTATTGGGCTCGGGCAACTCCCACGTGGCGATCCTGGCGCGAGCCATGGGTATCCCGACGGTGATGGGTCTGGTCGACCTGCCGTATTCGAAGGTCGATGGCATCGAGATGATTCTCGACGGCTACAAGGGCGAGGCCTATACCAACCCCAGCGATGTACTGCGCAAGCAGTACAGCGACGTGGTCGAGGAAGAGCGCCAGTTGGCCCAGGGGCTCGATGCCCTGCGCGAGCTGCCGTGCGTCACCCCCGATGGCCACCGCATGCCGCTGTGGGTCAACACCGGTCTGCTCGCTGACGTTGCCCGGGCCCAGCAGCGTGGCGCCGAAGGCGTGGGCCTGTACCGCACCGAAGTGCCGTTCATGATCAACCAGCGCTTCCCCAGCGAAAAGGAACAGCTGGCGATCTACCGCGAGCAGTTGGCGGCCTTCCATCCGCTGCCGGTGACCATGCGCACGCTGGATATCGGCGGCGACAAGGCGCTGTCCTACTTCCCGATCAAGGAAGAAAACCCCTTCCTCGGCTGGCGCGGTATTCGCGTCACCCTCGACCACCCGGAAATCTTCCTGGTGCAGACCCGCGCCATGCTCAAGGCCAGCGAGGGGCTGAACAACCTGCGTATCCTGCTGCCGATGATCTCCGGCATCCACGAGCTGGAAGAGGCGTTGCACCTGATCCACCGCGCCTGGGGCGAAGTGCGTGACGAAGGCACCGACGTGCCGATGCCCCCGGTTGGCGTGATGGTGGAGATTCCGGCGGCCGTTTACCAGACCAAGGAACTCGCGCGTCAGGTCGACTTCCTCTCGGTCGGCTCCAACGACCTCACGCAGTACCTGCTGGCTGTCGATCGCAACAACCCGAGGGTCGCCGATCTGTACGACTACCTTCATCCCGCGGTGCTGCAAGCCT
The DNA here is from genome assembly GCF_034961125.1 of Pseudomonas machongensis. Taxonomy (NCBI): domain Bacteria; kingdom Pseudomonadati; phylum Pseudomonadota; class Gammaproteobacteria; order Pseudomonadales; family Pseudomonadaceae; genus Pseudomonas; species Pseudomonas machongensis. Next base: position 11,709 of record NZ_JAYFUI010000133.1, on the reverse strand, counting down.
TGCAGACCGTGGTGCGCGACGCCCACGCCGAAGGCAAGCCGGTGAGTATCTGCGGCGAGATGGCCGGTGACCCGGCAGCGGCGATCCTGCTCATGGCCATGGGCTTCGACAGCCTGTCGATGAACGCCACCAACCTGCCGAAGGTGAAGTGGATGCTGCGTCAGATCAACATGAGCAAGGCCCGTGAGCTCCTGACCGAAGCCATGACCCATGACAACCCGCAGGTTATCCACAGCTCGCTGCAACTGGCGCTGAAGAACCTTGGACTGGCGCGGATGATCGGGCCGAACAAGAGCCTTTGATCGTTCACAGGCCTCTTCGCGGACTTGCCCGCGAAGAGGCCTGAAAGTCATACGAGGTTCAGTTCCACTTCCCCCAGATGCCCGCCAAAGGGCCCGAAACTGCGCTCGATCATCCGCCTTCTGCCCTGATCATCCACGATCAGCACGGTACTTGCCCGTGTCCCGTAATTCTGGCTGGCAATGAACACACTCGACAGCAACCGCTCGGTCGCCAACCCTACGCCGGTCTCCGGCAGCTCTGCGTCCTGTGCTGGCGCAGCATCGGCCAGCAGCGCCAGTAGCTGCTGCGGGTCTGCCGATTCGAGCACCTCGCCCAGCGCCGAGCGCGCTTTCAGCAGTTTCGGCCACGGCGTGTCCAGCCCGGCGTTGGATAGCCCGTAAATGCCAGGTGGCAGAAGTCGTGGCGCCGGGTCTCGGGCGTGCAGATAGCCCAACCGCTCGCCATCGCCCACCAGCAGGTTGAACCCCGAGTACTGCGCACTGCGGCTGGCGACATGGTCCAGATACGCTTCCACGCCCAGTTCGCCCTGCAGGAAGGCGGCCACCAGTTCCCCGCGCGAACGCGGCCCGAGCGGCTGGCGAGGGTCGCGGATATTGGTCAGCGCCGCGAAGCGCCCGCCTGGGCCTATGCCCAGCCAGCTGCCACCGGCTTCGAGGTCGCGCCCGGCATGCACGCCCGGGGCATCCTCCCAGGTGGCCAGCGCCTGGGTGGGGCGGGCGTAGAACTCGTCGCGGTTGGCCGCGACGATCAGCGGCAGGGCGTGCCCCGGCCGCCAGGCGAATACGATCAGGCACATGGGTTGGCCTCAGTGTTTTGTGCCACTCTAACCACAGTCTGGTTGCACTGCCATCACCTGACACAGAGTTCACTAGAGGCGCAGCCCCGGCTTCCGTTACCATGCCGGATCGTATTCACAGGGTCTGCGAATGGAATTCGTGCTCTATCTGCTGTTGGGCGCTTGCGCCGGCGTACTGGCCGGGCTCTTTGGCGTGGGCGGCGGCATCATCATCGTGCCGGTGCTGGTGTTCAGCTTCACCCTGCAGGGCTTCGATGCCTCGATCCTCACGCACCTGGCGGTCGGGACTTCGCTGGCGACCATCGTCTTCACCTCGATCAACGCCGTGCTGGAACACCACCGCAAGGGGGCCGTACAGTGGCCGGTGTTCCTGTGGATGACCGTCGGCATCCTCATCGGCGCCGGCATTGGCGCCAAGACCGCCTCGTTGATCCAGGGGCCGATGCTGCAGAAGATCATCGGCGTGTTCGCCCTGCTGGTGTCGCTGCAGATGGCCCTCGACCTCAGGCCCAAGGCCAGCCGTGGCATCCCCGGCAAGCCTGGGCTGATCGCTGCCGGTGGGGTGATCGGCTGGGCCTCGGCGATCTTCGGTATTGGCGGCGGCTCGCTCACGGTACCTTTTCTCACCTGGCGCAGCCTGCCCATGCAGAAGGCCGTGGCCACCTCGTCGGCCTGCGGCTTGCCTATCGCCCTGGCCAGTGCCCTGAGTTTCATGATCCTGGGCTGGAACGAAACTCACCTGCCCGCGCACAGTCTGGGCTATGTCTATCTCCCCGCGCTGGTCGGCATTGCCGTCACCAGCATGTTTTTCGCCCGCTTCGGCGCGCGTCTGGCGCACAAGCTGTCGCCGCGCCTGCTCAAGCGCCTGTTTGCCGCGCTGCTGTTCTGCGTCGGCCTCAGCTTTTTGATCTAGAGGAACCACCATGCTGCCTTACCCGCAGATCGACCCCGTGGCCGTGGCCCTCGGGCCGCTGAAAATCCACTGGTACGGCTTGATGTACCTGATCGGCATCGGCGGTGCCTGGCTGCTCGCCTCGCGCCGGTTGAATCGCTTCGACCCGACCTGGAACCGCGAGAAGCTCTCCGACCTGGTGTTCTGGCTGTCGATGGGCGTGATCGTCGGCGGGCGCTTGGGTTACGTGCTGTTCTACGACCTGCACCAGTATCTGGCCAACCCGACGCTGATCTTCGAAGTGTGGAAAGGCGGCATGTCGTTCCACGGCGGTTTTATCGGCGTGATGCTGGCGGCACTGTGGTTCGGCAAACGCAACAACAAGTCGTTCTTCGAGCTGATGGACTTCGTCGCACCGCTGGTGCCGATCGGCCTGGGTGCCGGGCGTATCGGCAACTTCATCAACGCCGAGCTCTGGGGCAAGCCGACCGACGTGCCATGGGCGATGATCTTCCCGCCGTTCAGCGATCCGGCGCAGTTGCCCCGTCACCCTTCGCAGCTGTACCAGTTCGCACTGGAGGGTGTGGCGCTGTTCCTGATCCTCTGGCTGTTCTCGCGCAAACCACGCCCGACCATGGCGGTTTCCGGCATGTTCGCGCTGTTCTACGGGATCTTCCGCTTCATCGTCGAGTTCGTCCGCGTGCCGGACGCACAGCTGGGTTACCTGGCGTGGGGCTGGCTGACCATGGGTCAGATTCTCTGCATACCGATGATCGTCGCTGGCCTCGCCTTGATCTGGTGGGCTTATAATCGCAAACCCACGGCGACACCCGCCCACTGATAATTCCACGGCAGGGGCGATCCCCCTGCCGTGCTTGCCACAGGTAGGCCATGAAACAGTATCTAGACCTGGTTCGCGATGTCATCGAGAACGGCACGCTGCAGGGCAACCGCACCGGTATCCGCACCATCAGCCTGCCGGGCGCCATGTTGCGCTTCGACCTGCAGAAGGGTTTTCCGGCCATCACCACGCGCAAGCTGGCGTTCAAGTCGGCGATCGGCGAGATGGTCGGTTTCTTGCGCGGCGTGAAGAATGCCGGCGAGTTTCGCGACCTTGGCTGCAAGGTCTGGGACCAGAACGCCAACGAGAACGCCCAATGGCTGGCCAACCCCTTCCGCCAGGGCCATGACGACCTCGGCGAGATCTACGGTGTGCAATGGCGCCAGTGGCCAGGCTACAAGCGCATCCCGCTGAGCAACCCGGCCGCCATTGAAATGGCGGAAAAAGCCGGTTTCCGCCAGATCGCCAAGGACGAGGAAGCCGGCCAGGCATTCGTCATCCTCTACAAGGCCATCGACCAGGTGCGCCAGTGCCTGGACACCATCGCCAACGACCCGGGCAGCCGACGCATCCTGTTCCACGGCTGGAATTGCGCCCAGCTCGACGAGATGGCGCTGCCGCCCTGCCACCTGCTGTACCAGTTCCACCCCAATGTCGAGACGAAGGAAATCTCCCTCACGCTCTACATTCGCTCCAACGATCTGGGCCTGGGCACGCCGTTCAACCTCACCGAAGGTGCAGCACTGCTGTCGCTGTTCGGGCGCCTGACCGGCTATACACCGCGCTGGTTCACCTACTTCATCGGCGATGCCCATGTGTACGAGAACCATCTGGACATGCTCAACGAGCAGCTCAAGCGCGAGCCGCTGGAGGCGCCGAAGCTGGTGATCAGCGACCGTGTGCCGGCGTTTGCCGAGACCGGTGTGTATGAGCCTGAGTGGCTGGAAAAGATCGAGCCGAGTGATTTCTGGCTGGAAGGGTATGAGCATCATGCGCCGATGACGGCGCCGATGGCGGTCTGACTCAGAACCGCGTCGTTCTTTTCGCGGGCAAGTTGGAGCGCCGAACCGACGCTCCGACTTGCCCGCGAAGGTCTTTACCGGCCTCAATGCCCGTGGCTACGCCCCACATGCGAATGCTCGGTCTCCGGCACCGACACCGCGCCATTGACCTCCAACTGCTGCAAAATCGCGCACTCATCCCCCTGCGCATTGCACTGCCTGCGTAACTCCACCAGCTGCGTCTGCAGCGCCATCAAGCCGTCGATCCTCGCCTGTACATGCTCGATATGCTCGTCGATCAGCGCATTGACGCTGCCGCACGCACCCTCGGGGGTGTCGCGCAGGCGCAGCAGGCTGCGGATTTCGTCGAGTGTCATGTCCAGGGTTCGGCAGTTGCGAATGAAGGTCAGACGCTCCACGTGGGCCTGGGTGTACAGGCGGTAGTTGCCATCGGTGCGGGCGGGTTCGGGCAGCAATTGCTCGCGCTCGTAGTAGCGGATGGTTTCCACGGCGCAGTCGGTGGCCTTGGCCAGTTCTCCGATCTTCATGACGAAATCTCCTGGGATCGCTTGACCCTATAGTGGCTACAGGGTGTTCACTTGGCAACAACCCCCGTCAGTGGGCACTCTCCATCAGGGCGAACCTATGAACCAGCCTGTCAGTCACGACCACAAGCACGATCATGATCATGGCCACGATCACGGCCATGATCATGGCGCCAAGTCTTCCTGCCACGACACCCAGGCCCATAGCTGCTGTGCCAGCAAAGCGGCGCCGGCCTTCGTGCAGCTGACCGAAAAGGCCAGTGACCAGGCGCGTCTCAGCCGTTTTCGCATCGAAGCGATGGACTGCCCGACCGAGCAGACCCTGATCCAGGACAAGCTGGGAAAGCTCGCTGGTATCGAGCAGCTGGAATTCAACCTGATCAACCGCATTCTCGGCGTGCGCCACACTCTCGACGGCACCGCGCAGATCGAGCGCGCCATCGACAGCCTTGGCATGAAGGCCGAGCCGCTGGCTGCAGACGATGATGGCAGTGCCAATGCCCCTGCCGCCCACAAGACCCGGTGGTGGCCATTGGCGTTGTCGGGTCTTGCGGCGATTGGCGCCGAAATCGTGCACTTCTCCGCGCTGGCGCCGGAGTGGGTGGTGGCCCTGCTGGCACTGGCCGCCATCCTCGGCTGCGGTCTGGGCACCTACAAGAAGGGCTGGATTGCGCTCAAGAACCGTAACCTGAACATCAACGCACTGATGAGCATCGCCGTGACCGGTGCCGTGCTGATCGGCCAGTGGCCGGAAGCGGCTATGGTCATGGTGCTGTTCACCATCGCCGAACTGATCGAGGCGCGTTCGCTGGACCGGGCGCGCAACGCCATCAGCGGCCTGATGCAGCTGACGCCAGACATGGCCACCGTGCAGCAGGCGGATGGCCAGTGGCGCGAGGTCGAGGTGCGCGAGGTGGCCATCGGTGCGCGAGTGCGGGTGCGCCCGGGCGAGCGCATCGGCCTGGACGGCGAGGTCGTCAGTGGGCAATCCAGCGTCGATCAGGCACCGATCACCGGCGAAAGCCTGCCTGTGGAGAAGGCGCTGGGCGACAAGCTCTTCGCAGGCACCATCAACCAGGCCGGTGCGCTTGAATACCGCGTCACCGCCGCAGCCGGCCAATCGACCCTGGCGCGCATCATCAAGGCAGTGGAAGAAGCGCAAGGTGCACGAGCGCCGACCCAGCGCTTCGTCGACCAGTTCTCGCGCATCTACACGCCCGCCGTGTTCGCCGTGGCCCTGGCCGTGGCGATCATCCCGCCGCTGTTCATGGCCGGTGCCTGGTTCGACTGGGTCTACCGCGCCCTGGTGCTGCTGGTGGTGGCCTGCCCATGTGCGCTGGTGATCTCGACCCCGGTGACCATCGTCAGCGGCCTTGCCGCCGCGGCGCGCAAGGGCATCCTGATCAAGGGTGGTGTCTATCTCGAGGGCGGGCGCAAGCTGGACTTCCTGGCCCTGGACAAGACCGGCACCATCACCCACGGCAAGCCGGTACAGACCGATTTCAAGGTGCTCGAGCCGTTGTTCGAAGGTCGTGCCCAGGCGCTGGCTGCAAGCCTCGGCGAGCGTTCCGACCACCCGGTATCGCGTGCCATCGCCCAACATGCCCGGGAGCAGGGCATTGCTCTCGCAGAGGTGACGGAGTTCGCCGCACTGGCGGGGCGTGGAGTGCGCGGCGAGATCGACGGCCAGGCCTATCACCTGGGCAACCACCGTCTGGTCGAGGAGCTGGGCCTGTGCTCGCCGGAACTTGAGGCCGAGCTCGACCTGCTCGAGCGCCAGGGCAAGACCGTGGTGTTGCTGCTCGATCGCTCCGGCCCGCTGGCGCTGTTCGCCGTGGCCGATACCGTGAAGGACAGCAGTCGCCAGGCCATCGCCGAGCTGCATGAGCTGGGGATCAAGACCGTCATGCTGACCGGCGACAACCCGCACACCGCCCAGGCCATCGCCGCTCAGGTGGGTATCGATCGTGCCGAGGGCAACCTGCTGCCTGCCGACAAGCTCAAGACCATCGAAGATCTTTACGCTCAAGGCCACCGCGTGGGCATGGTCGGTGACGGCATCAACGACGCGCCGGCCCTGGCCCGCGCCGAGATTGGCTTCGCCATGGCGGCGGCCGGCACCGATACTGCCATCGAAACTGCCGATGTGGCGCTGATGGACGACGACTTGCGCAAAATCCCGGCGTTCGTCAGGCTGTCGCGCCAGAGCGCTGCGATTCTCATCCAGAACATTGTCCTGGCACTGGGGGTCAAGGCGATATTCCTGGCCATCACCTTTGCCGGCATGGCCACCCTGTGGATGGCGGTGTTCGCCGACATGGGCGTGAGTCTGCTGGTGGTGTTCAACGGCTTGCGCCTGTTGCGCAAATAACGAGGTGCCATGCTCGGTTCGGAGCTCAAAGCCTTCTACATGGTGGCCCGCCTGGGCAGCATCACGCTGGCGGCGAAGAAGCTTGGGCTCAGCCAGCCCACGGTGACCACGCAGATCCGCAACCTGGAGAGCCAGTACGCGGTCGAGCTGTTCTATCGGGGCGGCCGACGCCTGGTGCTGAGCGAGGAGGGCGCCAGGCTCTTGCCGCGGGTCAAGGCCTTGTTGCAGCAGGAAGCGGACATCGAGTTCGAACTGCGCAACAGTGGCCAGGCTCAGGGCAGCCTGCGTGTCGCCGCTACCGCGCCGTATTACATTCTCGACCTGGTGAAGGTGTTCCGTGAACGCCTGCCTCAGGTCGAGGTGGCGGTGGAGATCGGCAACTCGCAACAGGTGCTGGAGATGCTCGAGGAGTACCGGGTGGATATCGCCGGCTCGTCGCAGTTGGTCGAGGATGCGCGCCTGGTGCGCCGGGTGCTGGGCAGCGATCCGCTGGTCGTGGCTGTGCACCGTAGCCATCCCCTGGCGCAGCGTCAGGCGGTGGGCATCGAAGCCCTCTGCGGGCATTGCCTGTTGATGCGCGAGCCGGGTTCGACCACGCGCAAGCTGACCGAGCAGATGATGCAGGAGGCCGGGGTGAAGGCTGGTGCGCTGCTGGAAATCGGCAGCCGCGAGTCGATCCGCGAAGCGGTGCTGCGCAATATCGGCATCAGTGTCATTGCCCGCCATGAAGTGCCGCTGACCCCGGAGCTGCGGGTGCTGGCGCTGGAGGGTGCGCCGCTGATGCACGAGTACCTGTATTGCCTGAAGGAGCGGCGCCAGGCGCGCTTGCCGGCGGCGTTTCTCGGGGTGGCGCAGGAAGTGGCGGGGGCTCGGTTCTAGATTTCCTGTGGCTTGCCCACGAAACAGACACCGCGGCGCCATGTCCGTGTTCCCAGGCTCTCAACCAAAATCCGCCAATGCCACTATCACCCACTTTGCCCTGATCGCCACAGAACCTTCGCACAGCCTTCCTAGCATGGCCCTCATCTCTTCGATGAGGCCCAGCCATGAACCACGCAACCCCGGGCGCACACATGAACGTGCGCGGTATCCACAAGCGTTTCGGCGCGTTCACCGCGCTGAACGACGTGTCCCTGGACATCGCCGCCGGCGAGCTGGTCTGCCTGCTCGGCCCCTCCGGCTGCGGCAAGACCACCCTGCTGCGCTGTATCGCCGGCCTCGAACGTCAGGACCGGGGCTCGTTGTACATCGGTGAGCGGGATATCTCCGAGCTGCCGCCCCAGGCCCGTGACTACGGCATCCTGTTCCAGTCCTATGCGCTGTTCCCCAACCTCACCGTCGAGGCCAATATCGCCTATGGCCTGACGGGCGGCAGCCGCGAGCAGTCGCGTCAGCGGGTCGCCGAAATGCTCGAGTTGGTTGGCCTGGCCGGTAGCGAAAAGAAATATCCCAGCCAGCTCTCCGGTGGCCAGCAACAGCGCGTTGCTCTGGCTCGTGCCTTGGCGCCATCGCCATCGGTGCTGTTGCTCGACGAGCCGATGTCGGCGCTGGATGCGCGGGTGCGCGAGCACTTGTGTACCGAGCTGCGCCAACTGCAGCGCAAGCTGGGCATCACCACCTTGATGGTTACCCACAATCAGGACGAGGCCATGCTGATGGCCGACCGCATCGCGGTGATGAACAACGGGCAGGTCGAGCAGTACGCCTCCCCGCAGGCTATCTACGACCGGCCTGCCACACCGTTCGTTGCCGAGTTCGTCGGCCAGGGCAACTGGCTGCCGTTCCAGCGCCATGACGACAGCCACGCCCAGGTGGGCAGCATGAGCATGCGCCTGGCGCCGGGGGCGGTGAGTGCGCGCAGTGGCCGGCTGTTCTGCCGTCCGGAGGCGATCACGGTCAACCCGGTGGTGCACGAGGAGAACCTGTTCCCGGCCAAGGTGCGTGAACTCACTTTTCTCGGCAATCGCTGCCGCATGAGCTTCGAACTCAAGGCCTTGCCGGGGCACGCGTTGCTCGCGGAGCTGGCGCCCGAAGCCATGCCGCGCCTGGGCTCGCAGGATATCTGGGTGGCCCTGCCACCGCAGAGCCTGCAGGTGTTCGCCTGAGATGGCCGCGTCCATGAGCGTATCGGTGAGCGCCGCCAAGGCCGTACCACGCAGTGGCGTCGCACTGGGTGATCGATTGTTCGTCGTCGGCGGCAAGAGCCTGCTGTTGCTCCTGCTGTTGCTGGCCGTGCTGATGCCGCTGCTGGCCATCTTCTGGCGTGGTTTCAGCGGCGAGGCGGGCCAGGGCGGTGGCCTGCAGGCGGCCGCCGAGCTGTTTGCCAGCGACAACTTTCGCTGGCTGCTCGGTAACAGCCTGGCGGTGGCCTTCAGCGTAGCGCTGATCGTCGTGCCACTGGCCTACTTGTTCGCCTATGCCCTGCAACGCACGCTGATTCCGGCCAAGGGCCTATGGCGCGGGATTTCACTGCTGCCGCTACTGGCGCCGTCGATGCTGCCGGCCATTGCGCTGGTCTACCTGTTCGGTAACCAGGGCCTGCTGCGCGGGCTGCTGAGCGACAACATCTACGGGTTCTGGGGGATCGTGCTTGGCGAAGCGATCTACACCTTCCCGCATGCCTTGATGATCCTGCTGTCAGCGCTGTCGCTGGCCGATGCACGGCTGTTCGACGCAGCCTCGAGCATGGGCGCCGGACCATGGCGGGCGTTTCGCAGCATCACCTGGCCGGCCACGCGCCAGGCGGTATTCGCCGCGTTCTGCCTGGTGTTCACCCTGACCATTACTGACTTTGGCGTGCCGGTGGTGGTCGGTGGCGACTATCAGGTACTGGCGCTGGAGGCCTACAAGGCGGTGGTCGGCCAGCAGCAGTTCGGCCGTGGCGCCCTGATCGGCATGGTCCTGCTGGTGCCGGCGCTGCTCAGCTTCAGCGTCGATGCCTGGCTGCGCCGCCGCCAGGGCGAGGCGATGAGCGGGCGCGCGCAGGTATTCGAGCCCCAGCCTTCGCGTCGTCGCGATGCCTGCTTCCTGGCCATCGTGGTGCTGGTCTGCGCGGCGCTGCTGGGGGTGATCGGCATGGCGGTGTATTCGTCGCTGGTGACCTTCTGGCCCTATAACCTGACGCTTTCATTCAAGCACTACCTCTTCGACGAGACCGCTGGTGGCGGTTGGCTGGCCTACCGCAACAGCGTGACCATGGCCCTGTGCTGCGCCGTGATCGGCAGCGTGGTGATCTTCACCGGCACCTACCTGATGGAGAAAACCCAAGGCCAGCGCCTGCTCAACCAAGCCTTGCGCCTGCTCAGCTTCGTGCCGATGGCGGTGCCAGGCCTCGTCCTGGGCCTGGGCTACGTGTTCTTCTTCAACCTCGCCGGTAACCCGCTGCATGTCTTCTACGGCAGCATGGCGCTGCTGGTGGTATGCACCATCGCCCACTACCTGACCACCGCCCAGATGACCGCAAGCACTGCGCTGCGCCAGCTCGATGGTGAGTTCGAGGCGGCTGCGCTGTCGCTCAAGGCGCCGCTGCACCGGCATTACCTGCGCGTCACCGTACCGATCTGCCTGCCCGCACTGCTGGATATCGTGCGCTACCTGTTCGTTTCCGGGATGACCACGGTGTCGGCGGCGATCTTCCTCTACAGCCCCGACACGATCCTGGCCGCCGTCGCCGTGCTGAACATGGACGATGCCGGCAACGTGGGCGGTGCTGCGGCGATGTCCACCCTGATCCTGCTCACCAGTGCCACGGCCTCGCTGCTGCTGGCCGGGGCTTCACGCGGCCTGTTGCGCCGCTCCCAGGCCTGGCGCCAGCGCGCGCCCAAACCCTGATTCGACTGTCCACCTCAAAGGAGCTGCTTCATGTTCAAGCCACTTGCCCTTGTTGCTGCCGTATCTGCCGTGTTCAGCCTGCAGGTCTCGGCGGCCGACACCCAGCTGACCGTCTACACCGCCCTGGAAGCCGAGCAGCTCAAGAGCTACAAGCAGGCCTTCGAGAAGGCCAACCCGGATATCGAGATCAAATGGGTGCGTGACTCCACCGGCATCATCACCGCCAAGCTGCTGGCCGAGAAGGATCGCCCGCAGGCTGACGCGGTGTGGGGCCTGGCGGCTTCGAGCCTGGCCATTCTCGATCAGAACGGCATGCTTGATGCCTACGCGCCGAAAGACCTGGGCAAGATCGCACCCAATTACCGCGACGCGGCCAACCCGCCAGCCTGGGTGGGGATGGACGTGTGGGCCGCGACGATCTGCTTCAACACCATCGAGGCCGAGAAGCAGGGCCTGAGCAAGCCCGTGAGTTGGCAGGACCTGACCAAGCCTGAGTACAAGGGCAAGATCGTCATGCCCAACCCGGCCTCCTCCGGCACCGGCTTCCTCGATGTCAGCGCCTGGCTGCAGACGTTCGGCGAACCGCAGGGCTGGGCCTACATGGATGCCCTGCACCAGAACATCGGCCAGTACGTTCATTCCGGCTCCAAGCCCTGCAAGTTGGCGGCGGCGGGCGAGTTCCCGATCGGCATCTCGTTCGAGTACCCGGCCGTACAGCTCAAGCGCCAGGGCGCGCCGCTGGACATCGTGCTGCCCAAGGAAGGGCTGGGCTGGGAAATCGAGGCCACCGCGGTGATCAAGGGCACGCCTAAGGCCGATGCCGCGCGACGCCTGGCCGATTTCTCGGCGAGCCCTGCGGCCATGGAGCTGTACAAGGAGAACTTCGCCGTACTCGCCGCGCCTGGGATTGCCAAGCCGCAGACAGAGCTGCCTGCCGACTACGAGCAACGCCTGATCAAGAACGACTTTGCCTGGGCGTCGAAGCACCGCGACCAGATCCTGGCCGAGTGGCGCAAGCGCTACGACGGCAAGTCGGAGAAGGCGGCGCAGTAAGTCGAACGACATTCAGCAGGTCTATCCTCACCACGCCAGGACCCTACCGCCATGCCGACTCCAGCCCAGATCATCG
>NZ_JAYFUI010000132.1:0-16935 GCF_034961125.1 Pseudomonas machongensis | reverse complement strand
AGCGCTACAACATCGCTCCGAGCCTGACCTGGAACATCGACGAGGACACCTCGCTGACCTTCCTCAGCCAGTTCACCCGCGACGATACGGGAGTCACCAGCCAGTTCTACCCGATCCAGGGCACCAAGATCGACATGCCGTTCGGCAAGATCTCGCACCACAAGAACCTGGGAGATCCGAACTACGACTTCTACGACCGCACCTACTACGCCGTCGGCTATGCCTTCGAGCATCGCTTCAACGATGTCTGGCAGTTCCGCCAGAACCTGCGCTACACCAAATCCGAACTGTCATTCCAGACCGTGACCGTCAACAGCTACAACCCAGGGTTCGGGATGGTGGTGGACGATCAGGGCAACACCGGGCGCGGTACCACCAACGTCGACGAAGATATCAGCCAGTTCGCTGTCGACAACAACTTCCAGGGCGACTTCAGCACCGGCGCTATCAGCCACACCCTGCTGATCGGCCTGGATCACCAGCGCATGAACAACAACTATCTGGCCATCTTCGGCAGTGCGCCGCCGATCAACGTGAACAATCCGGCCTACGGCCTGCCCATCACCCGCCCGGATCGTTCTACAGCGTTCTACGACTACGACCAGAAGACCCGCCAGACAGGCCTCTACGTCCAGGACCAGATGGCCCTCGACAACTGGCGCCTGACCCTGGGTGGACGCGAGGACTGGGTGCACACCGGCACCAAGTTCTTCAACAAGGGCGATGCCACCAACACCCAGCGCGACAAGAAATTCAGCGGTAACGCCGCGATCAGCTATGTCTTCGATTCGGGCTTCGTGCCGTATCTGTCCTATGCCGAGTCGTTCCAGCCAAGCAGCAAGGCCGACATCGACCCGACCAACGGTCTCAAGCCGACCGAAGGCAAGCAGTGGGAGCTGGGGATAAAGTACCAGCCACCGGGCTCCAATACCCTTTTGACTGCGGCGGTGTACGACCTGACGCAGAAAAACGTTTCGGTCACCAACAACATCGGCAACGTGACCGTCACCAGCCAGACCGGCGAAGTGAAAGTGCGTGGCCTGGAGCTGGAAGCCGTCTCCAATATCACCGAGAACCTGAAGGTGATCGCGGCCTACACTCTGGCCAAATCGGAAGTACAGGACGGCCAGTTCAAGGGCAACCGCCTGCAGTTGATGCCCAACCAGCAAGCCTCGCTGTGGGCCGACTACACCTGGCACAGCGGTGTACTCGACGGCTTCGGCATCGGCGGCGGTGCGCGCTACACCGGGAACACCTACGGTGACCAGGGCAATACCTACCTCGGCAAGGCCAAGGCCTACACCGTATTCGACGCTTCGGTGCACTACGACCTGGGCCGCCTGGACAATAGCCTCAAGGGCGCCTCGGTGGCGGTCAATGCCACCAACCTGTTGAACAAGGACTACATTTCGACCTGCGATTCGTACTACTGCTACTACGGCGACCAGCGTAGCGTAGTAGTCAGCGCCAACTACAAGTTCTGAGTGACGCCTCGCGGGGCAAGCCCGCTCCTACAGGTACACGACGATCCTGTGGGAGCGGGCTTGCCCCGCGATTGCGTCCTGAAAAACAGCACAAGCTGCAAAGGCTGCAACCCTGATGAAAAGCCAAACCATCCGCCGCTGGTCGGCGATCCACACCTGGACCAGCCTGATCTGCACGCTGTTCCTGCTGCTGCTCGCCCTGACTGGCCTGCCGCTGATCTTCCACCACGAACTCGAACACCTGCTCGGTGATGCCCCGGAACTGCGCGAGATGCCTGCCGACACGCCGCATCTGGACCTTCAGCAACTGGTAATCAAGGCCGAGCAACACCGCCCCGGCGAGGTCATGCAGTATTTCGGTTTCGAGGATGACGAGCGCAACGGTTTGGTGGCGATCACCGCAGCCACCGCTGGCACCGAACCCAACGCCTCGCACACCTTCATGCTCGACGCCCGCACCGGCGAGGCGGTGGCCATGCCCGCCGCCAATGGCGGCTTGATGATGACCATCCTGCGCCTGCACGTGGACATGTTCGCCGGCCTTCCCGGCAAGCTCCTGCTGGCCGCCATGGGCGTGCTGTTCGTCGCTGCCATCGTCTCGGGCACGGTGCTCTACGCTCCGTTCATGCGCCGCCTGCAGTTCGCCACGGTCCGCACCGATAAATCGCGGCGCCTGCGCTGGCTCGACCTGCACAACCTGATCGGCGTTGTCACCCTGACCTGGGCGCTGGTGGTCGGTGTCACCGGGGTGATCAGCGCACTGTCCGACCTGGTCATCGCGGCCTGGCGCAATGACAGCCTGGCGGCGATGGTTGCGCCCTATCGCGATGCCCCGCCACTCACCGAACGCGCGCCTGCCAAGCAGTTGCTGCAGATCGCCGAACAAGCCGCACCCGGCATGCGTGCAGACTTCATCGCCTTTCCCGGTACACGCTTTTCCAGCGAACACCACTACGCGGTGTTCATGAAAGGCGCGACACACCTGACGTCGCACTTGCTGACGCCGGTACTGATCGATGCCCGTACCCTGGAAGTCACCGCCATTGGCGATCGCCCCTGGTACATGGACGCCATGGGCCTGTCACAGCCACTGCACTTCGGCGACTATGGCGGACGGCCGATGCAGATCCTCTGGGCGGTACTGGATGTGCTGACCATCGTCGTCCTGCTCAGTGGCCTGTACCTGTGGTGGGGCAAGCAGCGCAAGCCCCGCGAGGTGCGGACATGACCCACCGCTCGCAAAGCACTCGCCGGATCTTCGCCTGGCCAACCGCCATCGCCCTCCTGAGCGCTGCAGGGCTGTTCGCGGCTCTGCTCGGTGATGGTGCCTGGGATGTGCTGTCCTGGGCGGGGCTGGGGATACCGGCGCTACTTGGAGTGCGCGGCCTGTCGAGACGATGAGGTAATCGGCTAACGCGCCCACCGAGGCCTGGCACGCCAAGCTGGCCGCTCCATCACTACGGAGCGCAGCTAATGAGCCTGCAACATTTCCAAGCCTTCGATCAACAGCTGAGCGACCTGCTTGCGTCGCCGCCCCGGCCTGAAACCTCGCAGCCCTGGCTCAAGGCACGCCAGCGGTATTTCGCAGACCTCGCCGAGTATTGGCTCGACACCGGCGTCACCGGCGAAAGTCGTAAAGCACGACTGGTCACCTTGCTACGCGCGCAACTGCTCGCACAGATCACCCTGCGCGTCGATGATCACACCCTCGGTTCGAACCACGCCGAACTGCTCAAAACCAGCATAGAAATGCCGCTGCCCGGGCAACGCCAGCACCTGCCTACTGCCGAGCGCCCACAAATCTACCGCCCACTGCTGGACATCGGCACCCCTCACTGGCGCGAGTACCTGCCCGGCGCCTTCGTGATTGTCGAAGGCGGACCCGAGGGCAGCATGCCCGACCCCGCTGAGTCCAGCGACTACGTCTTGCTGTGCAGTCTTTCCCATGGCATCGAGGCGTTCGACGACCTGGCGGAACTGCACACCGAGCTGTGCGAGCGCCTGGACGACCTGCAGCAGAGCAGGCCGCTGCTGCAGTTGATGGCCGGTGATGAACAGCGAGAGCGTGCGCGCAATGCCGAGCGCCTGCGCTACGAATGGTTCAACGATGATCCGTTGCAGCTGCAGGTACAGGCCCTGATAGATAGCCAACATGCAAGCCTGACGCAGGTCTGGGAAAACGCAGCCCAGACATCGCCAATCGATTGGCCTGCCCTGACCAGCCAACTGGACACAGCTGCCGACCTGCTGCCCCTGGCCGATAGCAGGTCGGCCCTGCAGACACGTTATGCCCTTCTGCTGGAGAGAAACAGCCCCGCCTGGCTCAAGAACGCGTCGGCACAAGGCCTGACCCACATCATGCAAACCATGCAGGAGCTGGTGATCGCCATCGACAAGGCTGCCGCGCCAGGCATTCTCAGTCACGATCAATTCCTCGACCGTGAGGGTCTGCGCTCCTGGACTTGCGAACAACTGCGTAAAGCCATGCGCCAGCAGTATCAATTCGATGCCGACCCGCTTGAGCTCCATGTCACCGTGACAATGGCGCGCCAGAGAGGGCCTGTCCTCCATCCCGGACTCGCTACCGGCTACATCCCCGCCGCCAGCCGCCCACAGGTCGGCGACACCGTCGAGTTGGTATCGCAGAGCTATAGCCTCGATCAGTTGGCCATGCTCAACGTCAGTTGGCTTGACGTCGACTATTGGCTGACAGCACGAGTACACCGCGCGGACGGCAGCCCCGTGACACAGATCACCCCGGCGCAGATCAAGCAGATGGTTCGTGCCTTGGACGTTGGCGAGAGCTACAGCCGCTACCTGCGCACGCACCTGCTGGAGTCACCGACGGCCAAGTGGCGACGCGACAGCTACGCCGACATCAGCAGAGCGCGCATGCGCGCCGAAGCGGCCAAGGCGCGATACGCCGGTCACTACCTCGAAGACGCCTTCGAACGCGGCTACCTGTGGACGAGCACCGTGCTCGACCATCCCGACAGCGAGCAGCGCAAGGCACTGAAGGTTATGCGCCTGAGCGTGCGACAACTGTCGATCGACGGCCACACCGTGCAAGGGGTCATGCTCATCACCCCCGAGAACGCCGGTATGGTGCGTTTCCTGGTCTATACACCGGATGCCCCGGATCGCCGCGCCTGGCGTGAATTCCGCAACCCCCGGCACATGCTGCGTACCCTACGCGAGAAACCAGCCCTTCGTGACTACGTCAAAGAGCGTATGCCGTTGGCCAACCCGGATAATGTCGAACGCTGGCTCTCCAAGGGTGGATTGAGCCCACGGATAAGCCGCCCGGAAATCACCGGCGACTTTCAGCACGCACTCTATCGGGCCGAAGTCCACGCAGCCCTGGCAGCGGTGGACGCAGCCACCAATACGAAACTGGAGCTGCTAGGCGATTTCAGCCTGCATGTGCTGTGGGTCATCCTCGACCTGCTCAGCTTGGTTCTGCCCCTTCGTGCCCTGGCAGTGCTGTCGTTCGCCCGTGCCGCGATCTCGATAATCGATACCCACAAGGCGTACGTCGAAGGTGACCGCATCGGCATGCTGCGCTCGCTGGTCGATGCCTTCAGCTATGCCAGTGATGGCATCAACAGCGTCTCCGGTTCAACGGTGCTTCGCCGGGCAATTCGAGCCATGCCACCGACGCCGCCACTGTCGCTCCCCCCGGCCATGGTCAGCGCGGTCAATACCAGCAAGCTTCGCTACCGAGTCGACGGCATTCACAAGGAGGGCATCTATGAACAGCACTCACCCTATCCAGGATTGACCTTCTACTTCATCAAGGACAGCGCCGGCCAGACCTACCAAGTCGCATTCGACGGTTACCGCTGGCGAGTGATCGATCCGCGCAAGCCGGACGCTTACACCAAGGTCCCGGTCAAGCGTCGCGAGGACGGCGAATGGGTCGTCGACTCCCCCGTGCTGTGGTACGACGGACTGCCAGACCTGAAAGCACTGTTCGACACCTGTCGGCTCGCCGAAGTGCCTGCGGGGGAAAAACACGAAGATGCCGACGGGTTGTACCAAAGCGACCAAGGGCTTTACCTGCTTGCCGGTGGCCATGCCCTGCCGCTGCGCGCGCATCTGCTCAAGAACCACTACCGGCTGCTGCTTGCCGGGCAAAACCGCGAAAGCCCCGCCTCGGCCATCTTGCGTTGGCAAGACAGACAATGGAGCCTTCGCGTGCGCCAGGCCGGTCGCAGCAGCGACTGGCTGACGCTGCCGCAGGCTTATTCGGTGAGCCGAGGCAGCAACTGATCGAGGCGCTGGTGCAAGGCACTGCTGCTTGGCCAGTTGCGCAGCAAGCGCGCACGGTCACGTGCGTAGGCAGGAGCAAAGCTGAGCTGAGTGGCGTGCTGGGTCATGGCATCGAGGTCGATCAGCGACCACTGGCCGTTCTGCCAGAACAGGTTGTGGCCCTTGAAGTCACCATGGCTGATGCGTTCGGCAATCAGCCTCTGCATCAGCCCGACCAGCGCCTGCACCTGTGCTTCGGGCACTTCGCCACTCTCGACATGGGGCGCGAAGCACGCGGTCAGATCCGGGCCGTCGACGTATTCGGTCACCAGGTAAGCGGTACTGCGCAGCCCCATCACCCGTTGCTCCAGCACCGCCAGCGGACGTGGCGTGGCGATATCGAGAAACTCCAGGCGATGCCCTTCGATCCACGAATGCCAGGCACGACTCGGGCGCCAGAAACGCTTGAACCAGTGGGCGGTGTTCTTGATGTTGTAGCGCTTGAGCACCAGCGTGCGGCCACCGGCCTCGATACGTGCCACGCTGGCGGCACCGCCGGTCTTGTACAGGTGGCCCTGCTCGATCAGCGTATCGGCCTGCTCCAGTACCGGCACCAGGGCAGACACCTCCTCGCGCCGGATCGCACGCAGGCCCGAGAGGCTGCGCTCGACGCTGAACAGCGTGCAGTCGCGCCCGGCCTTGTCCAGGTAGTCTTTCAAGCGCCAACTGCGTACCTTGTCGACCTGCTTCTGCAGGGCTTCGAGCGGCAGCGCATGCTCGCCATTGGCCAGCAGGTAATGCACCAGCGCCTCTTCGATGAAGGGTTCCAGGCGCTTGGGCAACTGGGCGAACAATACCCCGAGGTTTTCCAGTACACGCTGGCGCGACAGCTGCTGGCCCGGCGTTTCAGCCTTGATGCCGGCGCCATCGATCAGGTAGAGGTGCCCCCCGTGGCGCAGCAGGTTGTCCAAGTGCAGGTCTTCCTGCCACAGCCCTTTGGCGTGCATCTGCGCCACTGCGGTCAGCGCCTCGCCGAGCACCCCATGCTGCTCGTCCGCCAGCATCGGCAGATGCTCGACCTTGGCCCAGGCGTCGCCCAGGTTTTCAGCGTTTTCAAGAAACTCGAACAGCAGCCAGCCACCCTCGCTATCCTTCAGGCCATCGGCCAGCAGTCGGGGCGTGGTCAACCCCTGCGCAGCCATCAAGCGCGCGCCCTCCAGCTCACGCTGGAAATGGCGGGCGGCGCTGCTGCCGACCAGCAGTTTGGCCAGCACCGGCGTGCCACGCCAGATGCCGGCACCGACATAGCGCTGACCTGGCAGTACGCGCAGCAGGCTGAGCAACTGCAACTCGGCACTGCCGGCAGCATCTTCGAGCGTCACGCTCAAGGGCAGGCTCGGGCTGCGCCCGGCATCCTTCAGTTCAGACAAGCGCATCAGCGGGCCTCTTTTTCACGACGGCGTTGCGTCAGGCGTTGCAGCCAGGTGCCGACCAGCGCGCTGTCGGCCGGCTGCGCCAGGTAGGCGGCGAGCAGGCTGCGCACGTCCACCTCGCTCCAGGCACGGGCGCGACGCAGCAAGGGCTCGAGGTCCTTGAGGCGGTCACGCATACCGAACAGCAGTGGCCGGGTCTTTTCCAGGTCGATCAGCTGGGCCTGCCAGCCTTCGCGGCGTTCGCGCAGGAAAATATGCTTGGGATAGAAACAACCATGCACCTGGCCGGCACCGTGCAGGGTACGCGCCAGCTCGCCACAGGCCGTGAGGATACCCTGGCGTCGAGGCTCGGGCAGTTGCGGCCATTGGCCGAGGAAACTCTCCAGGTCGTTCCACTCGTCGAGCGCCCGGGTCATCAGGATCGCCCGATGCTGGCCGCCCTGCTTGCGCTCGCCATAGAACACTGCCTGCAGTGCTGGGATGTTGAGCTTTTCGTAGCGGCTGATATTGCGAAATTCGCGAGCGAAGGTAGGCTCGCCGAACGGCCGGTGCAGGGTGCGTGTGAGGTAGTCGCTCTGGCGCTTGAGGTAGTAGCCCTTGCCTTCAAGCTCCAGGCGGAACACGCTGCTCCAGCCGCCGCGCCCAGTATTGGGTTCGTCGACGGCGTCCAGTTGCAGTGCCCACAGCGCCTCGAAGTCGTTCAGGCCATGGCGTTGCAGCAGCGCCTGGTCGGCGCTGGCCAGGTAATCGGTCATTCCCTTCCCTCGAAGAAGCTCACCACCTGGCGAATCCGTCGCTTGTCACGGGCATTGAGCCGCGCGTGCCCGCGATATTGCAGGTAGAAGCGCAGGCGCTGGGTGGCCGAGAGGTGATATTTGGCGACCTTGTCCAGGCACGCCAGATCCTTGATAAGCCGGTGACGGAGCATGAAGCCACGCCAGAAATCGCCCGTCGGGCAATCGATGAAGAACAGCGTCGCCTGATCATCCACCAGCAGGTTGCGCCACTTCAGGTCGTTGTGAGCGAAGTGGTGATCGTGCATGACCCGGGTATGGCGAGCCAGTTGACGACTGACATGCTCGACCCAGGCCCGGTCAGCCAGGCGCGGATCGTTGCGCTCGGCCAGCGCCGAAAGGTCTTCGGTGCGCGGCAGCTCGCGGGTGATCATCGCGCCGCGACCGAACGACAGGCCATTGCGCTCCAGCCCCCAGGCCACCACTTCGGCAGTGGGGATGCCCCACTTGGCGAACTGCTTGAGGTTCTGCCATTCAGCCTTGATCCGTGGCCGTCCGAGGAAGCGACGCATGTGCTTGCCGGCACCGGTGTAGCGTTTGACGTAGTAGTTGACCCCATCGCGCTCGATGCGGATGACCTCGCTCAGCGGGTCACGGGTGAGGCGCTCGCCTTCGAGGGCGAACACCGCGTCGATACTGCCGAAGTCCGCCGCCAGGTGTTCGTAGCCCGGCGCCAGTGTCCAACCCGCCATCAGAGCGCATCCCCATAGCGTTGCTTGCGATCGTAGAGTTTCTGCGCCTTGCGTTCGAGCCAGGCAAGCAGTGCGGCTTCCTCGCCGAGCACCTGGCGCAGCGGGCGCTGGAAATAGCCCTTGAGGAAGCGCAGCTTGTCGCGACGCGTCAGGCCGATGTCCAAGGCCGAGAAATACAAGGCGGCCAGGTCCTTGTCGCGCCAGCGACGGGTGATTTTCGTACGGGTCTGTGCGCGGTGCAGGTCGATCACCGACAGTTTGAAGTCTTCAGGCGTCACGGGCCGGTCGGTGTGCAGCAGGAAATGGCAGATGTAGCAATCACGGTGGTTGACGCCTGCACGGTGCATGCCGCCGACCATCTTCGCTACCTCATCGATCAGCGCACGCTTGAGACGCGGCTCGGGGGGCTGCTTGAGCCAGTCGATGCTGAAGTCTTCCAGGCTGACGGTGGGGGCCAGCTCTTCGGTGACGATGAACGAATGCTGGGTGGCCGGGTTGCTGCCACGTTCGCCATAGGCGACGGCGGTCATGGTCGGCACGCCGACCTCCTGCAGGCGCTGGATCGCCAGCCATTCCTGGCCGGCACCGAGTACCGGCAGCTTGGCGCTGAACAGGTTCTTGAAAATCTCGCCCCAGCCGATGCCGCGGTGGATCTTGACGAAATAGCCCTCGCCCTCGACCTCGGTGCGCAAGGTTCGGCGTCCTTCGAGCTCGCGGTATACCTCGCCCTGCAGGGCTTCGACGGCGTCGAAGGGATCGCGCCCGGCCCACAGGCGCTTGAAGGGTTCGGCCAGCATCAGCTTCATGCGTGCTCCTGGCCGAGGATCACATCGGCGGCGTGCTGCGGCATGCTGTAGAGATCGGCGCTGTCGGCAAAGGCCAGGCCGTTGCGCGCCCAATCGGCGCGGGCCTGGGGGTCTTCGAGCATGCGCTGCAGGTAGGCGTTGAGCTGCTCTTGCTCGAACGGCTCGTCGAGCACCAGGCCGCTGTCGGCCTCGGCGATGTAATGGGCGTAGCCACAGACCTTGGATACCAGCACCGGCAAACCTGCGACCAGCGCTTCGAGCAGCACGGTGCCGGTATTTTCGTTGTAGGCCGGGTGGATCAGCAGGTCGGCGCCGAGCAGGAAGCGCGGGATGTCGCTGCGCCCCTTGAGGAACTGCACCTGGTCACCCAGGCCGAGCGTGGCGCTCTGCAACTGGAACACCTTCGGGTCGTCCTGGCCGATGACCATCAGCCGGGTGCGCTTGCGCAGGCTCGGAGGCAATGCGGCCAGGGCTTTGAGGCTGCGATCGACGCCCTTGGTCTTGAACCCCGAGCCGATCTGCACCAGCAACAGGTCGTCGTCGCCCAGCGCGAACTCCTGGCGAAACGCTGCGCGGATCTCGGCGGCATTGGACGGCGCCCGACGATCCTGGGAGATGCCCGGTGGCAACAGGTGGAAACGCTCCACAGGGGTGTCGTAGTGCTTGATGAACAGCGGCTGTTGCACTTCAGAGATCATCAGGATCTCGGTGGCAGCATCCTTGGCGAACACGGCACGCTCGTATTCGGCGAAATGCCGGTAGCGGCCCCAGCGACGATACAGGCCGCCGCGCAGGGTCTGGGCCTTGTCCTCGAAGCAGCCGTCGGCGGCATAGTAGACGTCCAGCCCCGGCATCTTGTTGAAGCCAATCAGACGGTCGACCGGGCGCTTGGCCAGGTCGGCGGCCATCCAGGCGCTGAGTTTCTCGTTGCGGCGGTGGTTGAACAGCGCCTTGACCGGCGCCACCAGCACTTCGAAGCCCGGGGGGATGTCACCTTCCCAGATAAGTGTATAGACGCGGATCTGATGCCCACGCTTCTGGCACTCCAGGGCGATGCGCATGAAATCGCGCTGCAATCCGCCGAAGGGGAAATATTTGTAAAGCACGAAAGCCAGTTGCATCAACGAACATCCTCAGCCAGCAGCAGCGCGCTCAAGCGGCCCGCCACATGCTCGGGATTCAGGCGAGTGAAGCACAGCGGCCACTCGCGTTTGAGATCGAACCGGCGCAGATCCTCGGCGCTCGGTTTGTAGGTGCACTTCTTCTGCAGGCAAGGCGCACAGGGGAAGTTGCTGGCCTGGTGGATCTGGGCGCGTCCGTAGGCACCGGTCAGACCAGGGTTGGTGGGGCCGAACAGCGAGATGGTCGGCACGTCCAGCGCTGCGGCCAGGTGGCCGAGGCCGGTGTCCACCGCCACGCAGGCCTTGGCCGCCGCGAGTATGCGCGCGACCCCTGCGAGGTTCAATTTGGGGAGTACCTGGCAGTTTTCCAAGCCTTGGGCGATGCGATCGGCACGAGCCTTCTCCGCAGGATTGCCCCAGGGCAGCACGACTTTCATCTTGCGCCGCCCCATGCGCTCGGCCAGCTCACGCCAGTAGGCTTCCGGCCAGTGCTTGGTGGCCCAGGTGGTGCCATGCAGGAACACCACGTAGGGGGCGGTCGGGGGCAGTTGCAGGCGGTTCAGGTCCAGACCGTACTGGCCGATGCCTTCAGGCAGGTCGTAGGCCAGGGACAAGGCGAACAGCTGGCGTACCCGCTCTACCGCATGCTGGCCGACCGCTACTGACAGGCGTCGGTCGTAGAAGCGACTGGCCCAGCCCTCGCGCGCCGAATAGCGGTCGAGCCCGGCCACCGGCGCCTTGACGTAACGGGTCAACCAGGCCGACTTGACCAGCCCTTGGGCATCGATCACCAGGTCGTACTTGCGCTCGCGCAGGCGTTGCTTGAACGCCTTCCACTCGCCGCTCTTGAGCGTTTGCCAGAGATTCTTGCGCCAGCGCCGGATAGCCACCGGGATCACCTGGTCGACCGCCGGGTGCCAGCTCGGGATCTCGGCAAAGCCCTCCTCCACCACCCAGTCGAAACGGATGCCGGGGATGGCGTGGGCGGCATCGGTCAGCGCCGGCAGGGTGTGGATCACATCGCCCAGCGACGAGGTCTTGATGATCAGTACCCGCACTTAGTCGACCTCGGCCACGGTATCGATCAGGTTCGGACCACCCAGGCTGTGCAGGGCAGCAATGACTTTTTCGGGCTCGAGCAGGCGCAGGCAGTTGTAGTGGCCGAAACGGCAGGTACGTTCGAAGCACGGGCTGCACTCGATACCGGTGCGCACCACCTCGACCTGGTCGGCCAGTGGCGGAGTGAAGCCCGGCGAGGTCGAACCATAGACAGCCACCAGCGGGCGGTTGAGCGCCGCCGCCACATGCATCAGGCCGGAATCGTTGGACACCACCGCATCGGCGCAGGACATCAGGTCGATGGCTTCGGCAAGCGAGGTCTCGCCAGCCAGGTTGACGGACTCTTCACGCAAGCCCGGAATCAGGCGGTCGCGGATCTGCTCGCCGACAGGATGATCGTTCTTCGAGCCGAACAGCCACACCTGCCAGCCCTGACGAATCATCGCGTCGGCAACGGCAGCATAATGCTCGGCCGGCCAGCGCTTGGCCTCGCCGAACTCCGCACCTGGGCATAACGCAAGCACCGGGCGATCCAGCTCCAGGCCGAACTTGGCCAGGGCGGCCTCGCGGCTCTGGTCTTCGATACGCAGGCTCGGGCGGGGATAGGGTTGTGGCAACTGGGCGCCCGGCTCATAGGCCAGGGCCATGAAACGTTCGATCATCAATGGGTAGCGCGCCTTGTCGAGCTTGCGCACATCGTTGAGCAGCAGGTAGCGCATCTCGCCACGCCAGCCGGTGCGCTGGGGGATGCCGGCGAAATAAGGCACGAGTGCCGACTTGAGCGAGTTGGGCAACAGGATCGCCTGGTCGTACTGGCCGGCCAGTGACTTGCCGATGCGCCGGCGCGTGGCCAGCTCCAGGGCTCCGTGGCCGAGCGGGAAGCTCAAGGCCTGGCGCACCTCGGGCATGCGCTCGAGGATCGGCCGGCTCCACTCGGGAGCCAGCACGTCGATCACGCAGTCGGGATGACGCTGTTTCAGGCACTGGAACAGGGTCTGCGCCATCACCATGTCGCCGACCCAGCTGGGTCCAATGATCAGTATTCTCATGCTTTATCCAGAAACATTCGGGGAGGCTGCAGGTTGCTCTACAACCTGGCCTCCCCTCTTTATATTCAGGCTATGTGGCGGACAGTGTACCACTGACATGCCTCATTCGCGGGCAAGCCCGCTCCTACAGTGCTGTGGAGTACCTGTAGGAGCGGGCTTGCCCGCGAATCAAGCCAGCACGATAGTCAGCTCAAACCCAGCTCACCCCAGATCCGCCGCACCTCGCGGCGCTCATCGACAAGCTGCCCGGCATCGATCACCCCGGCTTGCTTCTGCAATGCCTGGCGGTGGGAGGCGGAGCGGAAGGTCTTGTACACCTCGCGCAACAAAATCGCGTCTTCGGCGGGCATCAACCCGGCCTGCTCCAACTCTTCGAGGATGCGAATGTTATCGGTCCAGCGCAGCAGGGCCGGATGGTCGTGAGACCAAGCCAAAGCGGCGTATTGCACCATAAATTCGATATCCACGATACCACCCGCATCCTGCTTGACATCGAACGGCTGGCCGGGCTCGAAGGCGTTGTCGGCGGTACCGGCAACGGTGCTCTTGCTGCCCAGGCTGGCGCGCATCTTGGCGCGCATCTCGCTGACCTCCTGACGCAGTGCGTCGAGATCGCGGGCCTTGCCCAGCACGCCGGCACGTACCGATTCGAAGGCACTGCCTACCTGCTTGCAGCCCACCAGCACACGCGCCCGCACCAGGGCCTGGTGTTCCCAGGTCCAGGCCTCGTTCTGCTGGTAGCGCTCGAAGGCCCCGAGCGAACTGACCAATAGCCCCGACGCACCGGAGGGGCGCAGCCGCATGTCCACATCATAGAGCTGGCCGGAGTTGGTCTGGGTAGTCAGCAGGTGAATGATGCGCTGGCCCAGGCGGGTGAAGAACTGCGCGCCGTCGATGGGCTTGGCGCCATCGGTCTCGGCGTTCGGGTCGCCGTCGTGGATGAATACGAGGTCCAGGTCCGAGCCATGTCCCAGTTCGATGCCGCCGACCTTGCCGTAGCCGACGATGATGAAACTTGGGTCGCACAGGGTGCCATCACTGCGCTTGGGCTGGCCATGACGGGCCACCGTCTGACGCCAGGCCAAAGCCAGCACCTGGTCGAGGATGGCCTCGGCCAGCCAGGTCAGGTAGTCGCTGACCTTCATCAAGGGCAGGTTGCCGCTGATTTCAGATGCCGCTACCCGCAAGCTGTGGGCCAGCTTGAAGTGACGCAGGGCCTCCATCTGCTGCTCCAGGTCGTCCTCGGGAATGCGCGTCAATCTCTCGCGCAACTCCGACGCCAGCTCAGGTGCCTGCGGCGGGCTGAACAGGCGGCCTTCGTTGAGCAGTTCGTCGAGCAGCAGCGGGAAGCGCGTGATCTGCTCGGCGATCCAGGGGCTGGCGGCGCACAAGGTCAACAGACGGCGCAAGGCGCCTGGGTTTTCGGTCAGCAGCACCAGGTAAGCCGAACGCCGAGCCACCGCTTCCACCAAGGGGAGCACTCGCTCAAGCACAAGGTCAGGGTTCTGGTGCTCTACAGTCTGCGCCAGCAGGCGTGGAATGAAGGCGTCCAGACGCTCGCGGCCAATGCGCTGCATCGAACGCAGCGACGGGCTGGCACGCAAGGAGGCCAAACGACGCAGGGCCTCGCCCGACTGCTTGAACCCGGCCTCTTCCAGTTGGCGACCGGCGGCCTCCTCGTCCTGCGCCTGCTCCCACAGCGGCGACCACTCGCCGCCCACTACCAGCTCGCCCTCGGCTTCCTCTTCATCAGGATCGGCGATCACCTGGCGGAAGTGCCAGTCGACCCGGCCGCGCCACTGCATCAGTTGGTCGTGGAACGCCTGCCAGTCGGCAAAGCCAAGGATGTAGGCGACCCGTTCGCGGTCGAGCTCCGAGTCCGGCAGCATCTGGGTCTGGCGGTCGGCGATGGCTTGGATCGCGTGCTCGGTGTAACGCAGGAACTGGTACCCATCACGCAGTTCGCTTACCACTGCCGGTGGCAGGTAACCCTGCCCCTCGAGCGTTGCCAGGACCTTGAGCAGCGGCCGCTGCTGCAGGCTCAGATCGCGCCCGCCGTGGATCAGCTGGAAGGCCTGGGCGATGAACTCGACCTCGCGGATGCCACCAGCACCGAGCTTGATGTTCTCTGCCATGCCCTTGCGCCGCACTTCCTGCTGGATTAGCTGCTTCATGGTGCGCAGCGCCTCGATGGCAGAAAAATCCAGGTAGCGCCGATAGACGAACGGTCGCAGCATCTCCTGCAACTGCGCCCCGGCCACCTGGTCGCCCGCCACCACGCGGGCCTTGATCATGGCGTAGCGTTCCCAATCGCGCCCCTGATCCTGGTAGTACTGCTCCAGGGCATTGAACGAGAGCACCAACGCGCCGGCCGAGCCATAGGGGCGCAGGCGCATGTCGACGCGGAACACGAAACCATCGACAGTGACCGGGTCAAGCGCCTTGATCAGGCGTTGCCCGAGGCGGGTGAAAAACTCCTGGTTATCCAGCGAGCGCTTGACCCCTTCGGTCTCGCCGCCTTCAGGGAAGGCGAAGATCAGGTCGATGTCCGACGACAGGTTGAGCTCCACCGCGCCCAGCTTGCCCATGCCCAGCACCACCATGTGCTGCGGCTGGCCAGTGCGGTTGCCGATCGGCGTGCCGAACTGCTGGCAATGACGCGGATACAGCCATTGATAGGCTTCGTCGATCGAGGCGTCGGCAAGCTCGGACAGGTCGCGGCAGGTCTCGCCCAGTTCGGCCTGGCGGGTGATGTCGCGCCAGATGATCCGCACCTGCTGGCGATTGCGCGCACGGCGCAAGTTGCGCGCCAGCTCGTCTTCGCTCTGGGACGCGTCTGCGGCAGCTTTTATATGGGCACGCAACTGGCCGGGGCCATAGGGGCGATCCATTTCGCCGCTGGCGAGCAGCTCGAACAGCGTTGCCGGTTCGCGCTGCGCCTGCTCGAGGACGAAATCACTGGCTGCAGCCACCTGATCGAACTGCAGGCGGT
Source organism: Pseudomonas machongensis (assembly GCF_034961125.1). NCBI lineage: Bacteria > Pseudomonadati > Pseudomonadota > Gammaproteobacteria > Pseudomonadales > Pseudomonadaceae > Pseudomonas > Pseudomonas machongensis. The sequence continues at coordinate 1,254 of NZ_JAYFUI010000132.1, read as the reverse complement.
GCGCCGCGCTCCAACTGTCTGGATCAAGATCCGGATGCGCCGCCAGCGCCTCCTGCAGGAATTGTCGGTTACGGGCGACCAGCGGTTGCAGGGCGCCAGGCAGATCGAGCGGCAAAGGCAGGCGCATGGTCTATCCTTGATCGGCGTGAATGAGAGGGGTGAGTGCAGGCGAAAGAGGGACGGACCGCGGTTGGACTGTCATACAAAAGTTGTAAATAGCTGAAAAACCCAAATCATTGGTACGAAACATCAAGAAACCTCTTGTGCCAGTGCGATACCAACCAACAGGAACGTTTTTCTCCACAACCCGAAAGGCGGCCACAAGCCGTTTTTCTGTAGTATTACTACTCCCCCGACTGCTCAAAAGCATGAAATGCCGAAGCATTTGTAGTAAAACTACACGGCGCCGGATGACTGTCCGGCAAATCCAAGAATTCACGACGTCTGCCCAAAAGGCCAGTCGCAAACTCAGGCTTCCGATTCTGGTTGCCTTTCCGCCCTGGAGCAAGCCATGCAAGACCTCGATCCTATCGAAACCCAGGAATGGCTGGATGCCCTGGAGTCGGTCCTCGACAAAGAAGGCGAAGACCGCGCTCATTACCTGATGACCCGCATGGGCGAGCTGGCCACCCGCAGTGGTTCCCAGCTGCCTTACGCGATCACCACGCCATACCGCAACACCATCCCTGTCACCCACGAAGCACGCATGCCTGGCGACCTGTTCATGGAACGCCGCATTCGCTCGATGGTGCGTTGGAACGCCTTGGCCATGGTCATGCGCACCAACCTGAAGGACTCGGACCTGGGCGGACACATCTCGAGCTTCGCCTCCAGCGCCACCCTCTACGACATCGGCTTCAACTACTTCTTCCAGGCCCCGACCGAAGAACACGGCGGCGACCTGATCTTCTTCCAGGGCCACGCTTCGCCAGGCGTCTACGCCCGCGCCTTCATGGAAGGCCGCATCAGCGAAGAGCAGATGAACAACTTCCGCCAGGAAGTGGACGGCAACGGCCTGTCTTCGTACCCGCACCCATGGCTGATGCCTGACTTCTGGCAGTTCCCGACCGTTTCGATGGGTCTGGGTCCGATCCAGGCGATCTACCAGGCACGCTTCATGAAGTACCTGGAAGCCCGCGGCTTCATCCCGGCCGGCAAGCAGAAGGTCTGGTGCTTCATGGGCGACGGCGAGTGCGACGAGCCGGAATCCCTGGGCGCGATCGCCCTGGCAGGCCGCGAGAAGCTGGACAACCT
>NZ_JAYFUI010000131.1:0-29108 GCF_034961125.1 Pseudomonas machongensis | reverse complement strand
GTTGCGCCAGGCCGGAAGGGCCGGCGCCGATAATGGCGACGCGAGTAGTCATGAAAAAGTCCTGTGATCACGGAAGAAAGGCAAGACTTCCCCAGCCCCGAACGGCAACGAACCGTGGGCGGTGGAAGCGCGGAAACTTCAGGGGTCAGCAGGCAGGCGGAGGCACGGGGCGCTTGCGCTTGTGCGCCAGCAGGACATCGCGGGGCGGGATCGACAGGGTGTGGAAGAGTGTCGAGAGCGGGGAACAGCCGAGGCTGGAGACGGCGGCAGGGAAGGGCCCGGTAGGCTTGCCGATCAGGTTGGCAAGCGGGCCATGCAGCCGACGGATACGTGTGATCTCGTGCATGGGGGCGTGGTTAGCCTCTTTTCGTTATGGGTACCTTTTTAGCTATAACGCATTGGGGGAAGGGGTTCAAGGTTTGGGATTGTAGCGGCCAGGGTGTCAGAAATTTTGTCCTGGTGAAAATCAGGGCCTGCCTGGCGGCAGGCCACTGCCGGCCCGAACGCAAAAAACTGACAGTTCCGGGCAAGTGCGCTCCCACACTTAGTCCACGGCCCTTGGGAATGAAGCCCTACATCAGAAGTTGCCTCTGAGCGTCACTGTGAAGTTGCGCGGCTCACCATAGAAGTTACCCCACGAAACCGCCCCCACACTCTGGTAGTACTTCTTGTCGAACAGGTTGTTGCCATTGAGCGCCAGCGACCAGTTCTCGTCGATCCGATAGCCGATCCGTCCACTCCAGATGCCATACCCCGGCTGAACGGATTTCACCGCCACGGGCCTGATGTTGCCATCCCGGAACGCGACATCGCTCTGCGCCGTTACCCCTGCCCCCACGCTCCAGCGCTCCAGTGCTCCCGCCAGTTGGTAGTCCGCCGAGGCCCGGAACAGATGGCGCGGGAAGTAGGTGGTCGAAAACGCCGGCTCCTGCGGGTTGGCACTGGTGCTGTCCAGGTACTTGGTCTGGGTATAGGTATAGCCCGCCAGCACCTGCAAGCGCTCGATCACCTCGCCACTGATTTCCGCCTCGAAACCCTGTGCCCTGACCTTGCCCACATCGCTGTAGCAGAAGCCGTCCGAAGATCCCGGGCAGCTGCTGTCGTAGTTGGCCTCCGCCCGATGTTCCTCGACGGTGCGGAACAGGTTGAACGAGGTGTTCACGCGCCCATCCAGCAGTTCGCCCTTGATCCCCAACTCGTAGCTCGCGCCGGTCTTGGGCTGCAAGGGGCTGCCTGCCTGGTCGGTGTAAGTGCTCTGCGGCTGGAAGATCGCCGCATAGCTGGTGTAGACCGACCAGTTGTCATTCAGGTCGTAGATGAGCGCGCCGAATGGCGTCAGTTCACCGTTCTCCTGGCTGCGGTCGTGCTGCCAGTAATCCCACGCCTGGGTGTAGGAATCACGACTGTTGCGATACCAACTGACGCGCGAACCCAGCACCAGGGTCAGCGGCTCAGCCAGCTTCAGGCGAAGCGTGGCGTAGGTGCCGAATTGCCGGGTGTCGGTCTCGGTCGGGAAGGGGCCGCCACGGTAAGCGTTGGGCGCGTAGAAGCCATCGCTGGGCTCGGGGATGTGCGGGTTGGGATTGAACGGATCCTGCGACGCGCCGAGTAGGCCGGTCATGTTGATCAGCGCCCAGTGGTCGCGGGTCTGGGCGCGGCTGGCGTTGGCGCCTACGACCAATTCATGCTGCAGGCCGAAGGCATCGAATTTGCCATCCAGGTACGCGTCGAAACCGTAGTCGGTCTGGTCATAGTCGAACAGGCCCGAGTACACCGAGGATGGCGCCGAGGTCGCCCCTGCAGGCACCCCGCCAGGGGTCTCGGAAAGGGCGTACTTGATGTCCTGGTCGTTGTGGGTCCAGGCCCCGGCGAACTTGAACGCCCACTCATCGTTCAACTGGTGCTTGAGGTCGGCGAACACCGTGGTGCGCTGGCTGTCCCAGGTGTTCCACGAAGCGCCCAGGCAGGTCGAGCGACTCAGCTTCAGGTCCTTGCCATCGCTCCCCCTTGGCAGGCCGTGCCAGCAGGGCCGGGCGTCGAGCCGCTCGTAGGCGACGCCTAAGCCCAGGGTAGTATCCGGCGTCAGGTCGTAGTCCAGGGCTCCGTAGAGGATCTGGTCCTTGCGTTTACCCAGGTCGTAGAAGTACTGGCGATCCTGCAACGCTACCACCGCCCGGCCACGCAGCGTGCCCGAGGCGTTGAGCGGGCCACCGGTATCGATCTGGCTGCGGTAGTTGTCCCAGGAGCCCGCCGACAGGCTCAGGCTGGTGGTGGGCGTGCTCTGGCCGCGTTTGCGCACGAAATTGACCCCGCCCGCCGAGCTGCCCGAGCCCTTCATCATGCCCGCCGCGCCCTTGAGCACTTCGACCCGGTCGTAGTAGGCCATGTCGCCCGAGAAGCTGTTGGCCTGTACATACTCGCCGCCCACATCCAGCGGCACGCCGTCGTACTGGTACTGGCCCTGCATCATGAAACCACGCGAATAGAAGTACTTGCCGCCCATGGGCGATTCGTACACCGCGATACCCGGGGTTTTCTCCATCGCCTGGTCGATGGTGTTGATGTTCTGGTCGTCCATGTACTTGCGGGTCAGCACGGTCACCGCCTGGGGTGTCTCGCGCAGCGTGTGTGTGCCCTTGCCGATGGTCACCGCCCGCGCGGCGTAGGCCCCGGTGCCTTCGGAGGTGGCGTCCAGGCGCTGGCTGGAGATGGTCGTGGCGTCCAGCTCCAGCGAGCCGTCATTGCGCGGCGACGGGCGCAGCACATAACTGCCATTGCTCTGCGCGACCACCTGCAACCCTGTGCCTTGCAGCAGCAGCGCGAAGCCCTGGGCAACGCTGTAGCGGCCTTGCAGCCCCGGCGAGCGATGGCCGTCGGTCAAGGCGGCATCGAAGGAGAAGGCACTGCCCGAGGCCGATGCAAAGGCGCTGAGCGCCTCCGTCAGGCTGCCGGCAGGAATCTGGTACTGGCGCAGCTCACTGACTTCGGCTGCATGGGCGAACGCCGCCAGCGTGGTCAGGGCCACACTGCAAAACCCCAGGCGAATGGCTGCGGCCACCGGTTTCAGTCGGCGCGCATACGGGTACGTCATGATGGTCCTCCCCCAATTGATCCGCTCAAACGGCAGATGTCTGAGCAATGGCCGAAGGACGTGAGAAAAAAGTGCAACGCAGATGTGTTTTTTTTCGCGACGCCTCAACTGACCCGAGGCATGACACTGACCCAGTAATCGGTACGCCGCACGATGCGCAGCTCGAAACCGCTGGCCAATGCGGCGAGGGCGAGGTCGATGTCGTGTAGCGGAAAGGCCCCGGAAATCCGCAGCCCGGCAATCGATGGATCACAGCGCAGCCAGCCACGCCGGTAGCGCGACAGTTCTTCCAGCAAGTCGCCCAGCGGCCGGTTGATGGCTATCAGGCTACCCGTTTGCCACGACGCCACCGAAGCGTCGCTGCGCCACGGCTCTCCAAGCCGAGAGCGATCAAACCGCACCTGCTGACCCGCTTCCAGACGCAGGGTTTGTGCGCTGTTCAGCGGACGCACCTGTACGGCCTTTTCCAGCACCGTCACCTCGCAGAAGCGCTCGTCGGCGTCGACCGTGAAGCGGGTGCCCAAAGCCTGCACCTGCCCCTGCGACACCTCTACCAGAAACGGACGCGCCAGGGCATCAGCGGCCGTTTGCACCAGCACCCGCCCGCTCAGCAGACGCAGTACACGCTGTTCTGCGTCAAAGCGCACATCCAGGGCCGAACGGCTGTCCAGCAGGATCTGGCTGCCATCCTCCAGCACCACCTCACGCTGCTCGCCGACCCCGGTGTGCACGCTGGCCATCAGCGTTGTTCGCAGCTCGCTTCTCCAGCCGCCTATACCCACCACACCGACGCCCGCCAGCACCAGCAACTGACGCAGCACCCGCCTGCGCGACTCCCGAGCCTGACGCAGGGCCGGCGCTGCAATCTGCCGTGGCACCCCCTCGACCATCCGCCGAACCGCCTCAACCTGTTGCCAGGCCTGCTGGTGCAGAGGATCTGCATCGTGCCAGCGCTGCCAGCGCTGCTGCTCGCCCGCATCCTCGAGCCCCGACGACAGCCGCGCATACCACTGCGCCGCACAGCGCAACGCCTCGCGCTGCGCTGTGCTCAACGGCGATGACACGGCGCTCACAGCAGCCCCAGGCGCATCAGGCAGCACTGCTCCATCGCCGTGGCCATGTGGTTGTTCACCGTGCGTACCGAGACGCCCAGGCGCTCGGCGATCTGCGGATACGTCAGCCCCTCGAACTGTGACAGGATGAACGTCTGACGCACCTTGTCGCCCAGGCTGTCTAGCATGCGATCGATTTCCATCAAGGTTTCCAGAACGATCGCCTGGTCTTCCTCGGATGGGTGGTCGCAGGCGGGCAGGGAGGCCAGCGCCTCGAGATAGCTCTGCTCCAGCGCCCGGCGGCGGAACAGGTCGATGACCAGACCTTTGGCGACGGTGCTCAGATACTGGCGCGGCTCGCGGATATCCAGGGCACGACGCGCCTTGATGACCCGCACGAAGGTGTCTTGTACCAGGTCGGCGGCATCGCTGGTGGAGTCCAGACGCTTGCGCAGCCAGCCACGCAGCCAGGCGCTGTGGGTGAGGTAGAGAGCCTCGGTGGCGGAGCGCAGGGCAGAATCGGTGGGGGGCATGGGGGAGGGGAGTTGTTAATGGGAATTAGTGCGATTTGAACTCTTTTGGGCAGGGTTTGGCAATGGGGGGCTTGAGGTGTGCGCTGTGGGCGGGCTGGTGCTAGCGTGGCAACACCACAGTCGCCTCCAGCCCACCGCCATCGCGATTGGAAAGCCGCAACTCACCGCCATGGCTGGCCGCAATCCGCTGGGCAATGCTCAGCCCCAGGCCATACCCACCGGACGCCTGGTTGCGCGAACCCTCTCCACGCACGAACGGATCGGTCACGGTATCCAGCAGGCCCTCGACAATACCCGGCCCGCGATCCTCGACATGAATCCGCACCTGCGCCGCATCCGCCTCGAGCCGCAGCGAAACCGCCTTGCCATAACGCAGGGCATTGACCAGCAGGTTCTGCAGGCACCGCTGCATCAGCAAGGCATCGACCTTCACCTTGCCCACTTCACCCTGGATCGGCAGCGGCTCTTCGGCGCTGGCCAGGTCTGCACACAGGCGCGCCACCAGTCGGTCCAGGTCCACCTCCTGCAGGTTCTGTTGCTCGCCGGCCCGCAAATAGTCCAGTACCTGGCCGATCATGGCGTCCATCTGCACGATGTTCTGGCGCAGGCGCTCTTTGTGTTCGCCATCCTCCAGCCGTTCCAGGCGCAGGCGCATGCGGGTCAACGGCGTGCGCAGGTCGTGGGAGACCGCAGCGAGAAAGTAAGCCTTGTCGTTGACCATGGCGATCAGCCGCTGCTGCATGGCGTTGAACGCCTGCGCCGCCTGGCGCACTTCCTCGGGGCCTTCCAGGGGCAGGGCCGGCTGCTCCAGGTTGCGTCCCAGGCCGCGGGCGGCATCGGCCAGGCGCCGCAGCGGGCGCAGGCACAGGCGTACGGCCACCAGGCACACCAGCAGCACGGCGACGATGCGCAGGGCATAGACGCGCAGCAGATAGTCGCTGATCAGCACCCACGCCGATTCGCCGCTCCACCCCTGCAACTCCTCGCCGTCGATGAGCAGCCAGTGGCCGTCGTCCATCGGCACGGCGAACTGCAGATGCGCCTGGGCGGTACGCAGGCCGAACAGGCTGCGCCAGACGATCGGCTGACCAAGCTCATCGGTCAGTTGCACCTTCAGCAGGCGCGCCGGCTGGTCGTGGCCGAGTTCGTAGGCCAGCGCCTGGTGCAGCAGCAGTTCGATGCGGTGACGGCCGCGCCGGTCGTCGCGCTGGGCCTTGGGCAGCGATTCGGCGCAGCGCAGGTGATAGCGCGGCGGCACCTGCAACTGCCCGACATGGCAGTCGGCCTGGGCGATCAGCGGGGCACTGCGCGCAGCGATCAGCCGCACCGGGGCTTCGAACACCTGGGCGAAGCGCACGTCGAACCAGATGCTGCTGGACATCAACTGGATCAGCAGGGTGCCGCTGATCATGATCAGCAGCAGTTGGCCGAACAGCGTCCTTGGCCATAGCCGGCGCAACAGGCGCACGTCAGGCGCCTGGCTCGCGGGCGATGCTGAGCAGGTAGCCTTCGTTGCGGATGGTGAGGATCTGCGCGCTGCCATTGACGGCGCGGCGCAGATGCTGGCGCAGGCGGCTGATGCACATGTCCACCGAGCGGTCGTCGGGCAGGTGGTCGCGGCCAAAGGCGCTGCGCGTGAGGTGATCGCGCGATACCACGCGGTTGTTGGCTTCGAGCAGCTCGCGCAGCACGCGGTAATCGGAGCGGGGCAGGGTGAGGGCCTGGCCGTCGGGGTGAGTGAGCAGGCGCTTGATGTGGTCGAGGCTGAACCCTGCGAACTGCTGCGCCTGGCTGGCGGGCTCTTCGCTGGGTGTGTCGAGGCGTTGCGGGCGGCGCAGGACTGCCTTGATGCGGGCAATGAGTTCACGGGGTTCGAAGGGCTTGGACAGGTAGTCGTCTGCGCCCACTTCCAGGCCAATGATGCGGTCCAACGTGCTGCCCTTGGCCGACAGCATGATCACCGCCAGGCCCGGCTGCGCCTGCAACTGTCGACACAGGCTGAGGCCGTCTTCGCCGGGCAGCATCAGGTCGAGCACCACCAGCTCGACCTTGTGCCGCGCCATTTGCTGGCGCATCTGCTCGCCATCGGCGGCAGCCAGCACGAGGTAGCCGGCATCGGTCAGGTAATCGCAGAGAAGTTCGCGAATCTCGTCGTCATCGTCGACAACCAGCAAGGTTGTGCTCATTGCGGGGGACACCTGTCAGGGGCGCTTGAAAGGCGCCCGTTACGTTCCATTACATCCCCGTACAAGCCGGGGATGGAGCCCAGAGGGCACATCCCTAGAATCGTAGCAAAAACCATCTGCGAATACGAAGCCTTCCCAAATGAAACCTCAGAGCATCCCTGGCGCCTGCGCCCGCTTCACCCGCGGTGGCAGCCGCCTCTCGCCGCTTGCCTTGTGTATCGCCTTCAGCCTGTCCGCAGGCGCCTTTGCGGCTGATCCCCAGCCCCTGGAACTGGGCGCCACCAACATCGAAGACAGCGCGCTGCCCAGTGCCGACGACGCCGGCCAGCTCGGCTATACCGTCGAGAGCACGCGCAGTTCCACCGGCCTGAACTTGACCCCGCGCCAGACCCCGCAGTCGGTGACCAGCATCACTCGCCAGCAGATGGACGACCGCGATGTGCACAGCATCGAGCAGGCGCTGGACACCGCGCCGGGGATCAGCGTCAGCAAGATGGAAGTGGGCGGGCGTACCGATTTCCGCGCCCGGGGCTATTCGATCAGCAACTGGAAGATCGATGGCCTGCAGTTCCCCGGCGGCTCTGACTTCAGCGGCAGCGGCAACGCGCTGAACCTGGACCTGTACGAGCGCATCGACATCGTCCGTGGCGCCAACGGCCTGCTCGGCGGCACCGGCGACCCGTCGGCGACGGTCAACCTGATCCGCAAGGCGCCGACCCGCACCTTCGGCGGCAGCGCCTATGCCACCTACGGCAGCTGGGACAAACGCCGCCTGGGCGCCGACCTCAACCTGCCGCTCTCCGAAGACGGCCGCCTGCGCTCGCGCTTCGTGGTCACCCAGCAGGACGCCAACTCGTTCCGTGACAACCAGTCCGAGCGCGCCCGTGCAGCGCTGGCCAACTTCGAGTTCGACCTGGACGACGCCACCACCCTTGGCGCCGGCTACCAGTACGAATACAACAAGGTGGTCGGTGGCGGCTGGGGTGCCAACATCCCGATCTGGTATGGCGACGGCAGCAAGACCGACCTGCCGCGCAGCACCAACGTGGTGCCCAGCTGGAGCTTCGGCGAGTACATCACCCGCACCACCTTCGGCTCGCTGCAGCACCGCTTCGACAACGACTGGACCCTGGACCTGAAAGGCTCCCAGAGCACCAGCGATGCCCTCAACCACCGCGGCCTGGCCAAGGTCAACTCGTCCGGGCGCGGCGTCTACGGCGGCTACTGGGACCAGGATGGCAGCGGCGCGGTGCTCAACGGCCTGCACAGCTCCAGCGACACCACCCAGCAATCGGCGCAGATCGATCTGTCTGGCCCGTTCCAGATGTTCGGCCGCACCCACCAGGCGATGGTCGGCTACAACGACAGCCGCACCGTGGCCTGGTCGCCGGAATACACCTGCACCATGGTCAGCGCCAACAGCGTCAGCGCTCCGGCCCTGGGCTGCCAGTTCCGCGCCAATAACGGCCTGCCACTGAGCAACTGGCTCAACGGCGTGGACAGCGACTACGACATGCTCGCCTCCCAGACCGGCCGCCACAGCAAGACCACCACCCGCCTGCAAGGCATGTACGCCGCTACCCGCCTGAGCATCACCGACCCGCTGTCGGTGATCCTCGGCGTGCGCAGCACCGACTACTCGGCCACCACCCGCAACGTCAGCGGCGTGCGCAGCAACCAGCGGAACAACGGCATCGTCACCCCGTACCTGGGCGCGGTGTATGACCTCAACGACACCTACTCGGTGTACGCCAGCTACACCGACATCTTCAACCCACAGACCGAAGAGACCGCCAGCGGCACCAAGGTCGAGCCGATCCGCGGCCAGAGCTACGAGACCGGCATCAAGGCCGCCTGGTTCGACGGCCGCCTGAACGCCTCGGCGGCGTACTTCCGCACCAAGCAGGAGAACAAGGCAGTCACCGACGGCGACCTGCTGACCCCGACCGGCGCCACCGCCTACAAGGCAGGTTCCGGCCAGGAAACCGACGGTATCGACCTGGAACTCGCAGGCGCCCTGACCGAGAACTGGAACGTCTACGCCGGCTACACCTACCTGCACTTCCGTCGCCTCGACAGCGACGGGCGCAGCGATCCGTCGCACCTGTTCAAGGCCTCGACCACCTACCGCCTGTCCGGCCCGCTCGACCGCCTGACCCTCGGCACCGGCGTCACCGCGCAGACCAACATCCGCGCCCTGTCCACCCCAGCTGGCCAGCCGACCAACGGGGTCAGCCGTAGCTCGAGCGACGTCAACTGGTCGGGCTATGCGATCTGGAATGCCATGGCCAAGTACCAGCTGACCGACGACACCAGCGTCAGCCTCAATGCCAACAACCTGTTCGACAAGCACTACTACACCCGCTACGGCTTCTACGCCGGAGCGATCTATGGCGATCCGCGCAACCTGTCGCTGACCGTCAGCACGGCGTTCTGACGTGGTGGGGCCGCAAAGCGGCCCCTTTTCTCCAAGGCAGAGGATGAATGAGGCGATAGCGGATCGGTGCTTGCAGTCCGACGGCAATCACGAGGTCATTTGAGTTCCGCGGGCCGCTCAGTCTGATCGGGTTTCTCCAGCGTGCTGTCGAAACTGTCCCAATCCTCCCCGAATAACTCCACCGGATGCATCGTCCGGTCGGCTCCGTTGCCACAAGCCAGGGCCTTGGCCGGGCAATACAGGTCGCAGCCCCAGCAGATCCGCTCGGGGTGCGTGGGGTTCTGTGGAAATTTCTTCGCCATGGCACGCCTCCAGCGTTTGCCGTCTGAACCCAGGCTAAGCCTGCCACCCCCGCCAGGCTTGATCGAAATCAAGCTTTGCTGAATCTCCCCCCGGAGTACCTCCTTCGAGGAATGTGCCTCGCTCGCGGTAAGGCACAGGCTGCGCGCTGTCATTCCCAGAGGAGGGTGCCAGCATGGCTCACCTTGCACTCAGCGAATTCCAGGCACTGCGCATCGCGGTGCTGACCATCAGCGACACCCGAACCCTGGCTACCGATGCCTCAGGGCAGACCCTCATCGAGGGCCTTCAGGAAGCCGGGCATATCCTTCATGAGCGGGCACTGGTGCCCGACGATATCTGGCACATCCGTGCACGCCTGTGCGCCTGGATAGCCGACCCGCAGGTGCAGGTCGTGCTGATGACCGGAGGCACCGGCTTCACCGGCCGAGACAATACGCCCCAGGCCGTCGGACCGCTGCTCGACAAGCACGTCGACGGTTTTGGCGAGCTGTTCCGACAGATTTCGTTGGAGCAGATCGGCACCTCCACGATCCAGTCCCGTGCCCTGGCCGGGCTCAGCAATGGCACGTTGGTCTGTTGCCTACCGGGCTCTCCGGGGGCCTGCCAAACCGGTTGGGAGGGCATCCTGCGCAAGCAACTGGACTGCCGCACCACCCCGTGCAATTTCGTCCCGCACCTCAAAACGTCGCCTGAAAAGCCGGCGGCAAGCTGCCGGAGCCGCACATGAATGCCTGTGGCTGTGGGCACGACAACCTGCGCCCGGTCGATCAAGCCATCGCCGAGTTGCTGGAACATGCGCCGCGTCCGCCTGCAACGGAGCGTGTACCGATCGACATGGCGCTGGGCATGGTCCTCGCAGAGGACGTCGTGGCTCCGCGCCCTGGGCCTGCCTGGGACAACAGCGCCATGGATGGTTATGCCTTGCGCGCCTGTGATCTGCCTGCCGAAGGTGGCTTCCTGCCGTTGGCCGGGCGTGTTGCGGCAGGCGATGAGGGCCTCAATGCACTGCCAGAGGGGCACGCGGTGCGTATTTTCACGGGGGCGCCTTTACCCATCGGTGCCGACAGCGTGGTGCCCCAGGAGCACGCCAAGCCCAGTGAATGCGGCGTGTGGCTGCCGGCCTGCTGGCCGGGCGACCATGTCCGTCGGTGTGGCGAAGAGTTTCTTCGCGGCGCGCGACTGCTGGAAGTCGGTCAGCGGTTGCGGGCCGCTGAGCTTGGCTTGCTGGCCAGCCAAGGGATTGCCTCGGTGGCCATCTACCGACCGCTGCGGGTTGGCTTGCTGAGCACCGGCGATGAACTGTGCGTGCCGGGCGAGGCGCTCAGGCGTGGGCAGATCTATGATGCCAACAGCTACAGCCTGGCCGCCGCCTTAAGAGGCTGGCAGCTGGAAGTGGGCGAGTTGGGGCGCCTGCCGGATGACCCCACGGCCTGCCGTTCGGCCCTGGCCAGTGCAGCACAGGACTGGGATGTGATCATCACGTCCGGGGGCGTCTCGGTCGGTGAGGAGGACCACGTCAAGGCATCGGTCGAGGCGCTGGGCGAATTGCGCCTGTGGCGCCTGGCGATCCAGCCGGGCAAGCCGTTCGCCTTTGGCCGGGTCGGCCAAACGGCCTGGCTTGGCTTACCCGGTAATCCGGTGGCGGCGCTGCTCTGCCTGCAGGTCGTGGCCAGGCCATTCCTGCTGCGTGCCCAGGGCCGTCGCGAGGTGCTGCCGCGGGCGATGCCGGTGATGGCCGGCTTCGACTGGCCGCGGGCCAACCTGCGTCGCCAGTACCTGCGGGCCTGGCTCACCTCCACCCCCGGCGGCATGCGGGTCGTTCCCCATGCCTGGCAAGGTTCGGCGATGCTCAGTGGCCTGTGCGGCGCCGAAGGCCTGGCGGTGGTAGAGGCCCATCGCGTCCTGCGCGCCGGTGAACTGGTGGACTTCATCAGCTTCGACACCCTGGCGGCCTGAGCCGCCTTTCATACGAGGTCGCAACCATGCACCTGGTTTGCCCGGCGGGTAGCCTGCCCGCCCTCAAGGCCGCGCTGCAGCAAGGCGCGGATGCCATCTACGTCGGCTTTCGCGATGACACCAACGCGCGCCATTTCAGTGGCCTCAATCTCGATGAGCGGCAGTTGGAAATCGGCCTGGCGCTGATCCACGAAAAACGCCGGCAACTCTATGTGGCCGTCAATACCTATGCGCAACCCCAGGGCTGGACGCGCTGGCAGCGGGCAGTGGACCAGGCTGCGGACATCGGCGTGGATGCGCTGATCGCTGCCGACCCCGGCGTGCTGGCGTATGCCAGCCGTCGTCATCCGGGTCTGAACCTGCACTTGTCGGTGCAGGGCAGCGCGACCAACCCGGCGGCCCTTTCGTTCTATCACCAGCGCTATGGCATCCGCCGCGCCGTGTTGCCGCGGGTGCTGTCTCTGGCCCAGGTGCGTCAGGTGGCCGAACGCAGCGAAGTGCCGCTGGAGGTCTTTGCCTTTGGCAGCCTGTGCATCATGGCCGAGGGCCGTTGCCACCTGTCTTCGTACGTCACCGGCGAATCACCGAACCTCTGCGGCGTGTGCTCGCCAGCTAAGGCCGTACGCTGGAGCGAAGGGGCGGACGGCCTGAGCGCGCGCCTGGGCGGTGTGCTGATCGACCGCTACGCGGCAGATGAGCCGGCCGGTTACCCAACCCTGTGCAAGGGGCGTTTCCTGGTCGAGGGGCAGCGGTTTCATGCTCTCGAGGAACCCACCAGCCTCAATACCCTTGAGCTGATCCCGCAGTTGGCCGCGCTGGGTATCGCGGCGGTGAAGATCGAAGGCCGGCAGCGCAGCCCGGCGTATGTCGAGCAGGTCACCGGGGTCTGGCGCGAAGCGCTGGATGCGCATGCCCGCGATGGCGCCGGTTTCACTCTGCAACCCCGTTGGCGTCAGGTGTTGGCGGGGCTATCCGAGGGCAGCCAGACCACCCTGGGTGCCTACCATCGTTCCTGGCAGTGAGGTCCTTATGAAACTGAGCCTTGGGCCGGTCCTGTACTACTGGAGCCGAGCACGCTTGCTGGCCTTTTACGAAGCCATGGCACAGCAGCCGCTGGAGGTGATCTACCTGGGCGAAACGGTCTGTTCCAAACGCCGTGCGCTGTCACTGGCTGACTGGCTGGCGCTGGCCCGCGAGTTACGCGTAGCCACCGGGGCTGAACTGGTGCTGTCTGGGTTGGCGCTGTTGGAGGCGGCCTCGGAGCTTGGCTCGCTCAAGCGCCTTTGCGAAAACGGCGAGCTGCGGGTCGAGGCCAACGACATGGGGGCGGTGCAGTTGCTGGCTGAGCGCGGTCTGCCCTTTGTCGGTGGGTCGGCACTCAACCTGTACAACGCCCACGCACTGCAAGAGCTGATGAGCTGCGGCCTGCAGCGTTGGGTGCCGCCCGTGGAGTGTTCCGGGCAAATGGTCGCCGACTGTCTGCTCCAACTCGACGCATTGGGCGTCAGCCGCCCCGAAGTCGAGCTGTTCGTCTATGGTCACTTGCCACTGGCCTATTCGGCGCGTTGCTTTACCGCCAGGGCGGAAAACCGGCCCAAGGACGATTGTCAGCTGTGTTGCCAGAAACATGTCGATGGCCTGCCGCTGTTGAGCCAGGAAGGTACGCCGCTGTTCGTGCTCAATGGTATCCAGACGATGTCGGGCGAGGCCTGCAACCTGCTCGGCGACTATGCCGGGATAGTAGAGCGGGGCGTCGACATCTTGCGCCTGAGCCCGCGTGGCGAGGGGATGCAAGCGGTCATCGCTGCCTTTGATGCTGTGCGCAAGGGGGGCGAACCGCCCATTGCGACTTCAGGCTGCAACGGATACTGGCACGGTCAGCCCGGCATGTTGCGGGTTGGGGAGGCGCTGCAATGAGGCGTTTGCAGGTCTACGGCGAGCGACTGCTCAAATTGGGGCAGCATGTGCCTTTTGTGTGGCAGAAGCTGGCAATCGAGCAACTGTCGGCGCGCTTGTTCGCCGAGCCATTGCGTGAGGGGGCGTTCGAGCTGCTGCGTGGCCACTGGTTGCGTCTGCACGTCAGCGACTTGGGATTGTCCTGGTGCGTGACCTGCCAGGGGGCGCGCCTCAAAGTCGTGGCGCGAAGCACGGCGGATGTGACCATTCGAGGCAATTGGCGTGAGTTCCTGCTGCTGGCCAGTCGGCAAGAAGACCCGGATACCTTGTTCTTCCGACGGCGGCTGGTCATCGAGGGTGATACCGAGCTGGGGTTGGGGGTGAAGAACCTGCTCGATGCGCTTGACCCGGAGCAGATGCCACCGAGCGTATGGCGCGTGATGCGCCGGATGGGAGAGGCGATAAAGAATTAGCGCAGATTTGCC
Source organism: Pseudomonas machongensis (assembly GCF_034961125.1). Classification (NCBI taxonomy): domain Bacteria; kingdom Pseudomonadati; phylum Pseudomonadota; class Gammaproteobacteria; order Pseudomonadales; family Pseudomonadaceae; genus Pseudomonas; species Pseudomonas machongensis. The sequence continues at coordinate 15,169 of NZ_JAYFUI010000131.1, read as the reverse complement.
AGGGCCCACACGGCGGCTTCCACGCGCGAACGTAACCCCAGCTTGTGCAGCAGGTTCTTCACATGCACCTTGACGGTGCCTTCGGTGATACCCAGCCTGCTGCCGATCATCTTGTTGCTCAAGCCCCCGGCGATCATCTTCAGCACCTGCCGCTCGCGCTCGGTCAGGTCCATCGAGCTGGCCCCATGGGAGGCCCGCAGGGCCTGGGCCAGTACTGTGGTCAGTGACGGGCTGACCACCAGGCCGCCGGCCAGCACTTCGCGTAGGCGGTCGATCAGCAGTTCCGGCTCCATGTCCTTGAGCAAGTAACCGTTGGCACCGAAGCGCATGGCATCGCGTACGTCCTGTTCGGCGTCCGAGACCGTGAACAGCAGGATTCGCCCGGTGTAGCCTTGATCGCGCAGGCGCTTTAGCGCCTCCACGCCGTTGAGTTCGGGCATGTTGTTGTCGAGCACCACCAGGTCGGGCTGCAACCGCTCCACCAGCGCGCAGGCCTCCAGGCCGTTGTTCGCTTCCGCGACCACCACCAGGTCGCTTTCCAGCTCGATGAGCTGACGCAACGCGCGGCGCATCATCGGATGGTCGTCAGCCAACAGCAGGGTGTAGGGCGTTGCATCGTTCATGGGTAGGCCTCGGTATCGGGTTGGCGCAGGAAGCCGGGTGCAAAGCGCAGCCGCACCTGAGTGCCATGGGGTTCGCGGGGCGCCAGGCTGAGCTGGCCACCCAGGCTGCGGGCGCGCTCCTGCATGATGTTCAGGCCGTGGTGCAGGCGCTCGTCATGACCGGCGCGCAAGCCCACACCGTCATCCTCGATCAGCAGTTCGATCATGTCGCCATCCTGGCGCAACTGCACCCAGGCTTCGCTGGCCTGGGCATGGCGGGCGCAGTTGGACAACGCTTCTCGGGCAATCTGCAGGACGTGGATCTGTTCATTGGCACCCAAGTTGAAGGCCAGGGGGAGCTGTTGCAGGCGTACCTGAAGGTTGCCGCGTTCGGCGAACTCATGGGCAGTGTCTTCCAGCGCTTGTTCCAGGCCGCCGTCCTGGATCTGCAGGCGGAAGGTGGTCAACAACTCGCGCAACTGGCGGTAGGCATTATTCAGCCCTTCGCGCAGTTCGTCGCTTACCGTCAGCAGGGTTTCAGGTTTATCGCCGCGTTTGATCAGGGTTTGCAGACGGCTCACCTGCAGTTTCATGTACGACAGCGCTTGCGCCAGAGAGTCGTGCAGCTCTCGGGCGATGGTGTTGCGTTCGTCGAGCAGCAGCAGGCGGTTATCCCGTTGGCGCTGGCGTTCCAGCGACAGGCGGGTGCCGACCAGGTCGGCCAGGGCCTGCACCAGTTCGCGCTCCCAGGCATGTGCGGCATGGCCGTCGAGAAAGTGAGCGCGCAGGTCGCCGAGAACGGCGCCCTGAGAACTGACCTGCAAGCTGAAGCGGTTGGCCAGCTGCTGGCGCTGGCAGCCAGCGCAGTCTTCCGGAGCACAGTGATCACGGCGGTCATCATCACCGTGCAGTGCGATCAGGCGAGCCTCACCGGCTTCGGTTTCGTGGCGCAGGCACAGGGATAGGCGCAGGCCGGGCAAGCGATCCTGGAAGCCGCGAATCAGCTCGTCGAGATGCCCGGCATGGGTCGGTTGGGTAGCGAGACTGCGGCTGGCGTGACACAGCAGGCCGAGGGCGGCGTTGCTTTGCTCCAGCTCCAGGGTTTTTTCGGCCACCCGCGTGGCCAGGGTCTGATGCGATTGTTCGATGGCATCGGCCATGGCATTGAAACTGTCAGCCATCTGCCCCAGCTCGTCACGGGAGCGGTAGCGAATGCGTGCGTCGAGCTTGCCGGCGCGGAAGCGCTCGGTGGTGCGCACCAGCTCCTGCAAGGGGGCGATGACCCCGCTGTTGAGTTCGAAAAGGCCCACCAGCAGGATCACCACCGTGATCAGCAATGCCGCGCCCTGGATGTTCTGTTGCCAGCCCTGGCGCCGCTCGCTCTGCTGCTGCAGTTGCGCGACGAAGTGTTCCAGGTGGTCGATGAACACCTCGGCTTCGCGCTGGAACCTTACCTTGTCATTGGCCTGCAGCGCCGGTAGCAGCTGCTGTTGCCACTGTTCGAGCACCTGGGAGAAAGCCATGCAGGCCGGGTCCTGTTCGCCTTCATCGAGCATGTGCGCCAGCGCCGTGCTGTGCAGGCGCTGCTGCATGTCTTCGCGCAACTGGTCGAGGGTTGCCGAGGGCGCGCCGGCCTCCAACTGCCAGTCGAGGCGATAGGTGGCCATGCGCAGGGACCCTGCGGTATTGATCGCCGCGGCGTCGTTCTCGCTGACCCGGGCAATCAGGACTGCACTGAGTGTGCTGGCCAGGCTCAGGGCAGCCAACAGGACCACGGCCAGCCCTGCACGGGCGGGCAACGAGCATTTCAGCCGGTCGAACATGGCGCTACCTCCAAAGAGTCCCCGGATGTTTAGCGGCTGCCAACGGCATCCTACAAATCTATATAACTAATTGATTATCAAGGATTAATGCTTGTTTATCCGCCCTACCACTTTGGTGGTAGCTGTGTTCATGGTAGGCCAGCCGACGCCTTGCGTACCTTGATGCAGGTCAATCGTTGCCAGCCAGCATGCTCCTAGCCTGCGCGTGAAATGTGGCCCTGGAGAGCGTGCATCATGCAACGCGACGTAAAACAGGGGCTGGTGCTCGGGATGAGCACGACTGCGTTCACCATCTGCTTCATGGTGTGGATGATGTTCGCGGTGCTTGGGGTGCCTATCAAGGATCTGCTCGACCTCAACGAAACCCAATTCGGCCTGCTGGCCTCCACTCCGGTACTTAGCGGTTCGCTGGTCCGCCTGCCGTTGGGCATGCTGGGCGACCGCTACGGCGGGCGCATCGTTTTCTTCGTGCTGATGCTGGTGTGCGTGTTGCCGATCTACCTGATCGGCGATGCCCATGCATATTGGCAGTTTCTGCTGCTGGGCCTGTTCGTCGGCCTGGCCGGTGGTTCGTTCTCGGTGGGTATCGCCTACGTCGCCAAGTGGTTCGACAAAGCCAACCAAGGCCTGGCCATGGGTATCTTCGGTGCCGGCAACGCTGGCGCCGCGCTGACCAAGTTCCTGGCCCCGGCCATCATCGCCGCTTCCAGCTGGCAGATGGTGCCGAAGCTGTTCTCGGCGATCCTGTTCGTCACCGCCGTGATGTTCTGGTTCTTCACCTGCGACTACAAATCGCACCGGGTGGCAGCGAGCGTTTCGCTGCGTGAACAGCTCGCTACCCTGAAAGACCCGTGCGTGTGGCGCTACTGCCAGTACTACTCGATCGTCTTTGGTGGCTACGTCGCCCTGGCGCTGTGGATGACCCAGTACTACGTCGGCGAGTACGGCTTCAGCCTGCAGTCCGCGGCGTTGCTCGCTGCCTGCTTCTCGCTGCCCGGTGGCGTGCTGCGCGCGGTCGGCGGCTGGATGTCCGACCGTTGGGGCGCGCACAGCGTGACCTGGTGGGTGATGTGGGTGAGCTGGGTGTGCTTGTTCCTGCTCTCTTACCCGCAGACCGACATCACCGTGTACACCGTCGATGGCACGCGCAGCTTCCACATCGGCCTCAACGTCTGGGTGTTCACCGTATTGATGTTCATCGTCGGTGTGGCCTGTGCATTCGGCAAGGCTTCGGTGTTCAAGTACATCGCAGACGAGTTCCCCGACCGGATGGGCGCGGTGTCCGGCATCGTCGGCCTGGCCGGTGGCCTGGGCGGCTTCGTGCTGCCGATCCTGTTCGGCGTGCTGGTCGACCTGACTGGCGTGCGCAGTTCCAACTTCATGCTGCTGTATGGCGTCGTCTGGGTCTCGCTGATCTGGATGTATTTCAGCGAGGTGCGCAAGGCACCGCTGCTGGGCGCCAAGCAATCCGATTCTTGAAACCTCGAGGAGACTGACCATGTCGGCATCCAACAACTCCGCCGTGGGCGGCCAGCTACGGCCCGGGCCGGTGATCGAAGACTGGCGCCCCGAAGACCCGCTGTTCTGGAATGCGACCGGCCGGGCCGTCGCCAAGCGCAACCTGTGGATCTCTATCGCCGCGCTGTTCCTGGCTTTTGCCCTGTGGATGATCTGGAGCACGGTGATCGTGCGCATGGGCGCCGCAGGCTTTGCGTTCAGCACCGACCAGCTGTTCTGGCTGGCGGCGCTGCCGGGGCTGTCCGGTGCGACTCTGCGGGTGTTCTACTCGTTCATCGTGCCGGTCTTCGGCGGCCGTCGCTGGACTGCCCTGAGTACCGCGTCGCTGCTGATTCCGGCGCTGTGGATGGGCATAGCGCTTCAGGACACCGGCACGCCTTACAGCGTGTTCGTGATCATCGCCCTGCTGTGCGGTTTCGGCGGCGGCAATTTTGCCTCGTCGATGTCCAACATCAGTTTCTTCTTCCCCAAGGCCCAGCAAGGTACCGCGCTGGGGCTCAACGCCGGCCTCGGCAACCTGGGCGTATCGGGCATGCAGTTCGTGGTGCCGATGGTGATCGGTGTCGGCCTGTTCGGCGCCGCGGGTGGCGAGCCGAGCGAGCTGGCCGACGGCAGCGTCATGTGGCTGCAGAATGCTGGCCTTGTGTGGGTGCCGCTGATTGCCCTGGTGACCCTGGCCGCCTGGTTCGGCATGAACGACCTCAAGTCCGCCAGTGCCTCGTTCAGCGAGCAGGCGGTGATCTTCACGCGCAAGCACAACTGGCTGATGTGCTGGTTGTACCTGGCCACGTTCGGTTCGTTCATCGGCTTCGCCGCTGCCTTCCCGCTGTTGATCAAGACCTCGTTCCCTGACGTCAACGCCTTGCAGTTCGCCTTCCTCGGCCCCCTGGTCGGCGCCCTGGCGCGGCCATTGGGCGGTTGGGTGTCGGACAAGCTCGGTGGGGCGCGGGTGACGTTGTGGAACTTCGTGCTGATGATCGCGGCGGTGTTCGGTGTGGTCGCGTTTCTGCCGCAGGCCGGTGAAAGCGGGCACTTCTTCGGCTTCCTCTGCATGTTCATGGTGCTGTTCGTTACCACCGGCATCGGCAATGGCTCCACCTTCCGCATGATCCCGGTGATCTTCCGCACGTTGCACCGCAACGACGACGCCAAGGCCGGCAAAGAGGCGGCGGCGGTGCTGGGCTTCACCTCCGCGGTGGGCGCGTTCGGCGGCTTCTTCATCCCCAAGAGCTTCGGCAGCTCCATCGCCCTGACCGGCGGCCCGGAAGCGGCCCTCTACGCATTCATCGCCTACTACCTCAGTTGCATCCTGGTGACCTGGTGGTGGTACGCGCGCAAAGGCGCCCAGACGCCCTGCTGACCGTTCCGAACAACTGATTACGGGCGCGGCCAGCCGCGTCCAGCCTGAGAGGATTTGAACATGAGCCATTTACTCGACCAGATGCGCTTCTTCAAGCGCAAGCAAGGTGAGTTTGCCAACGGCCACGGCGAAACCCGCAAGGAATCCCGCGACTGGGAAAACGTCTACCGTTCGCGCTGGCAGTACGACAAGATCGTGCGCTCCACCCACGGGGTGAACTGCACCGGGTCGTGCTCCTGGAAGATCTACGTGAAGAACGGCCTGATCACCTGGGAAACCCAGCAGACCGACTACCCACGCACCCGCAACGACCTGCCCAACCACGAGCCACGCGGCTGCCCACGCGGTGCCAGCTACAGCTGGTACATCTACAGCGCCAACCGCCTGAAATACCCCAAAGTGCGCAAGCCGCTGCTCAAACTGTGGCGCGAAGCACGCCGCACGCTGGCGCCGGTCGAGGCCTGGGCCAGTATCGTCAGCGACCCGGCCAAGGCCGAGTCGTACAAGAGCCAGCGCGGCATGGGCGGCTTCGTGCGCTCCAACTGGGAGGAAGTCAACGAGATCATCGCCGCTGCCAATGTGCATACCGTCAAGGCCCATGGCCCGGACCGGGTGGTGGGCTTCTCGCCGATCCCGGCCATGTCGATGGTCAGCTACGCCGCCGGTGCCCGTTACCTGTCGCTGATCGGTGGCGTGTGCCTGTCGTTCTACGACTGGTACTGCGACCTGCCGCCGGCTTCGCCGCAGGTGTGGGGCGAGCAGACCGACGTGCCAGAGTCGGCCGATTGGTACAACTCCAACTACATCATCGCCTGGGGTTCCAACGTTCCGCAGACCCGCACCCCGGATGCGCATTTCTTCACCGAGGTGCGCTACAAGGGCACCAAGACCGTGGCCATCACCCCGGACTACGCCGAGGTGGCCAAGCTCACCGACCTCTGGCTCAACCCCAAGCAAGGGACCGACGCCGCGCTGGCCCAGGCCTTTGCCCACGTGATCTTCAAGGAATTCCACCTCGACACGCCGAGCGACTACTTCCGTAGCTACGCTAAGCAGTACACCGACCTGCCAATGCTGGTGTTGCTCGAGGAACGCGCCGAAGGCTATTGCGCCGACCGCTTCCTGCGCGCCTCGGACCTTGCCGACAACCTCGGCCAGGCCAACAACCCCGAGTGGAAGACCATCGCCGTCGATGACATAAGCGCCGGCCTGGTTTCGCCCCATGGCGCCATCGGCTACCGCTGGGGTGAGAAGGGCAAGTGGAACATCGAGGCCCGCGAAGGCGGTGAAGGCCGTGATGTCGACCTGCGCCTGAGCCTGCTGGACGACGGGGAAGCGGTTGACGTGGCCTTCCCGTACTTTGGCGGCCAGTACCACGAGCACTTCACCGCGGCCCCAGGCGATGAGATTCAGCTGCGTCGCGTCCCGGTGCGCAGTCTGACCCTGGCCGACGGCCGTCAGGCCAAGGTGGCCACGGTGTTCGACCTGATGGCCGGCAACCTCGCCATCGACCGCGGCCTGGGCGGCGACAACGTCGCCAGCAGCTACGACGACGCCAACGTGCCGGGCACCCCGGCCTGGCAGGAGCTGATTACCGGCGTGTCCCGCGAAAAGGCCATTCAGGTGGCCCGCGAGTTCGCCGACAACGCCGACAAGACCCACGGCCGCAGCATGATCATCGTCGGTGCGGCGATGAACCACTGGTACCACATGGACATGAACTACCGCGGGCTGATCAACATGTTGATGCTCTGCGGTTGCGTCGGCCAGACCGGCGGCGGCTGGGCCCACTACGTCGGTCAGGAAAAACTGCGCCCGCAGTGCGGCTGGCTGCCACTGGCCTTCGGCCTGGACTGGAGCCGCCCGCCACGGCAGATGAACGGCACCAGCTTCTTCTACAACCACAGCTCGCAGTGGCGCCACGAGAAGATGAGCATCCACGAGGTGCTGTCGCCGTTGGCTGACAAGTCGCAGTTCCCCGAGCACATGCTCGACTACAACATCCGCGCCGAGCGCGCCGGCTGGCTGCCCAGCGCTCCGCAGCTCAACCGTAACCCGCTGCAGGTCACCCGTGACGCCGCCGCTGCCGGCATGCCGGCCAAGGACTACGTGCTCAAGTCGCTGCAGGATGGCTCGCTGCGCTTTGCCTGCGAGCAGCCGGACAACCCGGCCAACTTCCCGCGCAACATGTTCATCTGGCGCTCCAACCTGCTGGGCAGCTCGGGCAAGGGCCACGAGTACATGCTCAAGTACCTGCTCGGTACCCGTAACGGCGTGATGAACGAAGACCTTGGCAAGCGTGGCGGCTTCAAGCCCCACGAGGCCGAATGGGTGGACGAGGGTGCCATCGGCAAGCTCGACCTGGTCACCACCCTGGACTTCCGCATGTCGTCGACCTGCATGTATTCCGACATCGTCCTGCCGACCGCGACCTGGTACGAGAAGGACGACATGAACACCTCGGACATGCACCCGTTCATCCACCCGCTGTCGGCCGCCATCGACCCGGCCTGGGAAGCGCGCTCGGACTGGGAAATCTACAAGGGCATCGCCAAGGCATTCTCGGCCATGAGCGAAGGCCAGCTTGGCGTCGAGCAGGATCTGGTCACCGTGCCACTGCTGCACGACAGCCCCGGTGAGCTGGCCCAGCCATTTGGCGGCAGCGACTGGAAGACCGAGGGCGTGGCCCCGGTGCCTGGCCTGAACTGCCCGAACATGACTGTGGTCGAGCGCGATTACCCGGCCACCTACAAGAAGTTCACCTCGCTCGGCCCGCTGCTCGACAAGCTCGGCAACGGCGGCAAGGGCATCAACTGGAACACCGAGCATGAGGTGGAGTTCCTGGGTGAGCTCAACCACACCGTGCGCGACGAAGGCGTCAGCCAGGGCCGGCCGCAGATCGAATCGGCCATCGATGCCGCCGAGGTGATCCTCAGCCTGGCACCGGAAACCAACGGCCATGTGGCGGTCAAGGCCTGGGCCGCGCTGTCGGAGTTCACTGGCCGCGACCACAGCCACCTGGCGCTGCCCAAGGAGCATGAGGCGATCCGCTTCCGCGATATCCAGGCACAGCCGCGCAAGATCATCTCCAGCCCGACCTGGTCGGGCCTGGAAGACGAGCACGTGAGCTACAACGCCGGCTACACCAACGTCCACGAGCTGATCCCGTGGCGCACCATCACCGGCCGCCAGCAGTTCTACCAGGACCACCCGTGGATGCAGGCCTTTGGTGAACAGCTGCAAAGCTATCGCCCGCCGATCAACACCCGCACCGTGGACTACGTCAAAGGCAAGAAGCCCAACGGCAACCCGGAGATCGCCCTGAACTGGATCACACCGCACCAGAAGTGGGGTATCCACAGCACCTACACCGACAACCTGATCATGCTCACCCTGAGCCGTGGCGGGCCGATCGTGTGGATGTCCGAGATCGACGCGAAAAAGGTCGGCATCGAGGACAACGACTGGATCGAATGCTTCAACGCCAACGGCGCGCTCACCGCCCGTGCGGTGGTCAGCCAGCGGGTCAAGGAGGGCATGGTGATGATGTACCACGCTCAGGAACGCATCGTGAACGTGCCCGGTGCCGAGAGCACCAAGACCCGTGGCGGCCACCACAACTCGGTGACCCGCGTGGTGCTCAAGCCAACCCACATGATCGGCGGCTACGCCCAGCAGTCGTACGGCTTCAACTACTACGGCACGGTCGGCTGCAACCGCGACGAATTCGTGGTGGTGCGCAAGATGAGCAAGGTCGACTGGCTCGACGGCACCGACGTCGGTGGCCTGGGCGGCGACGCCCTGCCACAGCCACTGCCCAAGGACATTTGAGGAGATAACCATGAAGATTCGTTCGCAAGTCGGCATGGTCCTGAACCTGGACAAGTGCATCGGGTGCCACACCTGCTCGATCACCTGCAAGAACGTCTGGACCAGCCGCGAAGGTATGGAATACGCCTGGTTCAACAACGTCGAGAGCAAGCCCGGCATCGGCTACCCCAAGGAGTGGGAAAACCAGGACAAATGGAAAGGCGGCTGGGTGCGCAACCGCGACGGCTCGATCAACCCGCGCATCGGTGGCAAGTTCCGGGTACTGGCGAACATCTTCGCCAACCCCGACCTGCCGGCCATCGACGACTACTACGAGCCGTTCGATTTCGATTACCAGCACCTCCACACCGCGCCCCAGGCCAAGCACCAGCCGGTGGCGCGGCCACGCTCGCTGATCTCCGGCCAGCGTATGGAGAAGATCGAGTGGGGCCCGAACTGGGAAGAAATCCTCGGCACCGAGTTCGCCAAGCGGCGCAAGGACAAGAACTTCGACCAGGTCCAGGCCGACATCTACGGTGAGTACGAAAACACCTTCATGATGTACCTGCCGCGCCTGTGCGAGCACTGCCTGAACCCGGCGTGTGCGGCCTCGTGCCCGAGCGGCGCGATCTACAAGCGCGAGGAGGACGGCATCGTCCTCATCGACCAGGAGAAATGCCGCGGCTGGCGCATGTGCATCAGCGGCTGCCCGTACAAGAAGATCTACTTCAACTGGAAGAGCGGCAAGTCCGAGAAGTGCATCTTCTGCTACCCGCGCATCGAGGCCGGCATGCCGACCGTGTGCTCGGAAACCTGCGTCGGGCGCATTCGTTACCTGGGCGTGCTGCTGTATGACGCCGACCGCATTCACGAAGTGGCCAGCACGCCAGGTGAACAGGACCTGTACCGCAAGCAGTTGGAAATCTTCCTCGACCCCAACGACCCCAAGGTCATCGAGCAGGCCCTGAAAGACGGCGTGCCGCGGTCGGTCATCGACGCCGCGCAGCAATCCCCGGTGTACAAGATGGCCGTGGACTGGCAGCTGGCGCTGCCCTTGCATCCTGAGTACCGCACCTTGCCGATGGTCTGGTACGTGCCGCCGCTGTCGCCGATCCAGAACGCCGCCGCAGCCGGCAGCGTGAGCATGGATGGCGTGCTGCCCGACGTCGACAGCCTGCGCATCCCCGTCCGCTACCTGGCCAACATGCTGACGGCGGGCGATGAAGAGCCGGTACGCCTGGCCCTCAAGCGCCTGCTGGCGATGCGCGCCTACAAGCGCGCCGAACAGGTGGACGGCGTGCGCGACTTGCAGGTGCTGGAGTCGGTCGGGCTGACCCAGGCCCAGTGCGAGGACATGTACCGCTACCTGGCCATCGCCAACTACGAGGACCGCTACGTAGTGCCTTCGGCGCACCGCGAAGAGGCCATGAGCGATGCCTTCGCCGAGCGCTCCGGCTGTGGTTTCAGCTTCGGCAGCGGCTGCGGTGGCAGCTCCGACACCAACCTGTTCGGGGCGAAAAAGGCCAACCGTCGCGACGTGCTCAAGACCGTCCAACTCTGGGAGAAATGAACATGCGCATTCTCAAGGTGATTGCCCTGTTGCTCGACTACCCCGATGAGGCGTTGGTCCAGGGCTACGAAGAACTGACGGTGGCGATCGACGCCGCCCGCGAGATCAGCCCGGCGCAGCGCGCGGCCCTGCGGTGCCTGCTCGACGAACTGACCGGCGACGACACCATGGAGGTGCAGGCCCGTTACGACGGCCTGTTCGAGCGTGGCCGCGCTGTGTCGCTGCTGCTGTTCGAGCACGTGCATGGCGAATCGCGTGATCGCGGCCAGGCCATGGTCGACCTGATGGCCCAGTACGAGGACGCCGGTTTTGCCATCGGCGTGCGAGAACTGCCCGACTACATCCCGCTGTACCTGGAGTACCTGTCCACCTGCGACGATCTGACTGCCCGCGAGGGTCTGGCTGATGTGGCGCACCTGCTGGGTTTGCTGGCAGCACGCCTGGAGGAGCGCGACAGCCGCTATGCCGCGTGCCTGCGTGCGCTGCTGCAAATTGCCGGGGTCAACCCCCAGACGGTAATGGAGGCCGCTCGCGAGCGCGTCATGGAAGAGACGCGCGACGACTCGCTGGAGGCCATGGACAAGGCCTGGGAGGAGGAGGCCGTGGACTTCCTCAAGGCCGAGCAGCAAGAGCGCTGCCCGAGCCAGCCACGGGCGCCGGGCAAGGCGCGCGAAGAAGTGCCGGTGCCGCTGCACTGGGTCGATTTCAACCAAGGTGAGCCGCACACCCCGGCTCCGGAGGTGCGCAATGTCTAACGTCAACCTGCTGGTGTTCGGGGTCTACCCGTACGTTGCTCTGGCCGTCTGCCTGATCGGCAGTTGGGCGCGGTTCGACCTGTCGCAGTACAGCTGGAAAGCCGGCTCCAGCCAGATCTTCAACCGCACCCCGGCCGACCAGCGCTACATGCGGGTGGCCAGCAACCTGTTCCATGTGGGGGTGCTGTTCATCCTCGCGGGCCACTTCGTCGGCTTGCTGACCCCGGAGGCGATTTATCACCGCTTCATCGGCACTGCCGAGAAGCAGATGCTAGCCATGGTCTCGGGTGGTTTCTTCGGCATGCTGTGCTTCTTCGGCCTGATCATGCTGCTCTACCGTCGGGTGTTCAACCCTCGGGTGCGGGCCAGCTCCAGCTTCTCCGACATGATGATCCTGGTGGTGCTGCTGGCGCAGCTGTCGCTCGGCCTGATGACCATCGTCGCTTCCACCCAGCACCTGGACGGTTCGGTGATGGTGATGCTGGCCGACTGGGCGCAGTACACCGTGACCCTGCAACCGCAGCTGGCGGCCGAAGCGATCGCACCGGTGGGGCTGGTCTACAAGCTGCACGTGGCGCTGGGCCTGACCCTGTTCGTGCTGTTCCCCTTCACCCGCCTGGTGCACTTCGTCAGCGCCCCGGTGTGGTACCTGGGCCGGCGCTATCAGATCGTGCGGCAGAAAGGCTGACGAGGAGGTATGACCATGGAGACTTCCGCACTGATTGCCACCAGTGAGCAGCAGTGGCCACGGATCACCGTCAACGGTGTGGCCATCGAGGGCGACGCGATTGCCCGGGAGCTGCAGTACCACCCGGCGCAGGCACGTGAAGAGGCGATATTTCTCGCCAGCCAGGCGCTGGTGGTGCGTGAGCTGCTGATGCAGCGCATCGTCGAGCTGGGCCTTGTGGCCGAATGCACCGACAGCGAGAGCGAAGAGGAGGCGCTGACGCGCTTGCTGATCGAGCAGGAGCTGCCACTGCCGGGTGCTGATGAAGATATCTGCCGACACTATTTCGACAGTAACCGTGAGCGTTATGCCAGCGCGCCGCTGCTGGCGGTGCGGCACATTCTGCTGGCGTGCGCGCCGGACGATGTCGAAGGCCGGAGCCAGGCCAGGGAGCAGGCGTTGTTGCTGATCGCCCGTCTGGTAGAAGACGGCTCGCGGTTTGCCGAGCTCGCGCTCGCCCATTCCGCCTGCCCGTCGAAGGCCCAGGGCGGGGCGCTGGGCCAGATCAGCCAGGGGCAGACCGTGCCTGAGTTCGAGCGACAACTGTTGCGCTTGCCGTTGGGGCTGGCGCTTCAGCCGCTGGAAAGCCGGTATGGCCTGCACCTGGTGTGGGTTGACCAGCGCATCGAAGGGCGAGCGTTGCCGTTCGAGGTGGTGCACGAGGCGATTCGCTCCGAGCTGGACCAGCGGGTGTGGCAGGTGGCGGTGGGGCAGTACCTGAAAAACCTCATAGGGCAGGCCGACATCCGCGGGATTCTGCTCGATGGCGCCTCAAGCCCGTTGGTTCAGTAAACCCATCAAGGGCCTCTTCGCGGGTGAATCGGGGCCCGATTTACCCGCGAAGAGCCCCGAAAGGAATACGCACATGACCACCCAACTGCTCGACGGCTGCGGCCGCAAGATCGACTACCTGCGCATCTCGGTCACCGACCGCTGCGACTTCCGCTGCATCTACTGCATGGCCGAAGCCATGCAGTTTCTCCCTCGCCAGCAAGTGCTGACCTTGGAGGAAATCGAGCGCAGCGCCCGCCTGTTCGTCAGCCAGGGCGTGCGCAAGGTCCGCCTCACCGGTGGCGAGCCGTTGGTACGCCCCGGCATTGTCGGCTTGTGCGAACGGATCGCCGCCATGCCCGGCCTGCGCGAGCTGGTGATGACCACCAACGGGTCACAACTGCTCAAGCTCGCTCGACCCCTGGCTGATGCAGGCGTGAAGCGCCTCAACATCAGCCTCGACACCCTCGACCCCAAGCGCTTTCGCAGCATCACCCGCACCGGTGAACTCGGCCGGGTGCTGCGTGGTATCGACGCCGCGCGCAAGGCGGGATTCGCTGCCATCAAGCTCAACACCGTGGCCCTGCACGGGCGCAACGCCGATGAAGTGCCGGCCCTGGTCGACTTTGCCATCGCCCATGGCCTGGACATCAGCTTCATCGAAGAGATGCCGCTGGGCGATGTCGGCCGCGCACGTGACCAGACCTATTGCTCCAGCGCCTGGGTGCGCGAGCGCATTGCCGAACGCTACAGCCTCATCGACAGCGCCGAGCAGAGTGGTGGCCCGGCCCGTTACGTGCGCATCAGCGGGCATCCGGACACGCGAATCGGCTTCATCTCACCGATCAGCCAGCACTTCTGTGACACCTGCAACCGCGTGCGCATGACGGCGGAAGGGCGGTTGCTGTTATGCCTTGGCCACGAACACGCTCTGGACATGCGCGGCCTGCTGCGCCGCTACCCAGGCCAAGATGGCCCAGTGCTCGATGCGATACGCCAGGCCCTGCTGCGCAAGCCGGAACGGCACGGCTTCGACCGCGACGATGTACAGGTGCTGCGCTTCATGAATGCGACTGGCGGCTGAAACCCTTGATATAGGTCATTTTCGTATCCGCAGCACAACATATAGTGTTTTAAAGTTTTTTAACTACTAGATGATGTGTTTCGGAGGCCAGATGTACAGGGAGCAAGAGGCGCCGCGCGGGCGGCGATCGATCGAAGTTGCACAGGCCATGAACGAGTACCTGTCACGCCAGGACTGGCGCGTGCAGGCCAACGCCAACCAGGGCTATTCACTGGGCGGCCTGGTGCTCAATGTGTCGGGCAAGGTCACCGCCAACTATTGGCTCGATGAGATCTACCGCGCTGAAATTGGCGACGCGCACCGCGAAGGCGACCTGCACCTGCACGACCTCGACATGCTCGCCGGCTACTGTGCAGGCTGGTCACTGCGCAGCCTGTTGCACGAGGGCTTCAATGGCGTCCCCGGGCGGGTCGAAGCCGGGCCGCCCAAGCACCTGACCAGCGCTCTCGGGCAGATGGTCAACTTCCTCGGCACCCTGCAGAACGAATGGGCCGGCGCCCAGGCCTTCAGTTCGTTCGACACCTACCTCGCGCCCTTCGTACGCAACGACCGGCTGGATTATCCACAGGTGCGCCAGGCCCTGCAGGAGTTCATCTACAACCTCAACGTGCCCTCGCGCTGGGGCAGCCAGACACCCTTCACCAACCTCACCTTCGACTGGGTCTGCCCTGAAGACCTGCGCGAGCAGGTACCTGTCATCGCAGGCGAGGAAATGCCCTTCGCCTACGGCGACCTGCAGGCCGAAATGGACCTGCTCAACCGTGCCTACATCGAGGTGATGATGGCCGGCGACGCCAAGGGCCGGGTATTCACCTTCCCGATCCCGACCTACAACATCACCCACGACTTCCCCTGGGACAGCGACAACGCCGGGCGGCTGTTCGAAATGACTGCCCGCTACGGGTTGCCGTACTTCCAGAATTTCCTCAATTCCGACATGCAGCCCAACCAGGTGCGGTCGATGTGCTGCCGCCTGCAACTGGACGTGCGTGAACTGCTCAAGCGCGGCAACGGCCTGTTCGGCTCGGCCGAGCAGACCGGCTCGCTGGGTGTGGTGACGCTCAACTGCGCGCGCCTGGGCTACCTGTATCCCGGCGACCCGGCGGGCTTGCATGCGCGCCTCGACGTCCTGCTGGAGTTGGCCTTCGA
>NZ_JAYFUI010000130.1:0-54181 GCF_034961125.1 Pseudomonas machongensis | reverse complement strand
ATCGCTGAGCCACTCGGGCATGGCGAACAGCCCGTCCAGCCATAGCACACCCAGCGCGGCCATCAGGCACAACAAGGTCGCCAGGGCGGCAGCGAAGAATCCCGAACAGAAGATATAGACGAACAGGTTACGCGGCTGGGCGCGTTCGACCAGGATCGCGCACACCTCGGTGACCAGCACCGGCAAGCCGATGATCAACAGGCCGTTCACGCCCAGCGCTGCCAGGTCCTGGCGGCCGAGGGCGAGCAGGCCGAGCTGGGCGAGAAAGCCGCCGAGTATGGCCAGCGGCCAATCCAGCAGGAGGGTCACGGCGGTCATGCCGATGAAGTGGTAGGACACGCCGGTGTCGAAATCGCGCCGCACCAGCCACAGCGCGAACAGGCCGAACACGGTGCCGAACAGCAGGTGCTGGCGGCGCGGGTCGCTGAACAGCTCGACCCAGCGGGTGCGGCTGGCCGCCCAGATCAACAGGGGAACGTAGGCCAGCCAGCCAAGTGTGAGGCTGGTGGAGGACAGGACCTGTGCGCTGATCACCGCGACCTCACGTGCATGTCGGATGCTTTCGAGTCTACACCCATTCCCTGATGACGATTCCCACGAACAAACAAGCCCTTATCCTTCACAATTGCAGGCTAAGCTTGTTCCCATGGATGACTCAGACTACCTGCGCCTGCTTACCATCCAGGCCGAACAAGCCAACGCGTTCCTGTCCAATGCCCGCAAATGGGAGCGTGAGCGTTGGGTCTGCCAGCGCCTGCTGCAAGGGTTGAACATTCCCTACCGCAGCGAGGACTTCACCCCGGCCGGGCAGGAGCCGCCCGACGTGCTGTTTCGCGATGCGGCGTTCGAGGTGTTCTTCGTACTCGACGAAGGGCGTCGGCTCAACGACGAATGGCGCGAGGAGCTGCAGCGTCGGCGCAGTGCCTTCTCCCTGGCCCAACTGGTGCGCCGCGAGGCGCGCCCCCGGCGAATCAGCGCGCAGGAGCTGCTCGCGCGCCTGGCCCCGACCCTGCGCAAGAAGGCGCACAACTACCGCGAGCGCGGGCTGGACTTGGGCGAGCTGGACATCATCGCCTTCGCCAGCCTCAAGCGCGAGGTGCTCGACCTCAACAGCCATTTCCCACCGCCCACCGAATACCTGCGCCAGGGCTGGCGCTCGTTGTCGCTGGTGGGGCCGACCTTCGCCCGGGTGCTGTTCGCCCACCCGGACGCGCCGGATTTCCTGCGTGGCAACCTGGGGCGCAGCATTCTGTTCGATGTCGGTATCAGTCTTTGATCGCGTGCCGGGTGTCTTTGCGATGGCGTACACTCGGCGGCGGAGATGAAAGGTATTATCATTTGTTTCACGTGCTTGCGATAACGCTGCAGGAAAGGTTGTAGCGTTCTCGTCATCCCAAGCGTCTACCCACGAGGCCCACCATGACCAGCCGCCTGAATCCGGAAGATCAGCGTCGCGTCGATGAGTATCTGCGAGCCCCCCAGCATCAAGTCGAGCGCAAGCCTTTCAGGCCCTGGCTGCTCCTTGCCCTGGTGGTGATCGTGACCATTGGTCTGGGCCTGTTGAGCCGCTTGCTGAGTGGACTGGTGCTATGAGCTGCCTCGCGCTCGCCCTCCTCTCTCGCACGCAGCGGCCGGACCTTGTGTCCAGGAATTCCGTAAAACTTGTGAGATATCCCCATGACTCATCGCATCGTGATTGTCGGCGGCGGCGCCGGCGGCGTGGAACTGGCGACCCGCCTGGGTAAGAGCCTCGGCAAGCGCAAGCGCGCCGAGATCACTCTGGTCGACGCCAACCTGACGCACATCTGGAAACCGCTGCTGCACGAAGTGGCTGCCGGTTCGCTGAACTCCTCGGAAGACGAGCTGAACTACGTGGCCCAGGCCAAGTGGAACCACTTCAACTTCCAGCTGGGGCGCATGAGCGGCCTGGACCGTGAAGGCAAGCAGATCCAGCTGGCCGCGACCCTCGACGAAGAAGGCCGCGAGCTGCTGCCGGCGCGCACCCTGGGCTACGACACGCTGGTGATCGCCGTAGGCAGCAACACCAACGACTTCGGCACCCTGGGCGCGGCGCAGCACTGCCTGTTCCTCGACAGCCGCAAGCAGGCCGAGCGCTTCCACCAGCAACTGCTCAACCACTACCTGCGCGCCCACGCGGGCGATCAGGCCAGCGAGCAGATCAGCGTGGCCATCGTCGGCGCCGGTGCGACCGGTGTGGAACTGGCGGCGGAGCTGCACAACGCAGCCCACGAGCTGGCGGCCTACGGCCTGGACCGCATCCAGCCCAAGGACATGCACATCACCCTGATCGAGGCTGGCCCGCGCGTGCTGCCAGCGCTGCCGGAGCGCATCAGCGTGCCGGTGCACAAGACCCTGGAGAAACTCGGGGTGACGGTGATGACCAACGCTGCGGTCAGCGAAGTGACCGAGGAAGGCCTGAAAACCGCGACTGGCGAAGTGATCCAGGCGAGCCTGAAGGTGTGGGCGGCAGGTATTCGTGCGCCAGGCTTCCTCAAGGATATCGACGGCCTGGAGACCAACCGGATCAACCAGTTGGTGGTACGTCCTACGCTGCAGACCACGCGGGATGACGACATCTTCGCCTTCGGCGACTGCGCCGCCTGCCCTCAACCAGGCAGCGACCGCAATGTGCCGCCACGGGCGCAGGCGGCGCACCAGCAGGCTTCGATGCTGGCCAAAAGCCTGAAGGCGCGGCTGGAGAACAAGCCGTTGCCAACCTACGCGTACAAGGACTACGGCTCGCTGGTGTCGCTGTCGCGCTTCTCGGCGGTGGGCAACCTGATGGGCAACCTGACCGGCAGCGTGATGCTGGAGGGTTGGCTGGCGCGGATGTTCTATGTGTCGCTGTACCGCATGCACCAGATGGCGCTGTATGGGGTGTTCCGCACGGCGATGTTGATGATCGGCAGCAAGATCGGCCGCGGCACCGAGCCGCGCCTGAAGCTGCACTGATCAGCTGAGATCACGAGGGCCGCTTTGCGGCCCTTTTTGCGAGCACGTCGCCGCGCAGGTGCCGCAAGCTCTGGCGTGATCGGCAGGGCAGAGGCCAGGCAGGGTCAGTTGCATGGCCGCTCAAGGTGCGCGAGCAGACGCGAGACGGTGTCGGCCAGTGGCCCGGAGTTGTCGAGCACCAGCAAGCCGGGGTCGGCCTCGCGCGCTTCGCTGGCAAAGCGGGCATTACGCGCCAGGCGCGCCTCCACTTCCTCCTGCGACTCACGTCCCCGCGCCAGCAGGCGCTGGCGCAGGATGTCCTGTTCGACACTGAGCAGTACCACCTGCAAATTCGGATAACGCTGCCGCGCCGTGTTCAGGTAGCCACGCGAGCCGTTCACCAGCACGTCGTGCCCTTCCCCCAGCCACTGGTCGATGACCCGTGGAATGCCGTAATGCAGGCCATTGGCCTGCCAGTGCAGGGCAAAGGCGCCGTCCCCGCGCATCTGCTCGAACTGTGCGGCGCTCACCGCCAGGGCGGCTTCGCCCATCGCTTCGGCAGACCGGGTGATGACCCGCCGGGCAATGCGACAGCCACGCGCTGTCAGTTGTTCGCGGGCGGCGTCCAGCAGGCTGTCCTTGCCGGATCCGGACGGCCCGATCAGGTAAATCAACCTGCCTGCCATCAGTACACCCTCTTCGCTTCTCGCCATACCTGCCGCACCGACGTGGATATCGCCACGGTCATGCAACCCTCGCAGCACTGACCCTTTGCACGGCACGGGGCAAACCGATGCCGCTGTGCTCGATGGTGCCGAGAATGAACGCGGCAGCAGGCTGGTCGAATGATAATCGCTGGGAGGATATCCAGCAGCCCCTCGCGCGCCAAGTCGGCGCTGCCACAGAGATTGTGGCTGGCCTTCAGCTTTTGCACAGGACAGTTGCTACCCAGGAAAACAGCCGCGAGTTACGAAATGATTTTCTCGAGACAAAAGAAAAAGGGCATCTCATTCGAGATGCCCTTTTTACATGGTGGGTCGTGTAGGATTCGAACCTACGACCAATTGGTTAAAAGCCAACTGCTCTACCAACTGAGCTAACGACCCGGAAATGGTCGGGGTGAGGGGATTCGAACTCCTGACATCCTGCTCCCAAAGCAGGCGCGCTACCGGACTGCGCTACACCCCGAAATTGGCTCCGCGACCTGGACTCGAACCAGGGACCCAATGATTAACAGTCATTTGCTCTACCGACTGAGCTATCGCGGAACTGAACTTCGTACAACTCTTACAGCTTCGAAGCTTGTGTTAGCTTCAATCTCTTTAGCGTTGTCGCTGCTGAGGTCGGCTATTCTACATTCTTCGTTTTGCTTGTCAACCACTTTTTTTTACCCAACTTACTGATTTGTAAGTTGTTTTCAGATCATCTTTACCGCCGGTGATCTGCGTAGTGCCTGACAGCGGGGCGAATATTAGGGGCACTCGTTTTTTTGTGCAAGCATTTTTTTCAAAATTTTCAGCGAGTTAGATCCAACGCCGAAAAATCAGGGGTTTGCGGGATCTGGGCAGGTGCCATCGCGGGGCAAGCCCGCGATGGCAACCCCCTCAGGCAAAGACGATCTCGTCGCCTTCCACCTTCGCCGTGATCGCCGCACCCGGCACGAACTGGCCACCGAGGATAAGTTGCGCCAGCGGGTTCTCGATCCAGCGCTGGATCGCACGCTTGAGCGGCCGTGCGCCATACACCGGGTCGTAGCCAACGGCAATCAGCTTGTCGAGGGCTTCCGGGCTCAGGCTCAGCGACAGCTCGCGCTCGGCCAGACGACCACGCAAGCGGCCCAGCTGGATCTCGGTGATACCGGCGATCTGCTCGCGGCCCAGCGGCTCGAACACCACCACTTCGTCGATCCGGTTGATGAACTCCGGACGGAAGTGCGAACCCACCGCATCCATCACCGCCGCACGTTGCGCCTCACGGTCGCCGACCAGTTCCTGAATCTGCGCCGAACCCAGGTTGGAGGTCATGACGATGACCGTGTTGCGGAAATCAACGGTACGCCCGTGGCTGTCGGTCAGGCGGCCATCCTCCAGTACCTGCAGGAGCACGTTGAACACATCCGGGTGCGCCTTCTCCACCTCGTCGAGCAATACCACCGAGTAGGGCTTGCGACGCACCGCCTCGGTCAGGTAGCCGCCCTCCTCATAACCCACATAGCCTGGCGGTGCACCGATCAGGCGAGCGACGGAGTGCTTCTCCATGAACTCGGACATGTCGATGCGCACCATGGCCTCCTCGGTGTCGAAGAGGAATTCGGCGAGCGCCTTGCACAGCTCGGTCTTGCCCACGCCGGTCGGGCCGAGGAACAGGAACGAGCCGCTCGGGCGATTCGGGTCGGACAACCCGGCACGCGACCGGCGCACGGCGTTGGCCACGGCAGTGACCGCCTCGTCCTGACCGATCACCCGCTCGTGCAGCAGGCCTTCCATCTTCAGCAGCTTCTCGCGCTCGCCTTCGAGCATCTTCGACACCGGGATGCCGGTCCACTTGGAGACGACCTCGGCGATCTCTTCCTCGGTGACCTTGTTGCGCAGCAACTGGTTCTCGGTCTTGCCGTGCTGATCGACCATCTGCAGGCTGCGCTCCAGGTCGGGGATCACCCCGTACTGCAACTCGGCCATGCGACTCAGGTCGCCTTTGCGGCGGGCGGCCTCGAGTTCCTGGCGAGCCTGTTCGATCTTTTGCTGGATCTGCGCCGAGCCCTGTACCTCGGCCTTTTCCGATGCCCAGATTTCCTCGAGATCGGAATATTCGCGCTCAAGGCGCTCGATTTCCTCGGTGAGTTTTTCCAGGCGCTTCTTCGCCGCTTCGTCCTCTTCCTTCTTCAGAGCCTGGGACTCCACCTTCAGTTGGATCAGGCGACGGTCAAGACGGTCGAGCACCTCTGGCTTGGAGTCGATTTCCATGCGGATGCGGCTGGCGGCCTCGTCGATCAGGTCGATGGCCTTGTCCGGCAACTGGCGGTCGGTGATGTAGCGGTGGCTGAGCTTGGCCGCAGCGATGATCGCACCGTCGGTGATGGCCACCTTGTGGTGCACTTCATAACGCTCTTTCAGGCCGCGAAGGATGGCAATGGTGTCTTCCTCGCTCGGCTCCTCGACCAGCACCTTCTGGAAACGCCGCTCGAGCGCTGCGTCCTTCTCGATGAACTGGCGGTACTCGTTGAGCGTGGTGGCGCCAACGCAGTGCAGCTCGCCACGGGCCAGGGCCGGCTTGAGCATGTTGCCGGCGTCCATCGCGCCCTCGCCCTTGCCGGCGCCGACCATGGTGTGCAGCTCGTCGATGAACAGGATGATCTGGCCTTCCTGCTTGGACAGCTCGTTGAGCAGGCCTTTGAGGCGCTCTTCGAACTCGCCGCGATACTTGGCGCCAGCGATCAGCGCACCCATGTCCAGGGCGAGCAGGCGCTTGCCCTTGAGGCCATCGGGCACTTCACCATTGATGATGCGCTGGGCCAGGCCTTCGGCGATGGCGGTCTTGCCGACGCCGGGCTCGCCGATCAGCACGGGGTTGTTCTTGGTGCGGCGCTGCAGTACCTGCACGGTGCGGCGAATTTCGTCGTCACGGCCGATCACCGGGTCGAGCTTGCCTTCTTCGGCACGCTTGGTCAGGTCGACGGTGTACTTGTCCAGCGCCTGGCGCGATTCCTCGGCGTTGGCATCATTGACCGCCTCGCCGCCGCGCAGGTTGTTGATGGCGTTTTCCAGAGCCTTCTTGCTCACGCCCTGGCCAAGCAGCAGCTTGCCAACCTTGCTGTTCTCGTCCATGGCGGCGAGCAGCACCAGCTCGCTGGAAATGAACTGGTCGCCCTTCTGCTGGGCCAGGCGGTCAGCCTGGTTGAGCAGGCGCGCCAGATCCTGGGACATGTTCACATCGCCCGTGGGGTTCTGGATTTTCGGCAGCTGGTCGAGCTCTTTGGTCAGCGCCTTGCGCAGGCTGCTGATGTCGAAGCCTACCTGCATCAGCAGGGGCTTGATCGAACCGCCCTGCTGCTCGATCAGTGCCTGCAGCAGATGCACTGGCTCGATGGCCGGATGGTCCATGCCAACGGCCAGGGATTGGGAATCGGATAATGCCAGTTGCAGCTTGCTTGTCAGTCGGTCTATTCGCATGGGGATACCTTCCTTTAAAGGGCAGGCGGAGCGATGGACAGCACCTGTAATGAAGAACCTGCCTGAGATGACCAATAGATAAGGCTGATTCTGGAAGATTCAAGCTTAGCGGGGTTGACCGAGGTCAGCCTGATGAACCGACCGAAACAGAAACGCCCCGGCAAGCCGGGGCGTTCTGGGAGATGACACGGAGTTGGTTTTTGAACGCTTAACGCACGCCACTCTGACGCAGGGCCGCAGGCTGGAAGTCAGCCTTGTTGGCGCTGAAGCTGAAGTCGTAGGATTTTTTCTCCTCGTTCTTCATGCCCAGTGCCAGGTAACGGCCCGACTGCAGGTCATAGATCGCTTCGAGGGTGTACCAAGGCACCTGGTTGTTGTAGTACGGCTGGGCATGCGCCTCGGACACGCGCCACAGCTGGTTGCGCCCGTCGTACTGGTCGATCACCGCAGCCTGCCAGGTATCTTCGTCGATGTAGAAGTCACGCTTGGCGTAGATGTGGCGCTGGCCTGGCTTCAGGGTCGCGACCACATGCCACACTCGGCGCAGCTCGTAGCGGGCCAGGTCCTGGTTGATGTGGCCGGCCTTGATGATGTCGGCGTACTTGAGCTTCGGATCGTCGAGCTTGTAGGCGTTGGAGGCGATATACATCTCCTTCTTGCCTTCGAGCTTCCAGTCGTAGCGGTCCGGCGCGCCGTTGTACATGTCCAGGTTGTCGGAGGTGCGCAGGCCGTCTGCGGCGGTACCCGGGCCGTCGTAGGAAACCTGCGGCGCCTGGCGCACACGGCGCTGGCCGGCATTGTAGATCCAGGCCTTGCGCGGTTCCTTGACCTGATCGAGGGTCTCGTGCACCAGCAGCACGGTCCCGGCCAGACGCGCCGGCGCAGTCACTTCCTGCTTGAAGTAGAACAGCACGTTGCCCGGGTTGTTCGGGTCGTAGTCCTTCATCTTGTCGCGGAACACGAACTGGTCGTTGAAATACACCAGGCTATAGGAACCGTTCTGCTGCGGCGTGGCCTGGGTGACCAGACGCGACACACTGCCACCGCGATAACGGGTGATGTGGTTCCAGATCACCTCGACACCGCTCTTGGGAATCGGGAACGGGATCGCGCCGCGGAAGTTGTTCAGACCGTTGCCGCCTTCGACCAGGGTGGTCTGGGTGGCGTTGGACTTGATGTCGGCGTACACGGCATCCGGCACGGTGGCGCCGCGGTGGGTCTTGTACACCGGCAGCTTGTAGGTATCCGGATAGCGCTTGAGCATCGCCAGTTGGCCAGGGGCCAGCTTGTCCTTGTACTGGTCGGCGTTCGCGGCGGTGATGGTGAACAGTGGCTTTTCGCTGCCGTACGGGTCGGACAGGAAGCCCCTGGCATCGACACTGCCGGCGGTCTTGGACAGCGGCTCCCAAGGGCCAATCGAGCCATCGGCGTTACCGGCCTTCTCCGCGCCCATCGGCGTGAGCGTGGTACCGAGCTTGGCCGCCTCATCGGCGGAAACCGCAGCCATGACGCTGGTCGCCAGCAGGGATATGCCCAGCACACCGGCTTTCAGCAGACTTGAGGTCATCTTCATCGTTGTCGTCCTGGATCAGAGTTCTTAGAAGTTCACGCCGAAGCTGAGGGCGACGAAGTCGCGGTCATCCACGGTGCTGTACTTGCCATCGAAGAAGTTGGTGTACGACAGGCTCGCCGTGTAGGTGTTCTGGTACTCGGCGTCCAGGCCCAGGCTGATCGCCTTGCGGCCTTCCTCGAAGTTGCCACCAGGGCCTGGCGAGTAGCCGGACACGTCGTGGGACCAGGCCACGTTGGGCTTGAGGTTGACCCCGGCGAAGACGTCGTTGTAGTCCCAGATCACCCGGGCGCGATAACCCCAGGAGGTGCTGGTGGTATAGCCGTCGTTCTCGCACTTGCGGTTGAGGTTGGTGGTCGAGGCGCCTGCACCGGCACCGGCGATGGTGCTGGCATTGAGTGCCTGGCAGGTGTTGGCGCCGCCGGTGGCCGGCAGCGGGCCTGGGCCGAATACCGGGTCACGGCCGTAACGGGTGTCGTGTGCGCTCTCCAGGCCGCCCACATGGGTGACGCCCAGTTCGCCCACCACGGTCATGCGGCTGGCGCCCATCACCTGGTCGAAGAAGTGCGTCAGGGTGGTCTGGAACTGGGTGATTTCCTTGCGGCGATAGCCGTGCAGGTCCTGACCCGGGGTACCGTTGAGCAGCGAAGCGTTGGCCAGGGCGCCGCCCAGTGGACGCACACCGGCGAACAGGATGTCGGTGGTATTCAACTGCACAGGAGCGTTGGGACGGTAGCTGATTTCACCGCTCCACGCCGTGCCGGTGGGCAGGGTGGTGGAGAAGCTCAGGCCGTACAGGCGGATGTCTTCAGGGTACTCGACGAAGTACTGCGAGTTGCCCGCGACGATCAGCGGCGCCAGCGGACGCAGGTTGGCTGGCAGCGACGGAATGCCGGCGAACACCGCAGGCGAGGCGCCGGTGGCGCTGAAGATCGGCGCACGGCTGTGGTAGTTCATGAAGTAGGCACCGAACTCGGTGTCCAGCGGTTCGAACATGTAGCGCAGCGCCACGCCGAACTGGCCGCTGTCACGCGCGTCGCGGTCCGGACCACGGCGCACCATCACGCCCTCTTCGTTGATGTTCACGCCACGGGTGGCGAGGAACTGCTGCGCTGCGCCTGGCACCGTGCGGCTGCTGTTGAGCACGCGCAGGTTGTCGGTGCAGCCGTCGGAGATAATGTCGGGCTGGGAGAAGAAGGTGCCGCAGTTGTCGGTGACGGTCTGGTCCCATTCGAGCTGATAGAAGGCTTCGGCCGACAGGTTGTCGGTCAGGCTCTGGGAGATGTAGAACATGTTGACCGGGATCAGGCCTTCCTTGATCTCGGCGCCTGGGCGGCGGAAGGCAGCGACGTCGATCGGGTTGATCGAGTTGATGCCGCCCCCGATGAAGGTACTTTCACCCCAGCTCACCACCTGCTTGCCGAAGCGCACCGAACCCGGCATGTCGGCGATGGCGTAGTTGTGGTAGATGAACGCGTCGAGCAATTGCGCGCCCGAGGACTTGGCCCCCGACTTGCGCCCCGAGTCGCTGATATCCTTGAACTCGCGGCCTTCGTCCTTGAGCTCGAAGTCGTACCAGTACTTGCCACGGACGAAGACGCCGGTGTCGCCGTACTTGAGTTCGAGATCGTGGATACCCTTGAAGATCTTGGAGAAGGTCTCGCCTTTCTTGAAGTTCAGGTGGCCATCGTCGGAGGTCTGGGACAGGCCCTTGCCACCGTTGTTGACGCCGATCAGGTTCTTGTTGGGATTGGCAGTCGACCAGCTGGCCCCGATGGAGAGCGATGAGTCGAACTGACCTTCGATTTCCCCGATGTTGAAACTCACACCGAATGCGGGACTTGCGAGCGTGGAAGCGAGGCTGACGGCCAAGGGCAGCTTGGCCCGGCGCCAGAACGGGTTTGCAGATGTCATCGACGCTACTCCATGTACTTTTTTGTTATGGCAGTGAGTCCTTTCAGAAACGGCCCCGAGCGCTGCGAGCAGGCTCCTGCCAGAGGCAGCACGGCATGCGCGTGCGCCCTCCCCCATTTCTGAAAATCCCCTGACCCGACTATAGCCAGCGGCCACACGCGCTTGATCCCTCTAAAGTGTGATTTGCGTCTCGCAAGCAGAGGCATCGCAAATGGCCACTTCGATCGCTGGCAGTGCAGAAGCATGGCTCAATTTCGTCGTTTGACAAGGCGCGATACCTCTAACACGCGGGTCACGCCAGGACAGGCGTGACCCGGGCAAGTGTTACAGGGTCGAGAGGAAGGTACTGTTACTGGCCTGCCACTGGGTGACGTCCACGCGGATACGCTTCTTGTCGAGCTTGCCCACGCTGGTCTTGGGAATTTCAGTAACAACGGCGATCTGGCTCGGAATCGCCCACTTGTTGATGTGCCCCAACTCGACGAACGGCTTGAGATGCTCCTTGAGCATCTTGGCGTCCAGCTGCTGGCCTTCGTGCACGACCAGCAGCGCGAATGGCCGCTCGCCCCACTGCGGATCGGGCACGCCGACCACCGCCACCTCGCGCACGGCCCCGTGACGGCTGATCAGGTCTTCAAGATCGAGGGAGGAGATCCATTCGCCGCCGGTCTTGATCACATCCTTGATGCGGTCGCGGATATCGATGTAGCCCATGCCATCGAGGGTGGCGACATCGCCGGTGTGCAACCAGCCGCCAGCCCACAGCTCGTTGCTCTTTTCCGGTTCGTTGAAATAGCCCATGGTCAGCCAGGGGGCGCGCAGCACCAGTTCGCCCTGGGCCTCGCCGTCGGCGGGCAGGAAGTTGCCCTGGTCGTCGACGATGGCCGCCTCCACCAAGGGTACGGGTACGCCGGCCTTGATGCGGTAGCTGACGCGCTCGTCTTCACCACCGGCCAGCAGTTCTTCGTTCAGGTGCGCGCAGGAGATCAGCGGGCAGGTTTCCGACATGCCATAGGCCGCAGTGAGCTGGATGCCCCGCGCCAGGGCAGCCTCGTACAGCGCCCGGTTGAGCGC
Organism: Pseudomonas machongensis; assembly: GCF_034961125.1. Lineage (NCBI taxonomy): Bacteria > Pseudomonadati > Pseudomonadota > Gammaproteobacteria > Pseudomonadales > Pseudomonadaceae > Pseudomonas > Pseudomonas machongensis. The sequence continues at coordinate 42,502 of NZ_JAYFUI010000130.1, read as the reverse complement.
GCTGCCGCCGATGATCACCTTCCAGCCACCGAAGTCCTGGCCCTTGGCTGAAGGGCAGTTGAGCAGCATCTGCAGGATGGTCGGCACGCAGTGGGAGAAGGTGACCTTTTCCTCGCGCCACAGCTTGATCAGCATGTCCGGCTCATAGCGCCCCGGATACACCTGCTTGACGCCCATCATGGTCGCCGCGTAGGGGATGCCCCAGGCATGAACGTGGAACATCGGCGTGATCGGCATGTAGACGTCGTTGGTGCTCAGCAGGCGCACGCTGTCGAGACTGCCGAGCACCGAGGTTTCGGCCAGGGTGTGCAGCACCAGTTGACGGTGGGTGAAGTACACGCCCTTGGGGTTGCCGGTGGTACCGGTGGTGTAGAAGGTGGTGGCCACCGAGTTCTCGTCGAAGTCGGGGAAGTCGTAATGCGGGCTGGCGGCGGCGAGCAGTTGCTCGTACTCACCGACCAGGTTCGGCAGCTCGGCGGTCTTGTCCGGGCCATCGGTGATCAGCAGGGTATTGTCGACCGTGGTCAGTTGCTCGGCGATGGCCTGGTAGAGGCCGACGAAATCGCTGTTGACCAGCACGAAGCGGTCTTCGGCGTGGTTCATGGTGTAGAGGATCTGCTCGGGAGACAGGCGCACGTTGATGGTGTGCACCACCGCGCCGATCATCGGGATGGCGAACATGCACTCCAGGTAACGATGGCTGTCCCAGTCCATCACCGCCACCGTGTCACCGGCCTTGACCCCAGCTTCGGTGAGCACGTTAGCCAGCCTGGCGATGCGCTCGCCGAGTTCGGGATAGGTCAGCCGCACCTTGTCGCGGTAGACGATTTCACGGGTCTTTTCGTAGCGGCTGCCAGACATCAGCAGGCGTTTGATCAGCAGCGGGTAGGTGTAGGCGCCGTCGGCGGGCTTGAGGAGGCGGGTCTGCAGCATGGGTATCCCTTTTCTGAAAAGCGTGCCGGATATTCAAGGATTTACTGTAGATCGGTGACGCGACGGTCAAATCAGCCGAAGGAATGATTTGGCGTCGCAAAGTATGAGTGGCAATGTGCGAACAGGGCGTTACAGCGCCGCAGAATCCGGAGCCGATGCGCTCCCCACCTCTGGCCTTTGCCGACGGAGCCGCCAATGTCGCGTCATGCAGTTTTTCTCGACCATCACTCCCTTGACCTGGGAGATCTCGACCTTTCTGCGCTCGAACAGCAGTTCGACAGCCTGCAACTGCATGCCGCCAGCGCAGCGGAACAGGTCAGCGAACGCCTGCAGGGCGCCAGCGTGGTGATCAGCAACAAAGTGATGCTCGATGCTGCGGCGCTTGCGGCCAATCCACAAGTGAAACTGATCCTGGTGGCCGCCACCGGCACCAACAACGTCGACCTCGCCGCCGCCCGCGCCCAAGGCATCACCGTGTGCAACTGCCAGGGCTACGGCACACCTTCGGTGGCGCAGCACACCCTGGCGCTGCTGCTGGCCCTGGCCACCCGGCTATGCGACTACCAGCAAGCGGTAAGGGACGGCGCATGGGCCAAGGCTAGCCAGTTCTGCCTGCTGGACTTCCCCATCGTCGAGCTGGAAGGCAAGACCCTGGGCCTGTTGGGGCACGGCGAGCTGGGCGGCGCGGTGGCGCGCCTGGCCGAGGCGTTCGGCATGCGTGTGCTGAGCGGGCAGATCCCTGGACGACCGGCGCGCGCCGATCGCCTGGCGCTGGATGAACTGCTGCCGCAAGTCGATGCCATGACACTGCACTGCCCGCTGAACGAGCAGACCCGCCACATGATCGGCGCCCGTGAACTGGCCTTGCTCAAGCCAGGTGCCCTGGTGGTGAATACCGCCCGCGGCGGCCTGATCGATGAACAGGCGCTGGCCGATGCCTTGCGCAGCGGTCACCTGGGCGGTGCGGCGACCGATGTGCTGAGCGTCGAGCCGCCGGTAAACGGCAACCCGCTGCTGGCGGCAGACATCCCGCGCCTGATCATCACCCCGCACAGCGCCTGGGGTGCGGTGGAGTCGCGCCAGCGTATCGTCGGGCAACTGGCCGAAAACGCCCAGGCGTTCTTCGCCGGTCAGCCACGGCGGGTGGTGGCCTGAAGCGCAAACCCGCTCGGTCGCGCCTAACAACCCGTGCACGGCCCTCAGCGCGGGTGCGGTACCTGTAGGAGCGGGCTTGCCCGCGAAAAAGGCACCGCGTTGCCTGGCACGGGCTACGCCCGTGTTCGCGGGCAAGTCGCAGCGGCGAACCGCCGCTCCCACAGATTTTGAGCAAGACAGTGGCTCCCACGCGGGATTGGGCTGGCCTTTAGATCTTGAACAATGCAGTTGCTCCTGCAGCGACCACGCCGCGTCCCGGTACGCCAAGTGATACACTTCGCGCTTTTTCAGGAGGCGTCCGCCGATGGACCCGCGCAGTGAAGTGTTGCTCCGCCAGGCGGACCTGTTCCAGGGCCCGCTGCTGATCGCCGGCGCCGCCGCCGATGGCCTGCTCGGGCAACTGCCGCACGCGCACGCCTGGACCTGGCACGCCGGTGATCAGGCGCTGCTGGAGCAGCGTTTCACCGGCCGCAGCCACTACGGCGTGGAGGTGCCACAGGTTCCGTTCGACGCGGCGGTACTGTTCCTGCCCAAATCCCGCGACCTTGCCGCCTACCTACTCAACGCCCTGGCCTCGCGCCTGGGCGGGCGCGAGCTGTATCTGGTCGGCGAGAAACGTGGCGGAATCGAAGGCGCGGCCAAGCAACTGCAGGCCTTCGGCAAACCGCGCAAGCTCGACAGCGCCCGCCACTGCCAGCTGTGGCAGGTGACCGTGGACAATGCGCTCGAGGCCAAGCCCCTGGAGAGCCTGGCGGAGCGCTTCGAGCTGGCGCTCGAGGATGGCCCGCTGCAGGTGGTCAGCCTCCCGGGCGTGTTCAGCCACGGCCGCCTGGATCGCGGCACCGCGCTGCTGCTGCAGCATCTGGAGCAACTGCCGGTCGGCCATGTGCTGGACTTTGGCTGTGGCGCGGGCGTACTCGGCGCGACCATCAAGCGACGTTATCCACAAAGCAACGTCACCCTGCTCGATGTCGATGCCTTCGCCGTGGCCGCCAGTCGACTGACCCTGGCTGCAAATGGTCTGCAAGGCGAGGTGATCAGCGGTGATGGCATTGATGCAGCACCCGATAATCTCACCGTTATCCTGAGCAATCCCCCGTTCCATACCGGGGTGCACACCGACTATCAGGCGGCGGAAAACCTGCTGAGAAAAAGCAGCAAAATTCTGCAAAAAGGCGGCGAAATACGCTTGGTTGCCAATAGCTTCCTGCGCTATCAACCCCTGCTCCACGAGGCCTTGGGCAACTGCGAAATCCGCGCCGAAGCAGACGGCTTCCGGATCTACAGGGCAACACGCGGTTAAAAAATTAACGCTTGCCCAAACCGTTTCGGCTAGGCAGAATCCGCTCCGTCCTAGGGGAGTAGTCTCCCGCAAGCACCCTCTGCTTGCCCGGTACGCGTCAACACACTTGGCCCACAGGCCATGGCGCGTGCGACCTCACGGCTCACACAGATGAGCCCGGGGTTTGACAAGACCTATGACACGCACACCTTACCCGGGGCGGGGAGGCTGTACGTGTCATAGCCGTGTCGACCCGCCCCGTAGGAAGCCTGATGCTCGAATCCCTGCTCGTTCCCACCGCCATCGTTGCGCTCGCTGAAATCGGCGACAAGACGCAATTGCTCGCGCTCATTCTCGCAGCGCGCTTTCGCAAGCCGTGGCCTATCATCGCCGGTATCGTCGCCGCCACCCTCGCCAACCATGCGGCCGCCGGCGCCGTGGGGGCCTGGGTCAGCGGGTTCTTCACCGAAAGCGTGCTGCACTGGATCCTGGCTGCAAGCTTCACCGCCACCGCCCTGTGGACCCTGGTCCCGGACAAGATGGACGATGACGAAACCAGCAATGCACGCCGCTTCGGCCCGTTCCTGACCACGTTGATCGCGTTCTTCCTGGCGGAGATCGGTGACAAGACCCAGGTCGCCACGGTGATGCTGGCCGCGCAGTACCCGCACCTGATCATGGTCATCATCGGCACTACGCTGGGCATGTTGATTGCCAACGTACCAGTGGTCCTGGCGGGCAACTTCGCGGCCGACAAACTGCCGCTGACGTTGATCCGTCGACTGGCGGCGGCAGCGTTCTTCGTGCTGGCAGCGGTCGCGGTGTATTCGGCGATGAAGACCAGTGGGTGGATTGGCTAAGGCCTTCAGGACAGGAACCGTGGAAGCCGACCGGCCTTTGGAAGCAAACCGGTTCCTGGGAACAAACCGGCCTGTGGGAGCGGGCTGGTCCCACAGGAATTGCTCCAGCCGCGGGATAGTTGAACCAGACAACTACCCCACAGCGCAGAGCGGGTTACTTCTTCGCCGCCTGGTACAGCGGCATCACCTTCGGAATCGCGGCCTGCAGCGACGCGATGCGGCTGGCCGAAGCCGGGTGAGTGCTCATGAACTCAGGCGGAGCGCCTTCGGACGCCTTGCTCATCTTGTTCCACAGGGTAATCGCCGCATTCGGGTCATAACCGGCACGCGCCGACAGCTCCAGACCGATCAGGTCGGCCTCGTTCTCATTGGCCCGACTGTTGGGCAGGGTCATGGAGTAGTTCACCACGGTGTCGGCCAGCGCCATGCTGTCCTGGCCAAGGCCGAAGATCGCACCGGCGCCCTGGCGCGCCATCTCGATACCGTAGGCCTTGGACATCGCCTCGCGACCATGCTCACGCAGGGCGTGGGCGATTTCATGGCCCATGACCGCAGCCAGCTCAGCGTCGGTGAGCTTGAGCTGATCGATCAGCCCGGTGTAGACGATGATCTTGCCGCCCGGGCCGCAGTTGGCGTTGAGCTCATCGCTCTTGATCACGTTGACCTCCCACTTCCATTGCGCGGCATCCGGCCGGAATTGCGGGGCCTGGGCAATCAGGCGGTCGGCAATGACCTGCACACGCTTGGCATCGGCACTGCTCTTGTCCAGCACGCCCTTGCTCGACGCTTCACCGAGCGTCTGCTGGTACGACTGCGCATACATCTGGTTGACCTCATCGGTCGACAGCATGCTGAACATGTACTGCTTGCGCTCGACGCCAACCGCTCCGCCGCTGGTGGTATTGACCGCCTGGCAACCACCCAGCAGAACGCTGGCGCTCAACAGGCTGATCACGAAAGACTTACGCATGAAAACACTCCCTTTTTACATGCCGCGTATCCTAGGCCCACTCGCCTGACCCTGCCAGAGCCGCAGGGAAGATTTCTCTCATCTTCCCCTCATGCTTTCCCTCGACCACGCCGATAACAAAAGAAAACGACCTCCTTGCGTGGAGCTTTCCAGTAATGAAGTTCAAGTCGATCCAGTTTTCCGTGGCGGCCCTGGCCGGTGCCATTGTATTGAGCATTGTCGCGGCGCTGGTGCTGTACGCCGTGTACTCCGGGGCCCGCACCCAGGACCTGGTACAGCAGCGCACCCAGCAGCAGTTCGAAAGCGTGATCGAACAGCGCCTGTCGGCCCTGGCCCGCACCCAGGTGAGCGAGATCCAGCGCGGCCTGGAAGCGCCGCTGCTGATCAGCCGCAGCCTGGCCACGGTCAACGCCATGCTCGGCATGCAGGACGCCGACGGCAAACCGCTGATGCAGATCGACCGCGCCTACCTGAACAACCTGCTCAAGCGCACCGTGGAGGTCAACCCGACCGTGCTCGGGGCGTACCTGGGCTGGGAACCGAACGCACTGGATCACGCCGACATCAATGGCGAACGCTACCTGCCCTGGTGGTTCCGCAACGCCGACGGCAGTCTCGGCCAGGACCGCCTGGTGGACGTGAACGACCACACCGTGCTGTCGACCGGGGTACGCGCCAGTGAGTATTACCTTTGCCCGAAGGAAACCAAGAAGGCCTGCGTGATCGACCCGGCACCCTACAAGGTTGGCGACAAGATGGTGATGCTCGCGTCGTTCGTCGAGCCGATCATGGTCAACGGTCAGTTCCAGGGCATCGCCGGGGCCGACCTGTCGGTGAACTTCATCCAAGACCTGCTCAACGCCGCCGACCGCCAGCTGTACAACGGCGCCGGCGAACTGGCACTGGTGTCGAGCAACGGTCGTCTGGTCGCCTATACCAAGGACGCCTCCAAGTTCGGCGAAAAAGCCAGCGACGTGCTGGACCCCGCCGAAGCCGCGACCCTGGCCAGTATCAGCGGCGAAGACCTGCACTATAAAGTCGACACCGCCAAGGACCGTATCGAGCTGTTCCTGCCGTTCAAGGTCGCCAGCACCGACGCGCGCTGGGTCCTGCTGCTGGAAATGCCGCTGAGCACGGTCATGGCCGACGTCAACCAGCTACAGAAAGACCTCGGCGAGCAGCGCCGTACCGACATCGCCGGCATGACCCTGGTCGGCCTGGGCATCGCCGCCCTCGGCCTGCTGGTGATCTGGCTGCTGGCCCATGGCATTGCCCGTCCGCTGAAACAGATGGTGGCGATGCTCGACGACATCGCCCAGGGCGAAGGCGACCTCACCCGCCGCCTGCAGAGTGATCGCGCCGACGAGCTGGGCGCCATCGCCAAAGGCTTCAACACCTTCCTGGCCAAGCTGCAGGCGATGATCAGCCAGGTGGTGACCTCGGTGCAGAAAGTCAGCGACTCCTCGGAGCACACTGCCGACATCGCCATCCGCACCAACCAGGGCGTGCACAAGCAGATGGCCGAGATCGACCAGGTAGCCACCGCCGTGCAGGAGATGACCGCCACCGCCCAGGACGTGGCACGCAATGCCACCCACGCCGCGCACGCCGCCAGCAATGCCGACCAGGCTGCCAACCAGGGCATGCAGATCGTGCGCGACACCTCGCAGTCGATCAGCATCCTGGCCAGCGAGATCGGCCGTGCAGTGACCGTGGTGCAGACCCTGGCCCGCGACAGCGAGAACATCAATGCCATCCTGGTGACCATCCGCGCCATCGCCGAACAGACCAACCTGCTGGCGCTCAACGCTGCCATCGAGGCGGCCCGCGCCGGAGAGCAAGGCCGCGGCTTCGCCGTGGTCGCCGACGAGGTGCGCAACCTGGCGCAGAAGACCCAGCAGGCGACCCAGGAAATCCAGCAGATGATCCAGCAGTTGCAGCAGGGCACCCGCGATGTGGTCAAGGTAATGGAAGACAGCCAGGGCAAGACCGACGACAGCGTGCAGCAGGCCAGCCGCGCTGCCGAAGCGCTGGAGAGCATCACCGAGGCCGTGTCGGTGATCAACGACATGAACACCCAGATCGCCAGCGCCGCCGAACAGCAGAGCGCGGTGGCCGAGGACATCAACCGCAACGTCATCAACATCGGCCAGGTGGCCGGCGAAGTGGCCGGCGGGGCTGACGAATCGAGCCAGGCCAGTGCCGAGCTGACCAAGCTGGCCGAGCAGCAGCGGCGGTTGATCAATCAGTTCAGGGTTTGATTCAAATACCGAGTCGCTCTTTTCGCGGGCAAGCCCATCTCTGTGAGGAGTGGGCTTGCCCGCGAAATGCTCGCCATAAATCTCAAGCCGGAGTCAGGCACTCCGGTCCATCGAGCTTCGGATCATTGACCAGATGCGCCAGCGCCCGCTCGCGCAACGCCGCGGGAGGGCTGGCCAGCAACTCGTGCAGGCGCGCCAGCGGTGTGTCGGGATCCAGCCAGGCGGCCTGCCCGGCCTCATCGAGAATCAATGGCCGACGCTGGTTCATCGCCGCCTGAGTGACCACCGCACAACTGAGCCAGACCTGCTCCTGCACCGGATACGCCTCCCACACCGCGGCATAGAATAGCGATGCGCCCTCCCCCGGCGTGACCCAGTACGGGCGCTTGCGCGCCGTGCCGCGCCACTCGTAGAAGCCGTTGGCCGGCATCAGGCAACGGCGCTGGCGAAATGCTTCGCGAAACATCGGCTGCTCGGCGAGGGTCTCGGCGCGGGCATGGGCGGGGGTGCGGGACAGGTCGGTGAGCCAGGCCGGGGTCAGGCCCCAGCGAGCCCTGGCCAGTTGCAACTGGCCGTCGAGCCGGCGTTGAATCAGCACCGACGCCCCAGGCGAGATGTTCCATTGGGCCTGCTGGTCGGCGGGAAATCCGGGCAGGGCGGCAAAAGCCTGGGACCAGCGAAAGAGGGCGTAACGTCCGCACATAAGACAGCAAACCTAGCAGATCAGGGTACCGGGGATACTCTCCGGCTCGTCCCCGGCAAGGGGCTGGGCGGCATTGTACTCATCGATCAGCTGCCGTGCGTACCCGGCCTGTTCATCGGCAACCGCCAGGGCCAGCAAGCCCTGCATCGGCAGATCGCCCATGGCGCCGACCAGATCGCCGCCGATCAGGTGCACCTGGACGCCTTCGCTGGCCAGCATGCCTACCAGCATCTGCGCCTCCATCAGGCTCTCCGGTTCGTAGATGCGGCGCATCAGGCATCGTCCTCGCGGCGGACTTCGAGCATCCATTCGTCACCATGCACCTGCAGGATGAACACGATGGGCTGGCAGCACACCTGGCAGTCCTCGGTGTAGTGCTGGTCGCCACCGGAAATATCGACCGTGGTTTCCACACGCTCACCGCAATAAGGGCAGTCATAAAAGTCGATTTCGAGCATCGGGGGCCTGCGCAGTGACTTATGCGTATAATTGCCGGTCTGTTTACGGGGTCCGTGTGTGTCCGAGCCGTTTTTTTCGGCCCCGCCCCTACTTTATTACTCTAGCCGTTTCCAACAAGAGAGCATGATGGGCGAATTCGATGCCATCCGACCTTACGACGACGCTGAAGTGCCTGCCGTGCTGGCACGCCTGCTCAGCGACCCGGCATTCCTCGATATCCTCACCCACTTCCGTTTCCCGCGTATCGCGGGCGCCTTCGGCTGGCTGCTCAAGCCGCTGATCGCCCGGCGCCTGCGCAAGGAGTTCGCTGGCGTGACCAGCGTCTCGACCCTGCAGGACAAGGTCGAATACTACGTCGACCGCACCATCGACCGAGCCACCGACGGGGTCACCTACACTGGCGTCGAGCAGCTCAAGTCGGGCAGTGCCTACCTGTTCCTGGCCAATCACCGCGACATCGTCATGGACCCGGCGTTCGTCAACTATGCGGTCTATCACGCCGGCCTGCCGACGCCACGCATCGCCATCGGCGACAACCTGCTGCAAAAGCCGTTCGTCAGCGACATGATGCGTCTGAACAAGAGCTTCATCGTGCACCGCTCGATCAGTGGCCGACGCGAGAAGCTCGCGGCTTACCAACTGCTGTCGGCCTACATCAACCATTCGATCCGCAACGACAGCGCCTCGATCTGGATTGCCCAGGCCGAAGGCCGTGCCAAGGATGGTGACGATCGCACCGATTCGGCGATCCTCAAGATGTTCCACATGAGCCGCAAGGACGAGCCGTTCGGCGCAGTGATCCAGAGCCTGAACCTGATCCCGGTGTCGATCAGCTACGAATACGACCCCTGCGACCAGGCCAAGGCGCGCGAACTGTATATCCGCGCCACCACCGGCACCTACAAGAAAGTGCCCGGCGAAGACGACAACAGCATCGCCCAGGGCATCACCGGCTACAAAGGCCGGGTGCACATCAACTTCGCCCCGCCGGTGACCGAGTACCACGAGGACACCAAGCAACTGGCCCTGGCCATCGACCGGCAGATTCTCGGCGGCTACCGGCTGTTCCCGGTCCACTACCTGGCCTATGCGATGTGGGACGGGCAGGACGCGGCGCTGGAAGTACCCGCCGCAGAGAAAGTGTTTGCGGCCGAGGAGCTGGCACGCGCCAAGGAGGAGTGGCAGCGTCGCCTGGAGGCCTGCCCTGCGGAGCACCGGCCATACCTGGTGCAGCAGTATGCGACGCCGGTGCGCAATCAGTACCAGGTCAAGCGCCAGGCCGAGGTGGTTTGAGACGAAGCCGCTCCCGCAGGAACACCGCCGCGTTCATGAACGGCGCCATCCCTGCAGGAGCGGCCTTGTGCCGCAGAAAAGCGGTTCAGATCCAGGTGCTGAACCACGACAACAGCAGCGCCATCGCCAAGCACGAGAAGCCCAGGATGTAGTAGTAGCGCGGTACACGCAGGTCGAACGCATCGACCAGCCCTTCCTCGGCAGCCAGGCTTTCACGCACATCGCTCTGGCGACGCCGCGCACTGTGCAGCAGCAGGCCGCCGGGGCAGGTGATGAACAGCGCCAGGACATTGATCAGCTTGGCGGGATGGGCGGCCAGGAACCCCCAGAGGACTTGCAGGGACATCGCGCAACCTCGAAACGACGATAAGCAAAGCCCGGCATTCTACCCAAGCTCCACCCAACCTCCCGTTTTTTGCGACCAAGTGTCACTAAATTTCATCTGTCACACGCTCGTCATCCAGACAGGCCACCCTGTCGGCCTTTCCAGACCGGAGCTTGTCATGCTGCACGCCGAAAACCAGGACCGTCTCTACCTCGTCTCGCAGAGCGAGGAGCAGCAGGCACTGATCGACGGATTCGCGATCAATGTCCACGACCAGCGCTGGCTGGTGTATTGCGCCCTGGGCGGACACGCGCACCAGGACCTGCCGGAGGTCGATATGGACACCGGGCTGAGTATGCTGGATTTCGGCATCGAGGCGGCCTGACCGCCCACTCGCGACCCAGTGGGAGCGGGCTTGCCCGCGAAAAGTACACCGCGGTGCATGGCACCGGCGAAGCCGGTGTTCGCGGGCAAGCCCGCTCCCACAGGGACCACGTCTACCAAGGGTTGGGCATCGTCCGACCAAAGAAAAACCCGCTGCCTGTCGCCAGGCAGCGGGTTTTGTTCATTCAGGCTACGTGCTTATTCAGCCAGGACCTGACCGATGGTCGGGTCCTTGAACAGCCGGGTCAGCGCATCGCTGAGTACGTCACTGACCAGCTTGGTGTTGGTTTCCTGATTCGGCGCCATGCCGAAGCGCTGGTCAAGCGAGGCGCCGTAACGGCCGCTGTAGCGACGGTTGGCGTTGGACACGTCGGCACGGAAGGTGGCACCGATGGTGGCCTCGGTCACGTACATCTTGTCCTTGGGCGACTGGTACTTCAGCTCGGCCAGGGTCACGGTCAGCTGTGGCGCGCTGCCGGCCCCCGAGGTGGGGGTGAAGCCGAGCAGGCGTACTGCCGCTTCGGCCTGCGCCTGCAGCTTGGGCACGACGTCATTGCCGTTGACGGTAATGGTGCTGGTCTCGGGGTACATGCCACCCCGCGTGCCCAGCGACTGCGAAGCACGGCCGTCGACCACCCGCACGACCACCGGCTGGCCACGACCTACCGGATTGAGCTGAGCGGTGAGCTTGGGTTGCGGGCTGAGTTGCTGCGGGCTGTGTGCACAGCCGACCAGGCTCAGGGTGGCCACCGCCATCAAACCGAACAACAGACGTTGCAGCATGCGCATTTCTCCAGAAAAAGCGGCAAAGGCACACAGTATACCCAGCCTGGAGCAAGCCAGTCATCGGCCCGCAGCTGCTGTCACAATGGTTTCATGGCCCCGGCGTTATCCTTGCCCCAGCCCGATCAAACAGGACTCGCCGCCATGGCCTCGCTCTGGACCTTGCTCTTCCAACGCCCGCGCCACAACACCTACGCCCGCCTGGATGCCGATGGCAAATGCCTGGCCTTCAAGCAGTGCCACCAGGCACCACGCGGCAGTGGCTGGGTCCAGGTCAGCGAAGCGCACCTGGGCTGGCTGGGCCATCCGCTGCCCAACAGTGCCCGGATTTGCGTACCTGCAAGCCGCCGTTGGCAGCAACGCATCCTCCCCGCCTGACAAACGCTGCAATAAAAACCCAAGAAGAACGACCTTTCTGCCCGCGACCTCGTTATAATCTCCCCCCGATTATAAGGACGTCTCCTGATCGGGCCCCGCACTCGCCGCTTGACCCCGGCACCTTCACCGCTTCGCCCACAGAGAGCCTTCCACTCAGGTCTTGCATTGGCTGTCGTGCCTGCTGTCTCTGGCCGTCTGCTGCGCATGAACCTGCGGGTTGCCACCGCGCAGTCCACTTTTGAGGTTCACGACTCCAAAAGAGCGTGAAAAAACGGTTTTTCACAACTTCACGAGAGTGTGGCGAGCAAATGAACAGTCTGGCATGTGCAAAAGCGGCAGATACGTCTCGAACAGCCCTGAACAGACGGCAAAAGCGCTCATCCTGGATGGGAGCCTGAGGCCGGTCCATAACGCACGACGGAACACTTGACCATAAGTCGAATTGCCGCACCCGTGGCAAATGGCGTTCAATTATCGAACACCCAAGACTGATTGGCGGTGTCCGCGGAAGTTGCAAGAACTGCGAAGAGTCGGACATGGCGATCCTGGCCAACCCAGGGGTCCTATGCTGTCAATTAGGTGCTGTAGATTGTGGAGACGCGTTAATGGCGCAGAACGAATCGGTTGATGTGGTACTGGTAGGCGCGGGCATCATGAGTGCCACCCTGGCCGTACTGCTCAAGGAGCTGGACCCTGCGATCAAGCTGGAAGTCGTCGAGGCGATGGACTCCGGGGCCGCGGAAAGCTCCAACCCCTGGAACAACGCCGGGACCGGCCACGCCGGCCTGTGCGAGCTGAACTATACGCCCCAGGCCGCCGATGGCAGCATCGACATCAAGAAGGCCGTGCACATCAATACCCAGTTCGAGGTGTCCCGCCAGTTCTGGGCCTACCTGAGCAAGAAGGGCGGCTTCGGCTCGCCGCGCGACTTCATCAATCCCGTGCCGCACCTGAGCTATGTCGAAGGTGACAAGGGCGTGCAATTCCTCAAGAAGCGCTTCGAGCTGCTCAAGCAGCACCACGCGTTCTCCGAGATGGAATACACCGAAGACAAGGCGCTGATGAACGAGTGGATGCCGCTGATGATGCCTGGCCGCCCGGCCGACCAGCACATCGCGGCCACCCGCGTGCTCAAGGGTACCGACGTCAACTTCGGCGCCCTGACCAACAAGCTGCTCAAGCTGCTGGGCGACAGCCCCAATGCCCAGGTCAAGTACAGCAAGAAGGTCACCGGCCTGCGCCGTAAAGGCGACGGCTGGACCGTGAGCATCAAGGACGTCAACAGCGGCAACAGCCGTGAAGTCGACGCCCGCTTCGTCTTCCTCGGCGCTGGTGGCGCGGCGCTGCCGCTGCTGCAAGCGTCGGGCATCCCGGAGAGCAAGGGGTTCGGCGGTTTCCCGGTCAGCGGCCAGTGGCTGCGCTGCGACAATCCGGAGATCGTCAAGCAGCACCAGGCCAAGGTCTACAGCCAGGCCGCGGTCGGTGCCCCGCCAATGTCGGTGCCACACCTCGACACGCGCGTGGTCGACGGCAAGAAATCCCTGCTGTTCGGGCCTTACGCCGGCTTCACCACCAAGTTCCTCAAGCATGGCTCGTTCATGGACCTGCCGCTGTCGGTGCGCATGGGCAACATCGGCCCGATGCTGGCGGTGGCCCGCGACAACATGGACCTGACCAAGTACCTGGTCAGCGAAGTGATGCAGTCGATGGAGCAGCGCCTGGAATCGCTTCGCCGCTTCTACCCCGAAGCGAAAGCCGAGGACTGGCGCCTGGAAGTGGCCGGTCAGCGCGTGCAGATCATCAAGAAGGATCCGAAGAAAGGCGGCATCCTGCAGTTCGGCACCGAGCTGGTCTCGGCCGCCGACGGCAGCCTGGCTGCGCTGCTTGGCGCCTCGCCGGGCGCGTCGGTGACGGTCTCGATCATGCTCGAGCTGATCGAACGCTGCTTCCCCGAGCAGGCCAAGGGCGCCTGGGCTGCCAAGCTCAAGGAGATCTTCCCGGCTCGCGAGAAGACCCTGGCCACCGATGCCGCGCTGTACCACAAGATCAGCGCCGACAATGACGTGGCCCTGGACCTGGCACAAAACAGCCCGGCCAAGCACTACGCCTGAAACGGCTGAAACGAAAAAACGCCCCGTGGGGCGTTTTTTTGTGCCTGGAATTCCTGCCCACAAAAAGGGCAGGACCGGCTTGAGGATCAGCCGCGGGCGTTAGCGATGATCTCGATGTACTCGGGCGCGTTGCGCTGGTCGGCGATCACCTCGGCGAAGGTCTTGCCGTGCTCGTCCTTGCCATCGACATCGTATCCAGCTTCAACGAAGAAGCCGACGAAACGCTCGAAGTCATCGATGCGCAGGCCACGGTAGGCCTTGATCAGCTTGTGGTGCGACGGCGAGGTCAGGCCATCGGCCGGCTCGAACTGAAGGAACGTCTTGATGTAGTCGTCGCTGATCTCGTCACCGATAACCTGCTTCTTGTCTTTACGCATTGCCGACTCCAACTGGGCCATCACGGGCATTTCAAAGGCGGGCAGTGTACCGCTGGCTGCCCATGCGCCTCAACGCGTACGTACGGTTCCAGTGTGCAGGTCGGCCCAGACATGGCCGTTGGCATAACTGAGGAACTGCACGTACAGCGTCTCGTTGCGCAGCAGGTCCATGATCACCCGGTAATCGGCCTGTGGATAATTCAGCGTCAGGGTGCGGGTCTTGTCATCGTAGGTCGGCCGCTTGAGGCTCTTGCCGCCCTCGCCGTCGAAGGTGACCAGCACCTGCCCGATGGTTGCCCCCTTGCTCATGGGCTTGCCCTTCAGGCGCAAGGTAAGGGACGAGGTGATGGGGATCGGCTGCTGGCTGGACTGACGCTGGGCACCGACCACCACCGCGTAATCGGTGACCTGCAGCAGTTGTTGCGACTCGGGTTCTTCCTGGCGCAGCGAGAGGTCATCAGGCGGGAGGAACTGGCTGTGCAAAGGCGCTGCCGACAGCGGCAGGCTCAGCGCCAGCAGAAGGGGAAAGATCGCGCGCATGAAGGGCTCCTTGGCATAGGGGAGCACTCTAGCACGCCTGATCGATCGCTACTGGCAGCGTACGCTCAATCGAACTGCGCGCGCATCCAGGCCTGGTACTGTGCCACCCCGTCCTCGCCCTCGCGCGGTGCCCAGTAGGCATGCTCGCCCTCGCCTACCGGGCGGTAGGGGCCGGTCTTGCATTCGAACAGGATGCTGTCATCTTCGAGCACCACCAACCCGTGATAGGTGCCAGGCGCCAGGTCGACCCCCAGGCAATCGCCGCCGGCTTCGAGCACGCGCTTGTCGCACACCGCGCCCTGCTCGTCGAAGATCAGCAGCCCCAGACGCCCCTTGAGCACCACCAGCGCCTCGGCCTTGTCATCCTTCAGATGACGGTGCGGCGGAATGTAGGTACTGGTCTGCAAGCCGACTGCCATGCGGTGGCAAGGCTCTTCCATCTCGTGAAAGTTGTGGTGCTGACGACCGCGCGGGTTGACAGCGGCCTTCTCAGCCAACGCCCCGAACAAGGCCTGATCCATGAAAGCCGGCTTGCGCATGATCACATTCCTTTTACGGCGAAGATGCCATTGGCGTTGCGCCAGTAACCCTTGTAGTCCATGCCATAACCGAAGATATAGCGATCGACGCACGGCAGGCCGACGTAGTCAGCCTTCAAGTCCGGGCTGGCCTTGCGGTCGTGGTCCTTGTCGATCAGCACCGCGGTGTACACCGAGCGCGCGCCGGCATGCTTGCAGAAGTCGATGATGGCGCTGAGGGTGTGGCCTTCGTCGAGGATGTCGTCGACGATCAGCACGTCACGGTCGATGAAGGAGATTTCCGGCTTGGCCTTCCAGAACAGCTCACCGCCGCTGGTCTGGTTGCGGTAGCGGGTCGCGTGCAGGTATGAGGCCTCCAGCGGGAACTGCAGGTGGGTCAGCAGTTTGCCGGCGAAGATCAGGCCGCCGTTCATCACGCAGAAGACCACCGGGTTCTTGTCGTGCAGGTCTTTGCAGATCTGCTCGCCGACCTGGGCGATGGCCGCTTCGACCTGGGCTTCGTTGTACAGGCAATCGGCCTCGTTCATCACTTGGCGGATATGCTCGAGATCGGCGGACATGGCGCTCTCCAGGAGGTGCATTTTGGAAAAGCGGGCAAAGGTACGCATCCGCTCGTCCCAGATCAAGCATTTATGGACTAACGTGCTCAATGACTGCACGACAGCAAGGACTGAATAGATTAACCTAGCGCGGTTTTTTTGCCCGCCTCCCGGAGCCCTCCCCCTATGCCCATTCGTGAGATCCGCCATCCGCTGATCCGCCACAAGCTCGGCTTGATGCGCCGCGCCGATATCAGCACCAAGAACTTTCGCGAACTCGCCCAGGAAGTCGGTGCACTCCTGACCTACGAAGCCACCCAGGACCTGCCGCTGGAAACCTACGAGATCGACGGCTGGTGCGGCAAGGTCCAGGTCGAGAAAATCGCCGGCAAGAAGATCACCGTAGTGCCGATCCTGCGGGCCGGCATCGGTATGCTCGATGGCGTGCTCAGCCTGGTCCCGGGCGCCAAGGTCAGCGCCGTGGGCGTGGCGCGCAACGAGGAAACCCTCGAAGCGCACACGTACCTGGAAAAACTCGCGCCGGACATCAACCAGCGCCTGGCACTGATCATCGACCCGATGCTCGCCACTGGCGCCTCGATGGTCGCCACCATCGACCTGCTGAAGAAGGCCGGTTGCCGGGAAATCCGCGCCATGGTCCTGGTCGCGGCGCCCGAAGGTATCGAGGTGGTCGAGAAAGCCCATCCGGACGTACAGATCTACACCGCGTCCATCGATCAGCGCCTGAACGAGCACGGTTACATCGTTCCGGGCCTCGGCGATGCCGGCGACAAGATCTTCGGCACCAAGCAGAAGGACGCCTGACCATGCAGGACGGCTTCAACGACCCGCTGTGGCGCCAGGTCGTCTCGGGCGCGCAGATGCTCTTCGTGGCATTCGGCGCGCTGGTGCTCATGCCGCTTATCACGGGCCTGGACCCTAACGTGGCACTGTTCACCGCCGGTATCGGCACCTTGCTGTTCCAGCTGGTCACGGGCCGTCAGGTGCCGGTGTTCCTGGCATCGAGCTTTGCCTTCATCACCCCGATCATCCTCGCCAAGGGCCAGTTCGGCCTGGCCGCGACCATGGGCGGCGTGATGGCAGCAGGCTTCGTCTACACCTTCATGGGCTTGATGGTGAAGATCAAGGGCACGGGGTTCATCGACCGCATGCTGCCTCCGGTGGTCATTGGCCCGGTGATCATCTCCATCGGCCTGGCCATGGCGCCGATCGCCGCCAACATGGCCATGGGCAAGGGTGGCGACGGCGCCGCGCTGATGCCCTACAAGACCGCCATGCTGATCTCCATGCCAGCGTTGCTGACCACCTTGATCGTCGCCGTGTTCGGCAAGGGCATCTTCCGCCTGGTACCGATCATTGCAGGCGTGCTGGTGGGCTTTGCCCTGTCGTTCGCCTTCGGCGTGGTCGACACCGCGAAAATCGCCGCTGCCCCCTGGCTGGAACTGCCCAACTTCACGGCGCCAGAGTTCAACTGGCAGGCGATCCTGTTCATCGTTCCGGTGGCCCTGGCGCCTGCGATCGAGCATATCGGTGGGGTAATCGCGGTCGGCAGCGTGACCGGCCGCGACTACTTGAAGAAGCCAGGCCTGCACCGCACCCTGTTCGGTGACGGCCTGGCCACCACGGCTGCCGGCCTGTTCGGCGGCCCGCCCAACACCACCTACGCCGAAGTGACGGGTGCGGTGATGCTGACCAAGAACTACAACCCGAAGATCATGACCTGGGCTGCGGTGTTCGCAATCACCCTGGCGTTCATCGGCAAGTTCGGCGCGCTGCTGCAGAGCATTCCGGTGCCGGTGATGGGCGGCATCCTCTGTCTGCTGTTCGGTTCGATCGCGGCAGTGGGCATGAACACCATGATCCGCCACAAGATCGACCTCTCCGAGGCGCGCAACCTGGTGATCGTTTCGGTGACGCTGGTGTTCGGTATCGGTGGCGTGCTGATCGGCAGCGGCGACGGCCCGGACGACTGGGGCCTGAAGGGCATCGCCCTGTGCGCCGTGGTCGCTATTGCCCTGAACCTGATCCTGCCGGGCAACGACGGTTGGAAGAACAAGAAGCTGGATGACCAGTTGCCTTGACCAGGCGTTGAACCGAATCGGCCTCTTCGCGGGTTTACCCGCGAAGAGGCCATCACCCACTCAAGCCCTCTCGCACATCTCTGCCAATACCTGCGCCCACTGCGGGTGATCGTTCAGGCACGGCACCAGCACCAGTTCCTCGCCCCCCGCTTCGATGAACTGCTCCTTGCCACGATCGCCGATCTCCTCCAGCGTCTCGATGCAATCGGCAACGAAGGCCGGGCACATCACCAGCAGTTTCTTCACCCCCGCCTTGGCCAGCTCATCAAGCCGCGTTTCGGTATAGGGCTCGATCCACTTGGCCCGTCCCAGCCGCGACTGGAACGAAGCTGACCACTTGCCATCGGGAATTCCTGCCGCCCTGGCGAACGCAGCAGCACTGGCCAGACACTGCGAGCGGTAGCAGACCTTGCGCACCTGGGCACAGGCCTTTTCGCAGCAGTTCGCGCTCTGGAAACAATGGGAGCCGGTCGGGTCAAGCTTCTTCAGATGGCGCTCGGGCAGGCCGTGGAAGCTCAACAGGATGTGATCGTATTCCTGCTCCAGGTATGGGCGCGCGCTGGTGACCAGGGCATCGATGTAATCGGGCTCGTCGTAGAAAGGCTGCAGCACCCGCATGTCGAACGGCAGTTGGCGGTCGGCGACGGTCTGGCGAGCCAACTCCACCACCGTGGTCACGGTGCTGTCGGCGAACTGCGGGTACAACGGCGCCAGGGTCACCTTGCGCACACCCTGCGCAGCAAGACGCTCCAGCACCTCTGGCAGCGCCGGTTGACCATAGCGCATGGCGATTTCCACCGGACCATGCGGCCAATGCGGGGTGATGGCCGCCTGCAGGCGGCGGGTCAGCACCACCAGTGGCGAACCCTCGTCCCACCAGATCGACGCATAGGCGTGGGCGGACTGCTCCGGGCGCTTGATCAGGATCAGCGACACCAGCAAGCGCCGCACCGGCCAAGGCAGGTCGATCACATACGGGTCCATGAGGAACTGGTTGAGGTAGCGGCGCACATCGGCGACCGAGGTGGATGCCGGTGAACCCAGGTTGACCAGCAGCAGGGCATGATCGGTCATGCAGCGTCCTATATCAGAGGCGGTCGGACAGGTCGTCCAACGCCGATTGCAGATCGTTGAAGCGGAACGTGAAACCTTCGGCCAGCAGGCGCACCGGGCGCGCACGCTGGCCACCCAGCAGCAGGGTCGACAACTCGCCCAGGCCGGCCTTGAGCACCAGCGCCGGCAGCGGCAGCAACGCCGGGCGATGCAGTGCCCGCCCCAGACGCCTGGCGAACTCGCGGTTGCGTACCGGCTCCGGCGCGCAGGCATTATAGGGACCGCTGGCTTGGTTGTGCTGCAAGAGAAAATCAATCAGGCCGATCTGGTCCTCTATATGGACCCACGGCATCCATTGCCGACCGTTGCCGATCGGCCCACCAAGACCCAGCTTGAATGGCAGGCGCAGGCGCGAAAGAAAGCCTCCATCGCTGGCCAGTACCAACCCGGTACGCACCAGCACTACGCGCATGCCGAGGGTTTGCGCACGTTGTGCGGTCTCTTCCCAGGCGATGCACAGCTGGCTGGCGAAATCTTCTTTCACCGGCTGCGAGGCCTCGGTCAACTCACGCTCGCCACCATCGCCATACCAACCCACAGCCGAGCCGGAGATCAGCAGCCCCGGACGCTGCTCGCGGCGCTCCAGCCAGCTCAGCAACTGCTCGGTGAGGGTGACACGACTGGCCCACAACAGTTGCCGGCGTGCCGCCGTCCAGGGGCGATCGGCGATGGGCGCGCCGGCCAGGTTGACCACCGCGTCCAGCGGATCGTCCGCCTCCAGCTCCTCCAGCCGAGCGATGCCGCGTACGCCGCTGCCGCAACGCTTGGACACCTGGCCAGGGTCGCGGCTCCACACCGTCAGGCGATGACCTTGGCTGAGCCAGAGCTGGCACAAGTGTCGGCCGATCAACCCAGTACCGCCTGTCAGCAATATATGCATGGCTGTGTCCTCACAAGCTGCGGCCATGGTCTATTTTTAAGATCAAGGCACTTTTTAAACCGATAGCTCTCGGATAAACATAGGCCAACCTGTCCTATCGAGCGGAATAACCTTATACAAAACTTCTGTATTGTACAGGTTTGTCTGACAGCGTAGTCTGCTTAAAGCAAGGTTCGAAGAGGCCATCATGACAGTACCTATTGCCATTATCGGTGCCGGTATCGCCGGTCTGTCCGCCGCCCAGGCCCTGCAGAAGGCCGGACAGAGCGTTCACTTGTTCGACAAGGGCCACGGCAGTGGCGGGCGCATGGCCAGCAAGCGCAGCGACGCCGGCGCGCTCGACCTCGGTGCCCAGTACTTCACCGCTCGCGACCGACGTTTCGTCGAGCAAGTCCAGCAATGGGTTGCGGCCGGGTGGGTCGCGCAGTGGAAGCCGCGGCTCTACAACTACCGCGACGGTGAACTGACCCCCTCTCCCGACGAACAAACCCGCTGGGTCGGCGTGCCACGCATGAGCGCCATCACCCGCGGCCTGCTCAAGGATGTCACGGTCAACTTCGGGTGCCGTATCGCCGAGGTCTTCCGCGGCAAGCAGTACTGGCATCTGCAGGACACCGAGGGCTGCAGCCATGGCCCGTTCAGCCGGGTGGTGATCGCTGTGCCAGCACCGCAGGCCACGCCCCTGTTGGCGGCCACGCCCAAGCTCGCCGCGGTCGCCGCCGGGGTGCAGATGGAACCCACTTGGGCCATCGCTCTGGGCTTCCAGACACCACTCGACACCCCGATGCAAGGCTGCTTCGTGCAGGACAATCCACTCGACTGGCTGGCACGCAACCGCAGCAAACCCGGCCGCGATGAGCAGCTGGACACTTGGGTGCTGCATGCGACCTCCAGCTGGAGTAGCGAACACCTGGACCTCCCCAGGGAGAAAGTGATCGAGCAGTTGTGGGGCGAGTTCGCCGAACTGGTCGGCTGCGTGGTGCCAGCCCCCACCTTCGCCCTCGCCCACCGCTGGCTCTATGCCCGCCCCGCCGGTAACCATGAATGGGGCACCCTGGCCGACGCCGACCAGGGCCTGTATGCCTGCGGTGACTGGTGCCTTTCGGGACGCGTGGAAGGTGCCTGGCTCAGCGGCCAGGAGGCAGCGCGGCGCTTGCTCGAACACCTCGAGTGAAGTTGTACAAGAAATTTGTCTTGCATAAGTTTTTCGATGTGCTGGAATAGGCCTGTACAACATTTCTGCCTTGTACAGGTCTACGGAGGCCACGATGAACTTTCCCCACTCGACAGGCAAACCCCGCATCGCCATCAGCGCCTGCCTGGCCGGGCAGGACGTGCGCTACAACGGCGGACACAAAGCCTCGGACCTGTGCCAGTCCCTCGATGAGCATTTCGACTGGCTGCCGCTGTGTCCGGAAGTTGCCATCGGCCTGGGCATTCCTCGCGACGCCATTCGCCTGGTCGGCGATCCACAGGCCCCGGAAGTGATCAACCCGCGCGATCCCGGTACCGATCTCGCACCACCCCTGCGTGCCTACGGCCAGCAGATGGCCGATGCACTCGACGACATTTGCGGCTATGTGTTCATGCAGAAGTCGCCGTCCTGCGGGCTCGAGCGGGTCAAGGTCTATCAGGACAATGGCCGTCCCTCCGTGCTGGGCGGGCGCGGCGCCTATGCCCAGGCGTTCTGCGAGCGCCGCCCGGACCTGCCGGTGGAAGAGGAAGGCCGCCTGCACGACCCGGTGCTGCGCGAAAACTTCATCAGCCGCGTCTACGCCTATGCCGACTGGCAGCACCTGCTGGCACAAGGCTTGAGCCGCGGAGCCCTGATTCGTTTCCACTCACGCTATAAATACCTGCTGATGGCCCACAACCCGCAGGCCTACCGCGAACTCGGCCGCCTGCTGGGCAGCATGAGCCGCGACGACGACCCGCTGCAAATTGGCCCGCGCTACTTCAGCCAACTGATGCAGGCGCTGCGTCGCTGCGCCAGCCGCGGCACCCACAGCAACGTTCTGCAGCACCTGTGCGGCTATCTGCGCGATGCCCTGGACAGCAGCGACAAAGCCGAACTGCAGCGCCTGATCAACCAGTACCAGCAGGGTTGCGTGCCGCTGGTGGTCCCGCTGACCCTGCTCAAGCACCACCTGCGCATTCATCCCGACCCTTACTTGATGCAGCAGGCCTACCTGCAACCGCACCCGGAAAACCTGGGCCTGCGCAATGCACTCTGAAGACAGCTTGCCGATCGGCGAACTGGCCCGACGCACCGGCGTCAACCCTGTCACCTTGCGAGCCTGGGAACGGCGCTACGGCCTGCTGGTGCCGGAGCGCACGCCCAAAGGCCATCGCCTTTACAGCACACTGCATATCGAGAGAGTTCAGGCCATCCTGCAGTGGTTGGAGCGCGGCGCCTCGGTGAGCCAGGTGCGTGATCTGCTCGAAAACCGCGACGAAACCTCGCCAAGGCTGGAGGGTGACTGGCAAGCTCGCTGCCAGCAACTGATCGAGGCCATTGCCGACCTAGCCCAGCGCTCGCTGGACCAGCAACTTAACCAGGCCATGGCGCTCTATCCCGCCTCGACCCTGTGCGAGCAATTGCTGCTGCCGCTGCTCGAGCGCCTGGAGCAACGCTGGCGCAAGCACTTCGACGCCAGCCTCGAGCAGGCCTTCTTCCACACTTGGCTGCGCAGCAAGCTGGGCGCGCGGGTCTACCACGACAACCATTCGCTCGAGGGGCCGCCCGTGCTGTTGGCCACGACCCTCGACGCCCCCTTCGATGCTCAACTGTGGCTCTGCGCCTGGCTGCTCAGCAGCAGCGGCTTTGCCGTGGAAGTGCTCGAACAACCGGTCGGCTGCAAACAACTGCTGCACGCAATCGCCCGACTTGCCCCCCGCGCCCTGGTGCTGCACCTGGGGCCGCGTATCGACCTCCAAGCACTGGCCCCGCTGCGGGATGTAACGCTGATGAAACTCCTGGGAGGCGCCAGCGTCTTCATTAATGAGGAGCGACTGCGGAGGCTGGAACTTCCGGCGCTGCAGCTCTTCGAGACTCCGCAGGGGGCATTGCGCCTGCTTCAGCAATCACGCTGAACCCGACTGTCAGAGACCCTGAGATGCAATTGATCTGGCTGCGCAGCGACCTGCGCATAAGCGACAACACCGCCCTCTCCACCGCCACCGCACAGGGGCCGACCATTGCCCTGTGGATCGCCAGCCCCGAGCAATGGCAGGCGCACGACGATGCGCCGAGCAAGGTCGACTTCTGGATACGCAACCTGCACGACCTGCGTCAGGCTCTCGAACGCCTGAATATCCCGCTGCTGATCCGCCATACCGACACCTGGCAACAGGTGCCCGAAACCGTGCTGGAGGTTTGCCGCATGCACAAGGTGCAGACGGTGCACTGGAACGATGAGTACGGCGTCAACGAAAGCCAGCGTGACCAGCGTACCCAGTCTTTGCTGGAGCGCTCCGGCGTGGCCACCCGCACGCACCTGGACCAGCTGTTCTTCCATCCCGGCACCCTGCTGACCAAGGCGGGCAACTACTTCCAGGTCTTCGGCCAGTTTCGCAAGGCTTGCCTGGAACATCTGCATCGCAGCCTGCCAACCCTTGCCCATCCCGTGAAACCACAGGCCCCGCTGGGCATCGCCAGCGACTCGATCCCCAGGCATATCGAAGGCTTCGACACGCCCGCTAAGGCCTTGCGCGACCACTGGCCTGCCGGTGAAGACGAGGCTCAGGGCAGGCTGTCGCGCTTCGTCGACGAAACCATCGACGACTACCAGACCCTGCGTGACCTGCCGGCCAGGCCCGGCACCAGCCAACTCTCGCCCTATCTTGCCGCCGGCGTGATCTCGCCGCGCCAATGCCTGCACGCCGCACTGTCGAGCAACCGAGGCGAATTCGACAGCGGCAGCCAAGGTGTACGGACCTGGATCGACGAGCTGCTCTGGCGCGAGTTCTACAAGCACATCCTGGTGGGTTATCCACAGGTCTCGCGCCACCGCCCCTTCCGCGCCCCTACCGAGGCTCTGCCCTGGCGTGATGCGCCCGAGGATCTAGAGGCGTGGGAACAAGGCCGCACCGGTTTCCCGTTGATCGACGCGGCCATGCGCCAGCTGCTGCATACAGGTTGGATGCACAACAGGCTGCGCATGGTGGTAGCCATGTTCCTGAGCAAGAATCTGCTCATCGACTGGCGCAAGGGCGAGCGGCATTTCATGCGACACCTGATCGACGGCGACCTGGCGGCGAACAACGGCGGCTGGCAGTGGAGCGCCTCCACCGGCACCGATTCGGTGCCCTATTTCCGGATCTTCAACCCAGTGACCCAGTCGCAGCGTTTCGATCCAAAAGGACGCTTTATCCGCCATTGGTTACCAGAACTCACCCATCTGGATGACAAACACATTCATTTGCCTGTGAAATCTTCCGGACTATTTGATACAAATGGATACATCAGCCCGATCGTCGATCTGGACAGCAGTCGCCATAGGGCACTGGCGGCATTCAAGGCGCTACCCGCCTCCACCAACTGAAGGACACGGTATTGAGTAGTACGCGCAGGTTCTGGGTAACAGGGGCCAGCAATGGCGTAGGCCTCGCCCTGGTCGAACGGTTGCTCGAAGAGGGTCATCGAGTCGCCGCCAGCGGCAAGGATTGCCAGGAACTCGACACGTTGGCCGAGCTGCACGAGGCACGCTTGCTGCGCCTGCCCGTGCACGTGCACGAGCTGGCCGAGGCGCAGGCGGCGGCCGAGCAGGTGCAGTCGCATTGGGGCGCATTGGACGTCTTGATCGTCAATGCCGGCACGTGCGACTACCTGCCAGACAGCCTACCTGCCAACGCGATAATGGAAGCCATCGTCAGCAGCAACCGGCGCGCCAGCGAGCATGTCTTGGCCAACGCACTGTCTTTGTTGGCCAGAGGCGACAGGCCACAGGTGATGGCACTGTTCAGCCGCTATTCGACGCTGCAGCTGTTTGCGCCAGCGCAAAACCCGGCAGGGCACAACAGCCTGCCACAGTGGTTCCGCGAGCAACGCAAGGTCCTCGACGATCTGACGGTACAGCTTACGGTGGTTGCGCCGCAGTCGCTCAAGGCACCGGTTAGCAGCAGCATGGCGATACCTGAATCCTGGACGGCGCAGAGCGCAGCAGAGGAGTTGGTGCGCAGGCTCGAACAACCCCAGGCCGAATTGGTGCTCGAAGTGATGGATCCGACCTTGCTGTGGCCACTGCCCAGGGAAGCCTGAGGTAAATCCGGGGCGCTACACGCCCCGGTGATCCGGGTCAGAGCGCCATTCGATAATGCAGCGAATAGCTCTCGACGCCATCATTGGGCTGCTTGATCCCGGCGTTGGAGTAGTGAATCGCGCGAACCCCGATCTCGTGCCCACCTGCAAAGCGCAGGCCGAAACCGATGCGGTCCTCGAACTGGAACGACGAGCCCAGGTCATTGCTTTCCAGCTTGGTCCGCGAGAATGCCGCCACACCGATCCCCGCCTCGATGTAGGGCTTGACCGAGTCCCCGGCGAACTCATACACGAACACAGGGGCGAACGACAGGCTGTGATTGCTTGCCCGCTCATCGCCATCCCAGAACGTGTAGGCGCCGTCCCAGTATCCAGTAATACGGCCTACGCTGGTCTGCCACCAACTGGCATCCCAGTTCGACTGCAGCCCCAGTCGGTAGACCATGGTGCTGTCGCCGGTCTGCCCCACCGACAACGAGACATCGGCCGCCTGCGCCGATACCGTCTGCCCCAACGCCAACGCGGCAACCACTGCCACTCCAAGCAAATGCCTCATGAGCCCGTCCTTCTTCCTGGTGTTGTTATCAAGTGTCTGCCTGTAAGTCAGGCTCAATGATAGAAATCAGCACTGGGACGATAGTTCAGCTTTGCCGGGGGAAATTTCACATTTTTTTTACAAGTGGAACGCACTGACCTGTTCGACCGAGGCGCCCCACAGAAGCGGGAGGATCTTGTGCAAGTGCTGCGTGTCGCCACTGCTGCAGAATTCGGCCTCACGCGCAGGCCCGTCGGCCAGCAGGTCGCGGGCCAGCAACAGGCGTTGCAACTGACGCGCCACGGCAGCACCGGTATCGATGATCGCCACCTCGGCCGGCACCATGTCAGCCAGCAGCGGGCGCAGGAAGGGATAGTGCGTGCAGCCGAGGATCAGCGTGTCGCAGCCGGCAGCCAGCAGCGGCTGCACGTAGCCGAGCAACATCTGGCGTAGCAGTGGACTGTTCAGGTCACCGGCCTCGATCAGCTCGACTAGGCCAGGGCATGGCTGGGTGACCACCTGCACATCGTTGGCGAAGCGGTCGAGCAAGGCGGCAAATTTTGCACTCTGCAAAGTGCCGGTGGTAGCCAGGACGCCGACCACGCCGGAGCGTGTCGCCGCAGCGGCCGGCTTGACCGCAGGCTCCATGCCCACCAGCGGCCAATCGGGGTAGCGCTCCCTCAAGTCGGCCACGGCCGCCACGGTCGCGGTATTGCACGCCAGGACCATGGCCTTGGCACCGCGTGCGTGGAAGAACTCGGCGATGCGCCGGCAGCGCTCACGGATGTAGTCGGGGGATTTCTCGCCATAGGGTACGTGGCCGCAATCGGCGACGTAGAGCAACGACTCGTGGGGCAGCAAGCGCCGAATCTCGGCAAGCACCGACAAGCCACCGACGCCCGAATCCATCACGCCCACCGGCGCCGAGCGATCAGCCATGGCGATCGCCGCACACCGTGCAGGCCGGGTCTCGCTTGACCCGCAGCTCGCGCATGCGCGTGCCGAGGGCATCGATCAGCAACAAGCGGCCCACCAGGGGCTCGCCGAACCCGGCCAGCAGCTTCAGTGCTTCCAAGGCCTGCAAGCTGCCCACCAGCCCCACCAGCGGACCGATCACGCCGGCTTCGCTGCAGGTCAGCTCGGCCTCGCTGCCATGGCCATAGAGGCAGTGATAGCAAGGGCTGTAGTCGCGCCGGGGGTCGAACACCGACAACTGCCCCTCCAGGCGAATGGCCGCGCCGCTCACCAACGGTTTGCCAGCAGCCACGCATGCGGCGTTGACCGACTCGCGAGTGGCGAAGTTGTCGGAGCAGTCCAGCACCAGGTCCACCGCCGTTACCGCCGCAGCCAGCGAGTCGTCGTCCAGGGCATGGCGATGGGCGACCAGGGTGACCTCCGGATTGATCGCCTGCAGACGCTGCAACGCCGAGTCGACCTTGGTCATGCCGACACTGTCGCTGTCATGGAGGACCTGGCGTTGCAGGTTGGTCAGGTCGACCGTGTCGAAGTCGGCCAGATGCAACTCGCCCACGCCGGCAGCCGCCAGGTAGAGCGCGACGGGCGACCCCAGGCCACCGAGCCCGACCACCAAGGCCTTGCTCTGCTTGAGCCGCAACTGGCCGTCGATATCCACCTGCGACAGCAGGATCTGCCGGCTGTAGCGCAACAGTTCCTGGTCACTCAGCATGGCAGGCGCGCCAGGGAAATACGCTCATGCCCACCCAGGTCGCGGCGGCTGTCCACCTCGATGAAACCGCTACCAACCAACAGGTCACGCACGGCGGCTGCCTGGTCATAGCCATGCTCGAGCAACAACCAGCCGCCGGGCAACAGGTGCTGCGGCGCCTGGGCGATGATCAGACGCAGATCGTCAAGGCCATCTGGGCCGGCCACCAGCGCACTGCTGGGCTCGAAACGCACATCGCCCTCGCTCAAGTGCGGATCTTCGGCGGCAATGTAGGGCGGGTTGCTGAGGATCAGGTCGAAACGCTCGTCGGCCAGGGCGTCGAACCAGTGACTACTGCGCACCTGAACATTCATCAGGTGCAGGCGCGCGCGGTTGCGCTCGGCCAGAGCCACGGCCTCATCGATGCGATCGACTGCCGTCACCTGCCAGGCCGGGCACTCGCTCGCCAGGGCCAGGGCGATGGCGCCGCTGCCGGTGCCAAGGTCAAGCACCCGGGCAGGTTTGGCAGGCACCCGTTCGAGCGCGGTTTCCACCAGCAACTCGGTGTCTGGTCGAGGGATCAGGGTGTGCGGCGCGACTTCAAGGTCGAGCTTCCAGAAGCCCTGCTGACCGAGAATGTACGCCACCGGCTCACCTGCGCGACGCCGTTCGAGAAAGGCCGCGAAGGCCTGCGCTGCCTCGCTGCTGACGATACGCTCGGGCCAGGTGTGCAGGTAGCTGCGCGACTTGCCCAAGGCAGCGGACAGCAACAACTCGGCGTCCAGACGCTCGGTGGGCGAATCGGGCAATTGCGCGTTGCGCAGCAGGCTGGCGATGATGGTCATCAGTCCCCCAGGGCGGCCAGTTGATCGGCCTGGTATTCGGCCAGCAAGGGTTCGATCACCGCATCGACACCACCGGCGAGCACATCGTCGAGGGAGTAGAGCGTCAGGTTGATGCGATGGTCGGTGACCCGACCCTGCGGGTAGTTGTAGGTGCGGATGCGCTCGGAGCGGTCGCCCGAGCCCACCAACAGCTTGCGCTCGCTGGCAATCGCATTCTGCGCGGCGCTGGTCTGCATGTCGTTGAGCTTGGCCGACAGCCACGACATGGCGCGGGCGCGGTTCTTGTGCTGGGAACGTTCTTCCTGGCACTCGACGACGATGCCGGTCGGCAAGTGGGTGATGCGGATCGCCGAATCGGTCTTGTTCACATGCTGACCACCCGCACCCGAGGCGCGATAAGTGTCGACGCGCAGGTCGGCCGGATTGATCTCGATCGCGGCCTGCTCGTCAGGCTCGGCCAGCACCGCCACCGTGCAGGCGGACGTGTGGATGCGGCCTTGCGATTCGGTTTCCGGCACGCGCTGCACCCGGTGCGCCCCGGACTCGAACTTGAGCTTGCCGTATACGCTGTCGCCCTCGACGCGGGCGATGATTTCCTTGTAGCCGCCGTGTTCACCCTCGTTCTCGGAGAGAATCTCCAGGCGCCAGCCACGTTTCTCGGCGTAGCGCGAGTACATGCGGAACAGATCGCCGGAAAAGATCGCAGCCTCGTCGCCGCCGGTGCCGGCACGGATCTCGAGAAACACGTTGCGCCCGTCGTTGGGGTCCTTGGGCAGCAGCATGCGCTGAAGCTGCGACTCCAGGACGACGAGTTGCTCCTTGGCTTCGCGCACTTCCTCCACGGCCATCTCGCGCAGGTCCGGATCGCTGTCCTTGAGCAGCGCCTGGGCGCCCTCCAGATCCTCCTGGACCTTGCACCACTCCTTATAGGCGACGAACACCGGCTCGACTTCGGCATATTCACGGGAATAGGCGCGGAAACGGGTCTGGTCGGAAATGACTTCGGCATCACCCAGCAGGGCGGTGAGTTCTTCGAAGCGGTCCTGGAGGATGTCCAGTTTTTTCAGCAGCGACGCTTTCATTGCGTGGGTTTGTCCGTCGAGCCCTCGTGGAGGGCAAAGAGTTCCTGGGCCATGGCCAGCGCATCGACGCGGCCTTCGGCAGAGAGCTTTTTAAGTTGCACGCTGGGCGCGTGCAACAGCTTGTTGGTCAGGCCGCGGGCCAGCTGGGCGAGTACTTCTTCGGGGTTACCGCCGTTGGCCAGCAGGCGCTGGGCTTTTTGCAGTTCCTCATCGCGCAACCGCTCGCTCTGCTGGCGGTAGGCCTTGAGCACGTCCACCGCAGCCAGCTCGCGCAGGCGCGCCATGAAATCATCGGCACCGAGATTGACCAGTTCTTCGGCGGCCTGTGCTGCACCCTGGCGGCTCTTGAGGTTTTCGGCGACGACTTCATGCAGGTCGTCGACCGTATAAAGATAGACGTCGTCCAGCTCGCCCACCTGCGGCTCGATGTCCCGCGGCACAGCGATGTCGACCATGAAGATCGGCTTGTGCCGGCGCTGCTTCAGCGCGCTCTCGACCGCGCCCTTGCCGAGAATCGGCAACTGGCTGGCGGTGGAACTGATGACGATGTCACTGTTGGCCAGTTCCTGCGGGATGTCCGCCAACAGCACGGCATGGGCACCGAACTGCTCGGCGAGGATGCTGGCGCGCTCGAGCGTGCGGTTGGCGACGACGATCCGCTTGACCCCCTGCTCATGCAAGTGGCGGGCGACCAGGGTGATGGTTTCTCCGGCACCGATCAGCAGGGCCTGGCTGCGGCCCAGGTCGGCGAAGATCTGCTTGGCCAGGCTGACGGCGGCGAAGGCGACCGAGACCGGGTTCTCACCGATGGCGGTGTCAGTGCGCACCTGCTTGGCGGCACTGAAGGTGGCCTGGAACAGACGCCCGAGCAACGGGCCGATGGTGCCGGCCTCACGGGCCACTGCGTAGGCCGATTTCATCTGGCCGAGGATCTGGGGCTCGCCCAGCACCAGCGAGTCGAGCCCGGAGGCGACACGCATCATGTGTTTGACCGCATCGTGCTCTTCGTGAACGTAGGCACTGGCACGCAGCTCGTCGAGGCTCAGGCGGTGGTAGGCGGCCAGCCATTGCAGCACGGCGTCGGCGCTGAGCTGGTCCTGCTCTATATAGAGCTCACTGCGGTTGCAGGTCGACAGGATCGCCGCCTCGCGGCTGGCGGTCAGTCGGCAGAGCTGCTGCAGGGCATCGACCAGCTGCTCGGGCGTAAACGCCACGCGCTCGCGTACGTCTACCGAGGCAGTCTTGTGGTTGATACCGAGGGCGAGAAAGGCCATGCAAGGTCGCTGGTTGGGACGGGAAGCCGATAATTGTCCTACTTCGCAGGATTCAGGACAACCACCGTTCGCTATTGTCGTGATGAGCCTGGGCTATCGTGAGGCCTGCAGGCATGGCCCGAACCCGGCCAGGCATCTGCCGCAAACACGTGTGACAGTCGGCCTGGCCCCGAACATCACGCGCTCAGCGCGGTCACACACTTCGCGGGTGGGTTTGCCCCCGCGCTTGTGTCATCATGCTCCGACCGCCGGTTAGTCCACCAAAGCCTCTATGAACAGACCCTACGCATTGCTGCTTGCCTTCGCCCTGCTCCAGGGCTGCCAGAGCCTGATCCCGCACAAGAGCGAGGATCAGCAAGCTGTTGCCGAAGCCGACAAGCCCGAGGCGAAAACCCCTGTGGTGTATGGATCGTTCAAACAGGACACGCTCTACAGCCTGCTGGTGGCTGAACTTGCCGGCCAGCGCAACCGCTTCGACATTGCCCTGGCCAACTATGTCGACCAGGCACAGAAAACCCAGGACCCGGCCGTCTCCGAGCGTGCCTACCGCATCGCCGAGTACCTCGGGGCCGATGAACCGGCCCTCGACACCGCGCTGATCTGGGCCCGCAACGACCCGCAGAACCTCGACGCCCAGCGCGCCGCGGCGATCCAGCTGGCCCGCTCCGGCCGCTACGACGACGCCATGGCCTACATGGAGAAAGTGCTCCAGGGCCAGGGCGATACCCACTTCGACTTCCTCGCCCTGTCTGCCGCCGAAACCGACCAGAGCACCCGCGACGGGCTGATGCAAAGCTTCGACCGCCTGCTGGTCAAGTACCCGGACAACAGCCAACTGGTCTTCGGCAAGGCCCTGCTGCTCAACCAGGACGGCAAGACCGAACAGGCACTCGAACTGCTCGAAAGCCATCCGCCACGCAATGGCGAAATCGCGCCGATCCTGCTGCGCGCGCGCCTGCTCCAGGCCCTGGACCGTGGCGGCGAAGCCCTGCCACTGCTGCGCGGGGCGATTCGCGACAATCCGGACGACAAGCGCCTGCGCCTCACGTATGCCCGCACGCTGGTCGAACAGGACCGCATCACCGACGCCAAGGCCGAGTTCGAAAGCCTGCTGCAACAGTACCCGGATGATGACGAACTGCGTTATTCGCTGGCGCTGGTGAGCATGGAGAACAAGAACTGGGACGAGGCCGAAGGCTACCTGCAGGAGATGGTCGAGCGCGACAGCAACGTCGACGCCGCGCACCTGAACCTCGGGCGCATTCGCGAAGAACGCGGCCTCCCGGCAGCGGCCCTGCGCGAATACGCGCTGGTCGGCCCAGGCCCCGACTACCTGGCCGCGCAATTGCGCCAAGCCGATATCCTGATCGCCAACGGCCGCAGCGCCGAGGCCTCGCGCCACCTGGCCGAAGCCCGCGAAGCTCAGCCCGACTATGCGATCCAGCTCTACCTCATCGAGGCCGAAACCCTGGGCAACAATGGCAAGGAAGCCCAAGCCGACCAAGTACTGCAGCAGGCCATCAAGCGTTACCCCGACGATCTCAACCTGCTCTACACCCGCGCCATGCTGGCTGAAAAGCGCGACGACCTGCCGCAGATGGAAAAAGACCTTCGCGCCATCATCGCCCGCGAACCGGAGAACGCCATGGCCCTCAACGCCCTGGGCTACACCCTGGCCGACCGCACCACACGCTATGGCGAAGCAAAAGCACTGATCGACAAAGCCCACCAGCTCACCCCGGACGATCCAGCAGTGCTCGACAGCCTGGGCTGGGTCAATTATCGCCTGGGCAACCTGGACGAGGCCGAGCGCCTGTTGCGCCAGGCGCTGGAGCGCTTCCCCGACCATGAAGTCGCCGCCCACCTCGGCGAGGTGCTGTGGGCCAACGGCAAGCGCCGCGAAGCGCGCCAGGTCTGGGCCAAGGCCTTCGCCGAACAACCCGACAGCCCTATCCTGCGCAAGACCGTCCTGCGCCTGACCGGATCCGAGAACCTTTAAATCATGCGTTTGCGTCATCTCATCACCTTCGCCCTGATCGCCCTGCTCACCGGCTGCGCCGGTTTCGGCACTCGTGAAGCCGTCCAAGGCAAGGGCAGCCCGCAACAGTGGCGCGAGCACAAGCAACAGTTGAGCACCCTCGACGGCTGGCAGATCAACGGCAAGGTCGGCATCCGCGCCCCGCGTGACTCAGGCAGCGGCACGCTGTTCTGGCTGCAGCGCCAGGACTACTACGACATTCGCCTGGCTGGGCCCCTGGGTCGCGGCGCCGCACGCCTGACCGGCCGCCCCGGCGGCGTGGTGCTGGAAGTGGCCAATCAGGGCCGTTACGAGGCAGAGACCCCCGAAGCCCTGCTCGAAGAGCAGCTCGGTTGGCGCCTGCCGGTATCGCACCTGGTCTGGTGGGTGCGCGGTCTTCCGGCCCCGGACAGCAAGAGCCAACTGACCCTCGACGGCGACAGCCGCCTGGCCCGCCTCACCCAGGACGGCTGGGAAGTCGAATACCTGAGCTACATCGAACAGAACGGCTACTGGCTGCCCGAGCGCCTGAAGCTGCACGGCGAAAACCTCGACGTCACCCTGGTGGTCAAGGACTGGCAACCCCGCCAGCTGGGACACTGATCCGATGCAAAGGCTCACCCTGCCCGCCCCGGCCAAGCTCAACCTGTGGCTGCACATTACCGGCCGACGCGACGACGGCTATCACGAGCTGGAAACCGTGTTTCAGTTCCTCGACCACGCCGACCAGCTGAGCTTCGAGCTGCGTGACGATGGCCTGATCCGCCTGAACACCGAGATCGCCGATGTCCCCCACGACAGCAACCTGATCGTGCGCGCAGCGCGCAAGCTGCAGGAACAGTCCGGCGCACAGCTGGGTGTCGACATCTGGCTCGACAAGGTCCTGCCCATGGGCGGCGGTATCGGTGGCGGCAGTTCCGATGCGGCCACTACCCTGCTCGCCCTGGATCATCTGTGGCAGCTCGACTGGCCGGGCGACCGCCTGGCTGCGCTGGGGCTGACACTGGGGGCCGATGTGCCGGTGTTCGTACGTGGTCATGCCGCCTTCGCCCAAGGCGTGGGCGAACAACTGACCCCGGTCGATCCGGAAGAACCCTGGTATGTCGTGCTGGTGCCGCAAGTGTCTGTCAGCACAGCGGAAATTTTTTCGCATCCAGAGTTGACACGTGATTCCCTCCCCCTTAAGATGCGCCCCGTTCCCGAGGGAAACAGTCGAAATGACTGCCAACCGGTGGTAGAGCAACGTTATCCAGAAGTTCGCAATGCGCTGAATTCGCTGGGTAAATTTACGGAAGCTCGAATGACCGGCACTGGAAGTTGCGTGTTTGGGGCCTTCCCAAGCAAAGCCGAAGCTGATAGAGTTCTGGCCCTTCTTTCAGAGACCCAAGCAGGGTTTGTGGCAAAAGGAAGCAATGTTTCGATGTTGCATCGCAAGCTGCAAAGTCTGATCAAGAAGTCGAGCGCATAAGCGTTCGCAGCAACAGATACAGGGGCGTCGCCAAGCGGTAAGGCAGCAGGTTTTGATCCTGCCATGCGTTGGTTCGAATCCAGCCGCCCCTGCCATTTTCCTTATACTCATCCAGGTTACCCTCAGCCTTCAGGTACTGCGCGTGTCCAAGATGATGGTCTTCACGGGGAATGCCAACCCCGATCTGGCTCGGCGTGTCGTACGTCAGCTGCATATCCCACTGGGTGATGTTTCTGTCGGTAAATTCTCCGACGGCGAAATCAGCACTGAGATTAATGAAAACGTCCGCGGTAAAGACGTCTTTATCATTCAGCCGACCTGCGCTCCGACCAACGATAATCTGATGGAACTGGTAGTGATGGCCGACGCCTTCCGCCGCTCCTCAGCTTCCCGAATCACCGCCGTGATTCCTTACTTCGGATACGCCCGCCAGGACCGCCGTCCGCGTTCGGCACGTGTAGCCATCAGCGCCAAAGTCGTCGCTGACATGCTCACTGTCGTGGGTATCGACCGTGTTCTCACCGTCGACCTGCACGCTGACCAGATCCAGGGTTTCTTCGATATTCCTGTCGACAACATCTACGGTTCGCCCGTACTGGTCGACGATATCGAAGACCAGCGTTTCGATAATCTCATGATCGTCTCCCCCGACATCGGTGGTGTGGTGCGTGCACGCGCCGTCGCCAAGTCGCTGGGTGTCGACCTGGGTATCATCGACAAACGCCGCGAGAAAGCGAACCACTCCGAGGTGATGCATATCATCGGCGACGTCGAAGGGCGCACCTGCATCCTGGTAGACGACATGGTCGACACCGCCGGCACCCTGTGCCACGCGGCCAAGGCCCTGAAAGACCACGGCGCTGCCAAGGTCTACGCCTATTGCACTCACCCGGTTCTGTCGGGTCGTGCGATCGAGAACATCGAGAAGTCGGTGCTCGACGAGCTGGTGGTGACCAACACCATCCCGCTGTCCGCCGCTGCTCAAGCCTGTGACCGTATCCGCCAACTGGATATCGCACCGGTAGTCGCTGAAGCGGTCCGCCGCATCAGCAACGAAGAATCGATCAGCGCGATGTTCCGCTAAGCGGAACGCACGCTGACGAAAAGCGCCCCGCCCCGGCATCGATGTCGGGGCGGGGCTTTTTTGCCATCCCCGTCCGGCGCTGGTCGCAAACGCCCTCGGGGGGCTATTTTGGAGAAACAAAATGACTGATTTCACCCTGAACGCCCAAGCGCGTACTGACCTGGGGAAAGGTGCGAGCCGCCGCCTGCGTCACTCGCTGAACATCCCTGCCGTTGTCTACGGTGGTAACAAGGACGCCGAGTCCCTGACCATCCTGGCCAAGGAAATCACCAAGCTGTTCGAAAACGAAGCTGCCTTCAGCCACGTTCTGGAACTGAACGTCGACGGCAAGAAGCAGAACGTCATCGTCAAGGCCCTGCAGCGCCACCCGGCCAAAGGCTTCATCATGCACGCCGACTTCGTTCGCGTCGTTGCTGGCCAGAAGCTGACCGCCAAGGTTCCGGTTCACTTCGTTGGTGAAGAAGCCCCGGTCAAGAAAGGCGGCGAGATCTCCCACGTAGAATCCGAGATCGAAGTTTCCTGCGAAGCCAAGGACCTGCCTGAGTTCATCGAAGTCGACCTGTCCAAGGCCGAAATCGGCACCATCATCCACCTGTCGGACCTGAAAGCTCCGAAAGGCGTAGAGTTCGTCGCTCTGGCCCACGGTGATGACAAAGCCGTTGCCAACGTTCACGCTCCACGCGTGTCCGCTGAAGCTGCTGAAGAAGGCGCTGCCGAGTAATCCACTCGCACGCCGGCGTTGATCGGGTTACAGTGCCGCGCGCACCGTAACCCACCAACTCCAAGGAAAGAGCCCCTGAAGTGACCGCCATCCAGTTGATCGTCGGCCTGGGTAACCCCGGCCCCGAATACGAACAGACCCGGCATAACGCAGGGGCTCTTTTCGTTGAACGCATTGCCAGCGCCCAGCGCGTTTCGCTGTCCGCTGACAAAAAGTATTTTGGCCTGACGGCTAAGTTCAGCCATCAGGGCAACGATGTTCGCCTGCTGATTCCCACCACCTACATGAACCGCAGCGGCCAGTCCGTGGCGGCATTGGCCAATTTCTTCCGTATCAAGCCGGAAGCGATCCTGGTGGCACATGACGAACTCGACCTGCCTCCCGGCGTCGCCAAGCTCAAGCGTGGCGGCGGGCATGGCGGGCATAACGGCCTGCGCGACATCATCGCGCAGCTCGGTAACCAGAACGACTTCCACCGCCTGCGGCTTGGCATTGGCCACCCGGGCGACGCCAAACTGGTCTCCAACTTCGTCCTGGGCCGCGCGCCGCGCGCCGAGCAGGAGAAGCTCGACGCCAGCATCGATTTTGCCCTCGGCGTGCTGCCGGACGTGCTGGCCGGCGACTTCGCCAAGGCCATGCGCGAACTGCACAGCCAGAAGGCCTGACTTTCTAGAAAGGGGAATTCCCATGGGTTTCAATTGCGGCATCGTCGGCCTGCCCAACGTCGGCAAGTCCACCCTGTTCAACGCCCTGACCAAATCCGGTATCGCGGCGGAGAACTTCCCCTTCTGCACCATCGAGCCGAACAGCGGCATCGTGCCAATGCCCGACGCACGCCTGGCGGCGCTGGCCGAGATCGTCAAGCCGAACCGCATCCTGCCGACCACCATGGAATTCGTCGACATCGCGGGCCTGGTCGCCGGCGCCTCCAAGGGTGAAGGCCTGGGCAACAAGTTCCTCGCCAACATCCGCGAGACCGACGCCATCGCCCACGTGGTGCGCTGCTTCGAAGACGAGAACGTGATCCACGTCTCCAACAGCGTCGACCCCAAGCGCGACATCGAGATCATCGACCTCGAACTGATCTTCGCCGACCTCGACAGCTGCGAAAAGCAACTGCAGAAGGTCGCTCGCAACGCCAAGGGCGGCGACAAGGAGGCCCTGGCACAGAAGGCCTTGCTGGAAAAGCTGATCCCGCACTTCACCGAAGGCAAGCCTGCGCGCAGCCTGATGAAGCACATGGCTGACGATGAAAAGGCCGCGATCCGTGGCTTCCACCTGCTGACCAGCAAGCCGGTCATGTACATCGCCAACGTTGCCGAGGACGGCTTCGACAACAACCCGCACCTGGACGTGGTGAAAGCCATCGCCGAGGAAGAAGGCGCGGTCGTGGTGCCGGTGTGCAACAAGATCGAAGCGGAGATCGCCGAGCTGGAAGACGGTGAGGAGAAGGACATGTTCCTCGAGGCCCTCGGCCTTGAAGAACCCGGCCTGAAC
Organism: Pseudomonas machongensis; assembly: GCF_034961125.1. Lineage (NCBI taxonomy): Bacteria > Pseudomonadati > Pseudomonadota > Gammaproteobacteria > Pseudomonadales > Pseudomonadaceae > Pseudomonas > Pseudomonas machongensis. The sequence continues at coordinate 5,066 of NZ_JAYFUI010000130.1, read as the reverse complement.
CGCGTGATTCGCGCCGGCTACGAGCTGCTCAACCTGCAGACCTACTTCACCGCCGGTGTGCAGGAAGTCCGCGCCTGGACCGTCCGCGTTGGCGCCACCGCCCCGCAAGCGGCCGGTGTCATCCACACCGACTTCGAGAAGGGCTTCATCCGCGCCGAAGTGGTCGCCTATGACGACTTCATCCAGTTCAAGGGTGAAAGCGGAGCCAAGGAAGCCGGCAAGTGGCGCCTGGAAGGCAAGGACTACATCGTCAAGGACGGCGATGTGATGCACTTCCGCTTCAACGTCTGATCGCGCTGCAGGAGCATTCGGTACGCCGTCTCACTCCGAACCAATAAAAAACCGCGCCTTTGCGCGGTTTTTTATTGGCTATTGGAAGCCTCGATGGGCGAGGGGCCGCTAGGCGAACATCACGGCCACTGTTAATGCAGCTGGAATTGACAAGTCCAATCCCCCCGCTTTATCCCGCCGGCATCAACCACCATCATTGAATCAACCGCTCCACTGTCGACCATTGACGCAAGCAACACTGCGAGGGCTCGCACATGACCAGCATTCCCCGCGACACCCCGTCATTCGCCCGCAATCTTCAGGGACGCCTGGAGCCGGTGTTCTACGCCCTGCTGCGCGGTGTACTGGGCATCGTCATGTTCACCCACGGGCTGCCCAAGCTGCTGGGTGACTCACATGGCTCGATGGCCGATCCGATGGCCAGCTCGACCCACCTCATCGGCAACGTGATGGGCCTGCCGTTCGCTGCCGAACTGGCGTTTCTGGTGATGCTGCTGGAAACCGTCGGCGCGCTGATGCTCGTCGTCGGCGTGCTGACCCGGCCCGTTGCCCTGGCCATGGCCGCGGAGATGGTCGGGATCAGCTACGCGCTCGGTCCGACCTGGCCGTGGGTGGACCGGGGCATCGAATATCCGGTGATCCTCGGCAGCCTGGCGTTGTACGTGGCCATCCGGGGCGGCGGACGCTTTGCCTTGGACCACACGTTGTGGTACGGCCGCTAAGTGCAACGCGGCCCGTTCAGGCGACGCTCGATCAGCCGTTGCGGAACAGGAAGCTGTAGGCGTTGAGCGCCGGCACGCCGCCCAAGTGCGCATACAGTACTCGCGAACCCTCGGGGAACTCCCCATCACGCACCCTACCGATCATCCCCGCCATCGACTTGCCTTCGTACACAGGGTCGGTCAGCACACCCTCCAGTCGGCCACACAGGCGGATCGCCTCCAGCGTGCCCTCGTTCGGCAGCCCATATTCGGGATAGGCATAGCGGGTATCGAGCACTACATCGTCCTCGGTGATCTCGCGGCCCAGGTCCACCAGCTCGGCGGTGTGACGAGCGATGCGCAGGATCTGTGCCTTGGTCTGCTCCGGCTTGGCTGACGCGTCGATGCCGATCACCCGCTGCGAGCGGCCATCGGCGGCAAAACCGACCACCATGCCCGCCTGGGTGCTGCCGGTGACTGAACAGACCACGATGTAGTCGAACGTGAAGCCCAGCTCCGCCTCCTGCTGGCGCACCTCTTCGGCAAAGCCGACAAAGCCCAGCCCGCCGTAGGGATGCTCGGAGCACCCTGCCGGACTCGGGAACGGCTTGCCGCCCTTGGCGCGAACATCAGCCATTGCCTGCTCCCAACTGGGGCGGATACCGATGTCGAAGCCCGCGCTGTCGAGCCGCACATCGGCGCCCATGATGCGCGACATCTCGATATTGCCAACGCGGTCATACACAGCATCGGAGTAGTTCACCCAGTTTTCCTGCACCAACACGCACTTCATGCCCAAGTGCGCTGCCACCGCGGCGACCTGGCGCGTTTGGTTCGACTGGATGCCGCCGATCGACACCAAGGTGTCACAGCCTTGTTCCAGCGCTTCGGGGATCAGGTATTCGAGCTTGCGTGTCTTGTTGCCACCAAAGGCCAGGCCGCTATTGCAGTCCTCGCGTTTGGCATAGAGCTCGACCTTGCCGCCCAGGTGGGCACTCAAGCGCTTGAACGGGGTGATCGGGGAGGGACCGAAGGTCAGCGGATAACGCGTATAGCGACTCAGATTCATGGCTGTGCTCCCAATTGCGAAACGCGCGGATCGCGGGCTCCGATAGCGTCAATGCTAGGGAGGTTGGCAAAAAAACGGGTTGCAAGTTTTCCCTGAATTTCGAGCTATTGTTTTATTGAAAAATGATTTCACATCACTTTGTTGTGAGGCTCAAGCATTGAAAGCAACAAATGAACGCGAGCAAAAAAAGCCGTCACTGTCCGGCCCGCCACAGCTAGACCGTATCGACCGCGCGATCCTGCGCGCCCTGCAGCAGGACGCCTCGATCGCCAACGTGGCCTTGGCCGACAAGGTCAAGCTCAGCGCCCCAGCCTGCCTGCGACGGGTCGAACGCTTGAAGCAGGCGGGGTTGATCAAGGGCATCGTCGCCCTACTGGACAGCGAACGTCTCGATGCTGGGATGGTGGTACTGATCGGCGTGGTGCTCGACCGCTCCACCCCGGAATCCTTCGCCGCGTTCGAAGCGGCCGCGCAGAAGGTCTCCGGGTGCATGGAGTGCCATGTGGTGACGGGGGAGTTCGACTACTTCATGTTGCTGCGCACACGCGACAGCCAAAGCTTCAACCGCCTGCACGCCGAACAGTTGCTGTACCTGCCAGGAGTACGCCAGATCCGTTCGTTCATGGGCTTGCGCCAGGTGCTTTCGACGACACGAATCGTGTTGTAGAGGGGAAATTGCGCTGTTCTTTTCGCCAGCAAGCCCGCGAAGAGAACAGCGCAATCGGTGATCAACACGCCCAAGGCACTGGCGCCTCAGCCTCGATGCCATAGCGCGCGATGGCCTCGGCACACCGCTGGCGTTGCAACACACCGTCATCGGCCAGGCTCGAAAGCGCCGCCAGCACGATCTGGCGGCTGTCGACTTCGAAGAAGCCACGCAGTTGCTCACGACTGTCGCTGCGCCCGAAACCATCGGTGCCCAAGGCAACGAAACGATCCTGCACATACGGCGCAACCAGGTGCGGCCAGGCGCAGACATAATCGGTCGCGGCGATCACCGGCGCGCCCTTGGGCAGGCACTGCACCAAGTGACTGGCCCGCGCTGGTTCCTGCGGATGCAGCCGGTTCCAGCGCTCCACCTCCCGTGCCTCGCGCGCCAGCTCGCTGAAACTGGTGGCGCTGAACACTTCGCAGGCCACGCCCCAGTCCTGCGCCAACAGGCGTGCCGCCGCCTGCACCTCGCGCAGGATCGTACCTGAACCCAGCAACCGCACCTTGCCAACTGCCCCCGCCGGCATGTGCTGCTCCAGCCGGTAGAGGCCCCGGATGATGTCGCCCTCGACCCCGTCCGGCAGGCTGGGCTGTGGATAGTTTTCGTTCATCAGGGTGACGTAGTAGAACGCATCTTCCTGCGCCTCGAGCATGCGCCGCATGCCGTGGTCGAGGATCACCGCGAACTCACCGGCAAACGCCGGATCGTAGGCGCGGCAGTTGGGCACGGTCGAGGCGATCAGCAGGCTGTGGCCGTCCTGGTGCTGCAGCCCTTCGCCACCCAGGGTGGTGCGCCCAGCGGTAGCGCCCAGCAGGAAACCACGGGCGCGCTGGTCGGCGGCAGCCCAGATCAGGTCGCCGATGCGCTGGAAGCCGAACATCGAGTAGTAGATGTAGAACGGCAGCATCGGCAGGCCATGGGCGGAATAACTGGTGGCCGCCGCCACCCACGAGCTGATCGCCCCCGCCTCGCTGATGCCTTCTTCAAGGATCTGCCCGTCCAGCGCCTCGCGGTAGCAGAGGATCGAACCGATGTCTTCGGGCTCGTAGCGCTGGCCGACGCTGGAATAGATACCGATCTGCTTGAACAGGTTGGCCATGCCGAAGGTACGCGCCTCGTCGGCGACGATAGGCACTACCCGCGGCCCGAGCTGGCGGTCCTTGAGCAGCCCGCTGAGCATGCGCACGAAGGCCATGGTAGTGGACATTTCCTTGCCATCGGCCTGGGTGGCGAACGCCGCGTAGCTGGAAAGCGCCGGCACCGGCAGCCCCTCGGCCTGGCGTGGCCGCGACGGCAGGTAACCGCCCAGTGCCTGGCGACGTGCATGCAGGTAGCGCATCTCGTGGCTGTCGTCGGCGGGCTTGTAGAAGGCCAGGGCCTCGGTCTGCTCATCGCTCAATGGCAGGTTGAAGCGATCGCGGAAGGCCATGAGTGCCTCGCGGTCGAGCTTCTTCTGCTGGTGCGTGGTCATCTTGCCCTGCCCCGCCTCACCCATGCCGTAGCCTTTCTTGGTCTGCGCCAATACCACGGTCGGGCGACCATCGCCTTGCTGGGCGGCATGGTAGGCGGCGTGGATCTTCACCATGTCGTGCCCCCCGCGCTTGAGCCGGTCGATCTGCTCGTCGCTCATGCCCTGGGCCATCCGGGCCAGCGCCTCGCTCTGGCCGAAGAAATGTTCGCGGTTGTAGCGCCCATCCTTGGCGGCGAAGGTCTGAAACTGCCCATCGACGGTGGCCGACAGCGTACGCTCCAGCTCGCCGCTTGCGTCGCGGGCGAACAGGCCATCCCAATCCGATCCCCAGACCAGCTTGATCACCCGCCAGCCAGCACCGCTGAACAATGCCTCCAGTTCATCGATGATGCGCCCGTTGCCACGTACCGGGCCGTCCAGGCGTTGCAGGTTGCAGTTGACCACCCACACCAGGTTGTCCAGGCGCTCGCGCGCCGCAAGAGTGAGCGCCGACATGCTTTCCGGTTCATCCATCTCGCCGTCGCCGAATACCCCCCACACGCGCCGCCCAGCGCCCTGACGCAGGCCCCGGTGTTCCAGGTAGCGCATGAAGCGCGCCTGGTAGATCGAACTGATCGGCCCGATGCCCATGGAGCCGGTGGGAAACTGCCAGAAATCAGGCATCAGCCAGGGATGTGGATAACTCGACAGGCCCTGCACATCGCGGCGCCGTGCAGTGATTTCCTGTCGATAGTGCTCCAGCTGCTCAACCTGCATGCGGCCCTCGAGGAAGGCCCGGGCGTAGACACCCGGCGCCGAGTGCGGCTGGAAGAACACCAGGTC
>NZ_JAYFUI010000129.1:0-12862 GCF_034961125.1 Pseudomonas machongensis | reverse complement strand
GAGACCTCGCTGGCCAACTGCCTGGCGGCGGACGGCATCGAGGGCGAGGTCAGCGGCCGACAGAAACACCTCTATGGCATCTACAAGAAGATGCGCGGCAAGCGCCGCGCCTTCAACGAGATCATGGACGTGTACGCCTTCCGCATCATCGTCGACAAGGTCGACACCTGCTACCGCGTGCTGGGTGCCGTGCACAACCTGTACAAGCCGCTGCCGGGGCGCTTCAAGGACTACATCGCGATTCCCAAGGCCAACGGCTACCAGTCGCTGCACACCACGCTGTTCGGGATGCACGGTGTGCCCATCGAAATCCAGATCCGCACCCGCGAAATGGAAGAGATGGCCAACAACGGCATCGCCGCGCACTGGCTGTACAAGTCGAACGAGGAAGAACAGCCCAAGGGCAGCCACGCCCGCGCCCGTCAATGGGTCAAGGGCATCCTCGAGCTGCAGCAGCGGGCCGGCAATTCGCTGGAGTTCATCGAGAGTGTGAAGATCGACCTGTTCCCGGACGAGGTCTATGTCTTCACGCCCAAAGGCCGGATCATGGAGCTGCCCAAAGGCTCCACTGCCGTCGACTTCGCCTACGCGGTGCACACCGACGTCGGCAACAGCTGCATCGCCTGCCGCATCAACCGTCGCCTGGCACCGCTCTCCGAGCCGTTGCAAAGTGGCTCGACGGTCGAGATCGTCAGTGCGCCGGGCGCACGCCCAAACCCGGCCTGGCTCAATTTCGTGGTTACCGGCAAGGCACGCACGCACATTCGCCATGCGCTCAAACAGCAGCGCCGCTCCGAATCCATCAGCCTCGGCGAACGCCTGCTGAACAAAGTGCTGACGGGCTTCGACAGCAGCCTGGACAAGATCGCCGCCGAGCGCGTCCAGGCCATCCTCACCGAATACCGCCTGGAGCTCGTCGAAGACCTGCTCGAAGACATCGGCCTGGGCAACCGCATGGCCTACGTGGTCGCACGCCGCTTGCTGTCGGCCGAAGGCGAGCAACTACCATCGCCAGAGGGCCCGCTGGCGATCCGCGGCACAGAAGGCCTGGTGCTCAGCTACGCCAAGTGCTGTACGCCGATCCCGGGGGACCCCATCGTCGGCCACCTGTCGGCGGGCAAGGGCATGGTCGTGCACCTGGAAGACTGCCGCAACATCAGTGAAATCCGACACAACCCGGAGAAGTGCCTGCAGCTCTCCTGGGCCAAGGACGTCACCGGCGAGTTCAATGTCGAACTGCGCGTCGAACTGGAACACCAGCGCGGCCTGATCGCCCTGCTGGCCAGCAGCGTCAACGCCGCCGACGGCAACATCGAGAAGATCAGCATGGATGAGCGCGACGGTCGCGTCAGCGTGGTCCAACTGGTGGTCAGCGTGCGCGACCGCGTGCACCTGGCCCGCGTGATCAAGAAGCTGCGCACCCTGACCGGCGTGGTCCGCATCACCCGAACGCGTGCGTAGTCCGTCAACCGCAAGGAGTCAACATGACCAAGACCGTCATCAACAGCGACAAGGCCCCTGCCGCCATCGGCACCTACTCCCAGGCGATCAAGGCTGGCAACACCGTCTACATGTCGGGCCAGATTCCTCTGGATCCCAAGACCATGGAGCTGGTTGAAGGCTTCGAGGCACAGACCGTGCAGGTCTTCGAAAACCTCAAGGCTGTTGCCGAGGCCGCTGGCGGTTCGTTCAAGGATATCGTCAAGCTGAACATCTTCCTCACCGACCTGAGCCACTTCGCCAAGGTCAACGAGGTCATGGGTCGCTACTTCGAGCAGCCCTACCCAGCCCGTGCCGCGATTGGCGTGGCTGCCCTGCCAAAGGGCTCGCAAGTCGAGATGGACGCCATCCTCGTCATCGAGTGATGCCCCAGGCGGCGGGCGCCCGGCCTGCCGCCTTTCCTTCCTGAAGGTTCCCACCATGCGTCATGCCCTGCCTCTCGCGCTGGCAGCCCTGCTTCTGGGCGGCTGCGCCAGCCACAAACCTGAAGATTTCAACGGTACCTGGATCAACCAGGATGCCATCGACGCCGCCGTCAAGGGCGACAGCTTGCGCAAGGCGCTGTCCAGCCATGGTCCGGTGTTCGAATGGAAGATTGACGTCGCCAGCCAGCAAGCCCGTTACAGCAATGGCTTCGAAGCCGCTGAGGGCAGCCTCGTCGCGGCGGACAAGCAATGGCAAGCCAATTTCGAAGGCGGCCAGAGCGAGCAATTGAGCCTCGATGGCGACGAGTTGCAAACGACCGACGCCTCCGGCGCCAAGCAGACCTTCGTGCGCAGCAAGCCCCCGACACCCGCCGACGCACCGCTGGGTGGCAGCTTCGAGAAGGCGCTGTACAAGGCGTACCTGGGTGGCGAATGGAAAATCGTCGAAGGCCCAGGCCAGGGCGCCAAGGTCCGCTTCGCCGACGACGGCGGCGTGACCGGCTTGCCCGATCTGGACCGTTACGCCCTTTGCCTGGCCGGCGATTGCGCGACCATGGGCGGCGACAACGACAGCCTCTGGCTGGAGCGCGACCAACGCGGCGCCCCCTGGGTGTTCAAGCGTGATGACGACAAGCTGGAGATCTTCCGTGCAGTCAACCGTGCGCAGCCCGACGAAATGCCAGAACTCGCGGCTGGCGCGCGGCAGTGGGTGCTTGAGCGCGACTGATCCACTACCTGCAGGAGCAATTGTCTCGTCCAAAATTTAAAGACCAGCCCAATCCCTGTGGGAGCGGCGGTTCGGCGCCCCGACTTGTCCCGCGATCACCGGCGAAGCCGGTGCCATGCAGCGCGGTATCCGATTCGCGGGCAAGCCCGCTCCTACGGGTACCCGGCCAGCCTCGACACCGGTAGTCGAGGCTTGGCTTCAGCCTTTCAGGATCGCCGCGTACCCTTCCTTGTAGCTCGCATACTGCGGCACCCAGCCCAGCGCCCGTGCCCGCGCGTTGCTGCAGCGCTTGCTGCCGGTGCGGCGCACGCGCTGCTCGTCCGACCACTCGGTAACGCCCATGTACTGGCGCAGCCAGGCCACCACCTCGGCCAGCGGGGCCGGATCGTCGTCGACACCGATGTAGCAGTCCTCCAGCGCCACCCCTTCCGCGTCTGCCTGCAGCAGGAACGCCAGCAAACCGGCCGCGTCCTCGGCATGAATGCGATTGCCGTACAGCGGCGGCTCCTCGGCCACCCGATATCCCTGGCGCACCTGGCTAAGCAGCCACTCGCGGCCGGGGCCATAGATCCCCGTCAGGCGCACCAGGCTGGCGGGAATCCCGCTCTCAAGCGCCAAGCGCTCGGCCTCCAGCATGATCCGCCCCGAATATCCCTCGGGCTCGGTGGCAGCACCTTCCTCGACCCACTCGCCGCTCTGCTGCGCATAGACGCTGCTGCTGGACACGAACAGCAAGCGGCGCGGATGCTGCCCCTTGTCCGCCAACCAGCTCAGCACGTGGCGCAAACCCTCCACATAGGCGGCCCGATAACCGGCTTCATCGTGCTGACTGGCCGCCACGCAATACACCAGATAATCCGGGAAATGCTCGGGCCAGCCTGCAGGAATGCTGGCGTCGGACAGATCGGCTGCCACCGGCAGAACGCCTGCGGGCAGCTGCGCCACCGTGCGACGCAGCCCATGTACCTGCCAGCCGCGGGCGAGCAGTTGCCGGGCCAGGCGGCTGCCTACATCACCACAACCTACGATCATCGCGGACAGATCCGACATCACTTCACTCCAGAACGAAAGGCCCAGGCTAGCCGTATTAGACGATCAGCGGCTATCCAAAGCGTAAAAAAAGATACTCTATTACTTTTGTTAACAAGAATTACTTGCAATAATGGCGCCCTGATCAGTTCTCGGCCCGCCTCGAGGCCATGGAGAACACCACCTCATTTTTCTTCATCAGGTCCGGCCAGCATGACTCGTACTCAACCTTCCGCTTCGCCAACCACGTCGCGCGCCTGGCGCGCCATCGCCGCGCTGCTGTTCAGCCTGGTGCTGGCCCCGGCCGCCATGGCTGAAGAGCCTGCCGCCAACGGCGCCACCCCTCCTGCTGCAGTCGCTCCGGCTGACCCGGCCGCCACTGGCCAGGCATCCGCGAACGCCGCTGAGCCCGCCGAGGCCCAGGCGCCAGCAGGCGAGAACGTCGAAGCACTGGTCGAAGACACCTCGCTCGGCATGGCTCACGACCTGTCCCCATGGGGCATGTACAAGAACGCCGATATCGTCGTGAAGGCGGTAATGATCGGCCTGGCCATCGCCTCCATCATCACCTGGACCATCTGGATCGCCAAGGGCTTCGAGCTGATGGGCGCCAAGCGCCGCCTGCGCGGTGAAATCGCCCTGCTGAAGAAATCTGCCAGCCTGAAAGAAGCCAGCAGCGTCGCCGACAAAGAGGGCACCCTGGCCCATACCCTGATCCACGACGCCCTCGAGGAAATGCGCTTGTCGGCCAACACCCGCGAGAAGGAAGGCATCAAGGAACGCGTCAGCTTCCGCCTGGAGCGCCTGGTCGCTGCCAGCGGTCGCAACATGAGCAGCGGCACCGGCGTGCTGGCCACCATCGGCTCCACCGCGCCATTCGTCGGCCTGTTCGGCACCGTGTGGGGCATCATGAACAGCTTCATCGGCATCGCCAAGACCCAGACCACCAACCTCGCCGTCGTTGCCCCAGGCATCGCCGAAGCCCTGCTGGCCACCGCCCTGGGCCTGGTCGCCGCGATTCCGGCCGTGGTCATCTACAACGTCTTCGCCCGTTCCATCGCCGGCTACAAGGCGCAGGTCTCCGACGCCTCGGCGCAGGTCCTGCTGCTGGTCAGCCGTGACCTGGACCATCAGGCTGGCGAGCGCGCCGCCCCGCACATGGTGAAAGTGGGGTAAGCCATGGGCCTGCATCTCAACGAAGGTGGCGACGACCTCGCCGAAAACCACGAAATCAACGTCACGCCGTTCATCGACGTGATGCTGGTACTGCTGATCATCTTCATGGTTGCCGCACCACTGGCGACGGTCGACATCAAGGTCGACCTGCCAGCCTCGACCGCAAAACCTGCACCGAGGCCCGAGAAACCGGTGTTCGTCAGCGTCAAGGCCGACAAGAAGCTGTACGTCGGCGATGACGCGGTGGCCCTGCCCGAACAGCTTGGCGCGATGCTCGACGCCAAGACCAAGGGCGACAAGGAAACCACCATCTTCTTCCAGGCCGACAAGGGTGTTGACTACGGCGACCTGATGGAAGTGATGAACACCATGCGCGCGGCCGGCTACCTCAAGGTCGGTCTGGTCGGACTCGAGACGGCAGCCAAGAAATGACGAACAAGCGCTCCAACCTGGTGCGCTACGGTGCCAGCCTGGCAGCCGTGCTCGGTGTGCACGTGATCGCCGTAGTGCTGACGCTCAACTGGTCGGTGCCCCAGGCCATCGAGCTGCCGCCGGCAGCGATGATGGTCGAGCTGGCACCGGTCCCCGAGCCTGCGCCACCGCCGCCACCGAAAGCTGCTCCGCAGCCGCCTGCGCCGGTCGAAGAGCCACCGCTGCCCAAGCTGGTGGAGGCTCCGAAACCGAAGATCGCGATCCCGAAGCCGCCCAAGCCGAAGGCCAAGCCCCAGCCGCCCAAGCCCGAGAAAAAGCCTGAGCCGCCGAAGGACGAACCACCGGCCAAGGAACAAGTGGCCGATACCGCGCCAAGCAACGCTCCGCCGCAGAAGTCGGCAGCGCCGCAGCCGAGTATCGCCTCCAACAGCAACGCCCTGCCGACGTGGCAAAGCGACCTGCTGCGTCACCTGGCGAAGTACAAGAAGTACCCGGAAGACGCGCGTCGCCGTGGCCTGCAAGGAATCAACCGGCTGCGCTTCGTGGTCGATGCCGAGGGCAAGGTGCTGTCGTATTCATTGGCCGGAGGCTCAGGCAGTGCTGCACTGGACCGCGCGACGATGGACATGATCCGCCGCGCCGGCACGGTCCCCAAGCCGCCTGCGGAGTTGTTGAACAATGGCACGATCGAGGTAGTGGCGCCCTTCGTCTACTCGTTGGACAAGCGCTGATACATTGCATCTGTCACAAAACCGCAAGTCTGATAACGTGCGTCTATCGATTGCACCCGCTATGCTGGGGCCGCAACTTCATGGACGCACGTTATGACCCTCACTGAACTCCGCTACATCGTCACACTCGCTCAGGAGCAGCACTTCGGCCATGCCGCCGAGCGTTGCCACGTCAGCCAGCCGACCCTGTCGGTCGGGGTGAAGAAGCTTGAGGACGAGCTGGGCGTGCTGATCTTCGAACGCAGCAAGAGCGCCGTACGCCTGACACCGGTCGGCGAAAGCATCGTCGCCCAGGCGCAGAAGGTGCTCGAGCAGGCCCAAGGCATCCGCGAACTGGCCCAGGCCGGCAAGAACCAGCTCACTGCTCCACTGAAAGTCGGCGCCATCTATACCGTCGGCCCCTACCTGTTCCCGCACCTGATTCCACAGTTGCACCGGGTTGCCCCGCAGATGCCGCTGTACATCGAAGAGAACTTCACCCACGTGCTGCGCGAGAAACTGCGCAACGGCGAACTGGACGCGGTGATCATCGCGCTGCCGTTCAACGAGGCCGACGTGCTGACGCTACCGCTGTACGATGAGCCATTCTGCGCGCTGATGCCGGCCGACCACCCCTGGACCGCCAAGAAGACCATCGACACCGCCCTGCTCAACGACAAGAGCCTGCTGCTGCTCGGCGAAGGTCACTGCTTCCGCGACCAGGTGCTCGAAGCCTGCCCGACCCTGAACAAGGGTAACGATGCCTCGAAGCACACCACGGTCGAATCCAGCTCGCTGGAGACCATCCGTCATATGGTCGCCTCGGGCCTGGGTGTTTCGATCCTGCCGTTGTCGGCGGTACACAGTCATCACTACGCCCCTGGCGTCATCGAAGTGCGTCCACTGACAGCGCCTGCGCCGTTCCGAACCGTTGCCATCGCCTGGCGCGCCAGCTTCCCGCGGCCAAAGGCAATCGAGATCCTCGCCGATTCGATCCGCCTCTGTTCGGTCGCCAAGGCGCCTGCGCCACAGCCGGCCTGATGCCATGACGGAGTTGTCGAAGGTCCCGGTCACCGAGCTCAAGGGCGTCGGCGAGGCCATGGCGGAAAAACTCGCCAAGGTCGGCCTGGAAAGCCTGCAGGACTTGCTGTTCCACCTGCCACTGCGCTACCAGGACCGCACCCGCGTCGTACCGATCGGCGCCCTGCGTCCCGGTCAGGATGCCGTGATCGAGGGCGTGGTCAGCGGGGCTGACGTGACCATGGGCAAACGCCGCAGCCTGGTGGTACGCCTGGGCGACGGCACAGGCGTGCTTAGCCTGCGCTTCTATCACTTCAGCAATGCGCAGAAAGAAGGCCTCAAGCGTGGCACCCACCTGCGCTGCTACGGTGAGGCACGCCCCGGTGCCTCTGGCCTTGAGATCTATCATCCGGAGTACCGCGCGCTCAACGGCGACGAACCGCCACCGCCGGTCGAGCAGACCCTGACGCCGATCTACCCGACAACCGAAGGCCTCACCCAGCAGCGTCTGCGCCTGCTCTGCCAGCTCAGCCTGAGCAAGCTCGGCCCGCGCAGCCTGCCCGACTGGCTGCCGGATGAGCTGGCCCGCGACTATCACCTGGCGCCACTGAACGACGCCATCCGCTACCTGCACAACCCACCCGCCGACGCCGACCTCGACGAGCTTGCCGAAGGCCAGCACTGGGCCCAGCACCGCCTCGCATTCGAGGAACTGCTCACGCACCAGCTCTCCCAGCAGCGTCTGCGTGAGAGCCTGCGTGCCCTGCGAGCCCCGGTGCTGCCCAAGGCCAGCCGCCTGCCCGGACAGTACCTGGCCAACCTCGGATTCACTCCCACCGGTGCCCAGCAGCGGGTAGGCAACGAGATCGCCTATGACCTCAGCCAGCCAGAGCCGATGATGCGCCTGGTGCAAGGTGACGTGGGTGCCGGCAAGACCGTGGTTGCTGCACTGGCAGCGCTGCAGGCGCTGGAGGCCGGTTACCAGGTCGCGCTGATGGCGCCCACCGAGATCCTCGCCGAACAGCACTACATCACCTTCAAGCGCTGGCTCGAACCCTTGGGGATAGAAGTCGCCTGGCTGGCTGGCAAGCTCAAAGGCAAGGCTCGCGCCAGTGCGCTGGAGCAAATCGCAGGCGGCGCCCCCATGGTGGTCGGCACCCATGCGCTGTTCCAGGAAGAAGTGAAGTTTCGCCACCTGGCCCTGGCGATCATCGACGAACAGCACCGTTTCGGCGTGCAGCAACGGCTGGCCCTGCGCAAGAAGGGCGTGAACGGCACGCTGTGTCCGCACCAGTTGATCATGACCGCCACCCCCATCCCGCGTACGCTCGCCATGAGCGCCTACGCCGACCTCGATACCTCCATTCTTGATGAGCTGCCGCCCGGCCGAACGCCAGTCAATACCGTGCTGGTGGCCGACAGTCGCCGCTTCGAGGTGGTAGAGCGGGTCCGCGCTGCCTGCGCCGAAGGGCGCCAGGCCTACTGGGTGTGCACCCTGATCGAGGAATCCGAGGAGCTGACCTGCCAGGCCGCCGAAAGTACGTTCGAAGAGCTGGGCAGCGCGCTCGGCGAGCTGCGTGTGGGCCTGATCCACGGGCGCATGAAGCCTGCGGAAAAAGCCGCGGTGATGGCCGAATTCAAGGCCGGCCATCTGCAATTGCTGGTGGCCACCACGGTGATCGAGGTGGGGGTGGACGTGCCCAACGCCAGCCTGATGATCATCGAAAACCCTGAACGCCTGGGCCTGGCCCAGCTTCACCAGCTGCGTGGCCGGGTCGGTCGGGGTAGCGCCGTCAGCCATTGCGTGCTGCTCTATCACCCGCCACTGTCACAGATCGGCCGCGAACGCTTAGGGATCATGCGCGAGACCAACGATGGCTTCGTCATCGCCGAGAAGGATCTTGAGCTGCGCGGCCCCGGCGAAATGCTCGGCACCCGACAGACCGGCCTGCTGCAATTCAAGGTCGCCGACCTGATGCGTGACGCCGACCTGCTGCCCGCAGTACGCGACGCCGCACAGGCATTGCTGGCACGCTGGCCCGATCATGTCAGCCCGCTACTGGATCGGTGGCTGCGTCACGGCCAACAATACGGCCAAGTGTGACACCGGTCCCATTCGTGCCCCAGTTCAAGGCTCAGGATGGTTATACTTCGCGTTTAAAAAGACACCTTTGGAAACAGACCATGACTGAAGTGGCCCTGGACACCGCAACCCCGCACGCTCCGTCGGTCATCCGACTGCTGCTGGAAAAGCTCGGCGTAGCCTATCGCGAGGTGTCCGAACACCCGCGGCTGCCCGCGAAATCGCGCGTCCAGGCCGTTCTGCTGGACGATGAAGTCGGCGCGCTCATGGTGCTGTTCCCACAAAACCATCTGCTGGACTTGAAGCGCCTGGAAGAGCTGACCGGTCGCAAACTCAAGGCCGTGCCGCTGGAGCGATTGAAGAAGATGCTCGACAAGCACCAGCTCAAGGCCTTGCCGGCAATCCCGGCCCTGACCAGCTCACCGTGCCTGTACGACGAACGGCTGCTCAACGCCGATAGCCTGTTGATCCAGTCCGGTGAGGCTGGGCTGCTATTGGAAGTGGCCCGCGACAACTTCAAGCGCATGCTGAGCAAGGCCAGCGCCGGCAGCTTTGGCCTTGAAGTCGAAAGCATCCAGCGCAACCTCGACCGCCCCCACGACGACACCAAGGAAATCTCCAACGCGGTCCAGGCTTTCACTGCCCGACGCATCCAGCAGCGCCTGGAGCAGACCATCGAGATCCCGCCACTGGCCGACACCGCGCAGAAGATCATCAAGCTGCGCGTCGACCCCAACGCCAGCGTCGACGACATCACCGGCGTGGTCGAAACCGACCCGGCACTGGCCGCACAGGTGGTGAGCTGGGCCGCATCGCCCTACTACGCGTCACCCGGCAAGATCCGCTCGGTGGAAGATGCCATCGTTCGCGTGCTGGGCTTCGACCTGGTGATCAACCTTGCGCTGGGCCTGGCCCTGGGCAAGACCCTGAGCCTGCCGAAAGACCATCCGCAGCAGGCCACGCCTTACTGGCAGCAGTCGATCTACACAGCCGCAGTGATCGAAGGCCTGACCCGCGCCATGCCGCGCGCCGAACGCCCCGAAGCGGGTCTAACCTACCTGGCGGGGCTGCTGCACAACTTCGGCTATCTGCTGCTGGCCCACGTGTTCCCGCCGCACTTCTCGTTGATCTGTCGTCATCTTGAGGTCAACCCGCACCTGTACCACAGCTATGTCGAGCAGCACCTGCTGGGCATCAGCCGCGAGCAGATCGGCGCCTGGCTGATGAAGCTGTGGGACATGCCGGATGAGCTGTCCGCGGCGCTGCGCTTCCAGCACGACCCAAGCTATGAAGGCGAGTATTCGGCCTACCCGAACCTCGTGTGCCTGGCCACGTCGCTGTTGCGTTCCCGGGGCATTGGCTCAGGGCCGCAGGAAGAAATTCCGGAGGCGCTGCTCGAACGCCTTGGACTGACCCGCGACAAGGCGGAGGACGTAGTGAGCAAGGTGCTGGAAGCCGAAGCGCTGCTGCGCGAACTGGCCTCGCAGTTCCAGGCCCCACACTGACTGGCACGAGCGGGTTTGCCCGCTCGTACACAGGCGGATTCAGGCCTTTTTCTTGCGGGGCTTGAGGTATTTCATCAGCCCCTGAAACCAGATCACCAATGCCGGGTTGCCCTTGATCTGGATGTTCTTGTCCTGAATGCCCTGCATGAACGCCAACTGCTTGTTGCCAGCCTGCAAGGTGGCAAAGCCGAACGCGGCATCCTTGAAGGCGATGGCAAAGGCCGGTTGAGGGTGCAGGCCACCCTTGCTGCTGATGCGCTCACCACTCACCGTGAAATGCCGGGCCACTTTGCCATCCAAGGTCTGCATCTGGAACACCAGGTCCTTGTCGCGCAGTTGCTGCTGGAACGCCGGGTTGTTACGGCTGGCCCTGGCCATCAGCAGCCCCATGGCCCAGAGAAGAAAGCGAAACTTCATCAACGCGCCTCGATTGAAATATGACTGAAGCGCGCAGTTTATCCCTTTCTTAAACTTTTTACGCCAGCTCGCCGCATTGTTTCTGCACGCCAGAAAGCACAACGGACGCCCTGGGGCGCCCGTTCGGATGACAGTGGAGTGTCAGGAATCGATCACTTGCCTTTCTTGGCTGGCTTGGCGGGAACGTTGACGCTGTCACGCAGGTTCTTGCCAGGTTTGAAGGCAACAGTGTTGCTGGCCTTGATCTTCACCGGTTGACCAGTCTGTGGGTTCTTGCCGGTGCGCGCGCCGCGGTGACGCTTCTCGAAGGTGCCGAAACCGACCAGGGTGACGGTATCCTTGTCGAGCGCGCCAGTGATGCTGTCGAGAATCGCGTTCAGCACCTGATTGGCCTTTTCCTTGGTCAGATCGGCCTTTTCGGCGATGACGGCGGCGAGTTCTGGTTTACGCATAGTGAAGCCTCTTTGACGGGATTTTTGTTGTTATGCCGTGCTACCTGCGAAAGCAGCGCCCAAGGCGCCGCAGGCTCTAATCTGCGGCAGACGGAAGTGAGAATGGCACGCTCACCGTGGCCGCGCCAGTGTCTGAGCGGCCATTGTCGCGCCAAGAACAAGCCAAATACGACAGTTCGAACGGCATTCAGGCCATTAGAGGCGGAAGCTGCCGATTCAGCGCCAGCTTTTCCAAAACCGCCGACCCCGTGAGGGCATAGCCCAGCAACTGGCCATCGGCGCTGTAGCACAGCGCTTTCAGGTCGCTGCCCTGCCCTTCGACCTGCCAGGTTCCCTCTCGGCCCATCGGTGCTGGCGAAACAACCAGCGGGCACGCGGGCGTCTTTACCGTGACAGGCATCGGGCCATAGTTCACACCCGTGGGGTTGCCGGCGAGCGTCTGCGCCAGCGCGCGGGCGCAAGCCATCAGCGGCATGACGTAGAGCAGGTTGATGCCATTCACTTCGGCGCAATCGCCCAAGGCAAAGATGTTTGCGTGGGAGGTCCGCAGTTGGCGATCCACCACTACCCCCCGGTTCACCTGCAGTCCGGCAGCGGCGGCAAGGTCTGTACGCGGTCGCAGGCCGATGGCCGAGACCACCAGATCACAGGCGATCACGCTGCCGTCCGACAAGTGAGCCTCGAGACCGCCGCCGGTGCGCTGCAGGCGGGTCAGCACCGGGCCCAGATGGAAGCGCACGCCCAGCCCTTCCAGGCCAGCCTGCACCGCACTGGCGGCAGCAGGATGCAACAAGGTCGGCATCACCTGCTCACAGGGCGCCACCACGTCGCACTGGTAGCCGCCGAGGGTCAGATCGTTGGCGAACTCGCAGCCGATCAGCCCGGCACCCAGCAGCAACACGCGCCGCTTGCCCGCGGCGGCGGCACGAAAGCGCGCGTAGTCTTCCAAGTCGTTGATCGGAAAGACCAGCTCGGTGCCGTCGCCCTCAATCGGCACCTGTACCGTCTGCGCACCCAAGGCCAACACCAGGTCGCGGTATTGCACCGCCTCCTCGCCGATCCACAAGCGCTTGTGACCAGGGTCGATGCCGCTGATACGGGTATGGGTACGAATCTCGGCCTTGAGCTGCTCGGCCATGGCGCCCGGCTCGGCCATGCACAGGCCGTCGGCGTCCTTGTGCTTGGCAAAGCCGGTGGAGAGCATCGGCTTGGAATAGGAGCGACCGTCGTCGGCGGTGATCAGCAACAGCGGCGTGTCAGCGTCGAGCTTGCGAAATTCCCGGGCCAGGTTATAGCCCGCAAGGCCAGTGCCGATGATCACCACAGGGGACGTCATGTCGTGCTTCCTCTTGCAGGGGGTCGTCGATCAGCCGATGGCGATCATTT
>NZ_JAYFUI010000128.1:0-10138 GCF_034961125.1 Pseudomonas machongensis | reverse complement strand
TTCAGAACCAGCGGGGTGCCCCGCGATCGGGCCTTGAACCCAACATAAAAAAAGGGGAGCAACCGCTCCCCATGAGGTAAACCGCTTGTATTCGAAGGCTGTCGATCAGCCTTCGATCTCGATCAGGATCTCGCCCGGGGTCACCCGGTCGCCCTTGGCCACGTGGATGGCAACAACCTTGCCGGCGATGGCCGCCTGCACCTCGGTCTCCATCTTCATGGCTTCGGTAATCAGCACTGCCTGCCCGGCCTTGACCACATCGCCCTCCTTGACCAGCACATCGACGATGTTGCCCGGCATGGTGGTGCTGACGTGACCCGGCGCGCTGGCCTGCTTGCGCTTGCTGCTGCCGCCGCCGACGAAATCGTTGAGCGGCTCGAACACCACTTCTTCCGGCATGCCGTCGATGGACAGGTAGAAGTGACGCTTGCCTTCGGCCTTGACGCCCACGCCGGTGATGTCGACGCGGTAGGTCTCGCCGTGCACGTCGATGACGAACTCGGTCGGTACACCCTCACCGCCCACGGAGGCTGCAGCACCGGCTTCCGGGATTGGCAGCAGGGCTTCGGGCTTGAGGGTTCCGGCTTCACGCTCTTCGAGGAACTTGCGCCCGATGTCCGGGAACATGGCGAAGGTCAGCACGTCTTCCTCGCTGTGCGCCAGGCTGCCGATTTCGGCGCGCAGCTTGGCCATTTCCGGCTTGAGCAGGTCGGCCGGGCGCACATCGATGACGTCTTCGCTGCCGATCGCCTGGCGGCGCAGCTTCTCGTCAACCACACCTGGCGCCTTGCCGTAGCCACCTTGCAGGTACAGCTTCACTTCGTTGGTGATGGTCTTGTAGCGCTCACCGGCCAGCACGTTGAAGAACGCCTGGGTGCCGACGATCTGCGAGGTCGGGGTGACCAGCGGCGGGAAGCCGAGGTCTTCGCGCACGCGCGGGATCTCCGCCAGCACTTCGTTCATACGGTTGAGGGCGCCCTGCTCCTTGAGCTGGTTGGCCAGGTTGGAAATCATCCCGCCGGGTACCTGGTTGACCTGCACGCGGGTATCCACGGCGGTGAACTCGCTCTCGAACTGGTGGTACTTCTTGCGCACGGCGTAGAAGTACAAGCCGATTTCCTGCAGCAGCTCCAGGTCCAGCCCGGTGTCGAACTCGCTGCCCTTGAGCGCGGCGACCATCGACTCGGTGCCCGGGTGGCTGGTGCCCCAGGCGAAGCTGGAGATGGCGGTGTCGATATGGTCGGCGCCGTTCTCCACAGCCTTGAGCTGGCACATGGCGGCCAGGCCGGCGGTGTCATGGGAGTGGATGAACACCGGCAGCGACTGCTCGGCTTTCAGCGCCTTGACCAGCTCGCCGGTGGCGTACGGCGTCAACAGGCCGGCCATGTCCTTGATCGCGACCGAGTCGCAACCCATGGATTCCATCTGCTTGGCCTGGTTCACGAAGGCCTCGATGGTGTGCACGGGGCTGGTGGTGTAGGCGATGGTGCCCTGGGCGTGCTTACCGGCGGCCTTCACCGCTTCGATGGCCACGCGCAGGTTACGCACATCGTTCATGGCGTCGAAGATACGGAATACGTCGATACCATTGACTGCAGCCTTGGCCACGAACGCCTTGACCACATCATCGCTGTAATGGCGGTAGCCCAGCAGGTTCTGACCGCGCAGCAGCATTTGCAGGCGCGTATTGGGCAGCGCGGCGCGCAGTTGGCGCAGGCGCTCCCACGGATCTTCCTTGAGGAAGCGCACACAGGCATCGAAGGTCGCGCCGCCCCAGACTTCGAGCGACCAGTAGCCAACCTTGTCGAGCTTTTCGCAGATCGGCAGCATGTCTTCGGTGCGCATGCGGGTGGCCAGCAAGGACTGGTGGGCGTCGCGCAGGATTGTGTCGGTTACATGGATTTTCTTGGACATTGTTGAATTCCTCACAGGCCTGCGTGGGCGGCGATGGCGGCGGCGATGGCCAGGGCCAGCTCTTCGGGTTTGCGCTTGATCGAGTAGTTGGTCAGTTCCGGATGGCTTTCCACGAAGCTGGTATTGAACTGGCCACTACGGAATTCCGGATTGCGCAGGATTTCCTGGTAATACGCGGCGGTGGTCTTGACCCCCTGCAGGCGCATGTCATCCAGGGCTCGCAGACCACGGTCCATGGCTTCTTCCCAGGTCAGCGCCCAGACCACCAGTTTCAGGCACATGGAGTCGTAGAACGGTGGAATGGTGTAGCCGGTATAGATCGCCGTGTCGGTACGTACGCCCGGGCCGCCGGGGGCGTAGTAACGGGTGATCTTGCCGAAGCTGGGCAGGAAATTGTTCTTCGGGTCTTCGGCGTTGATCCGGAACTGCAACGCGTAGCCGCGATGCTGGATGTCTTCCTGTTTGACCGACAGTGGCAGGCCCGAGGCGATGCGGATCTGCTCACGCACGATATCGATGCCGGTGATTTCCTCGGTGATGGTGTGTTCCACCTGCACTCGGGTGTTCATCTCCATGAAGTACACCTCGCCATCGGCGAGCAGGAACTCCACGGTACCGGCGTTCTCGTAGTTGACCGCCTTGGCGGCGCGTACGGCCAGGTCGCCGATGTAGGCGCGCTGTTCCGGCGTCAACTGCGGGCTCGGGGCGATTTCGATGAGCTTCTGGTTGCGGCGCTGGATCGAGCAGTCGCGCTCGAACAGATGCACCACGTTGCCGAAGCTGTCACCGAGAATCTGCGCCTCGATGTGTTTGGGATTGACGATGCATTTCTCGAGAAACACCTCGGCGGAACCGAACGCCTTGGTGGCTTCGGAAATCACCCGCGGGAAGTTCTGTTCCAGCTCTTCGCGGCTGTTGCAGCGGCGAATACCACGCCCGCCGCCACCGGAGGTGGCCTTGAGCATCACCGGATAACCGATGCGCTCGCCTTCGCTCAGGGCTTCGTGAATGTCGGCCACGTTGCCTTCGGTACCTGGGGTCACCGGGACACCGGCCTGGATCATCGTGCGGCGCGCTTCGGTCTTGTCGCCCATGCGGCGGATGACCTCGGCAGCAGGGCCGATGAACTTGATGCCACGTTCGGCGCAGATTTCCGCAAGTTCGGCGTTTTCCGATAGAAAACCGTAGCCCGGATGCAGGGCGTCACAGCCGGTTTCCACAGCAAGGTTCACCAGCTTGCGCGGGTTCAGGTAACCGGCCAGCGGCTCGGCACCGATGCTGTAGGCCTCGTCGGCGCGCTTGACGTGCAACGCGTGACGGTCGGCGTCGGAAAAGATCGCGACAGAGCGAATGCCCATCTCGGCGCAGGCACGCACGATCCGAACTGCGATTTCACCCCGGTTGGCGATCAGGATTTTTTTTATCACTGGAGTCTTCCCAAAGCCGTAGGAACAGACGATCCGGTTACACCGGTCGGCGCGTGACCAGACGTCGCTGGCCAGTCGCACCTTCAAACTAGCGCCACCGGTGAATAAACAAAAATCAATATTTGTTAGGGGCTGTATTAGCAAAAGCTTATAGTGGGGTAACAAGGTTTTGCCGGAGCCTGGGGATAAATGCGTAAGTCCTTGATGCGTATGACTTTGCGTCAGCTGCAGATCTTTAACGAAGTGTGTGATTTGCGCTCGTACAGCCGCGCGGCAGAAGAGATGGCGCTTACGCAACCCGCCGTAAGTCTACAGATCCGCCAGCTCGAAGAGCTGGTCGGCCAGCCGCTGTTCGAGTACGTCGGCAAAAAGCTCTACCTGACCGAAGCCGCCGAGGCACTGCAACGTGCCAGCCGCGATATCTTCGGGCGCCTGGAAAACCTCGACATGCAGCTGTCGGACATGCAGGGCTCACTGCAGGGACAATTGAAACTGGCGATCGAATCCAGTGCGAAGTACTTCGTGCCACACCTGTTCGCCGCCTTCAAGCAACGACACCCGGAGGTCAACCTCACCCTCACGGTGGTCAATCGCGCCCAGGCCATCCGACGCCTGTCCGACAACCGCGACGACCTGATCATCATGTCGATGGTGCCGCAGGACATGGGCCTGGAGTTCCTGCCGTTTCTCAACAACCCGATCATCGCGGTGGCGCCACCGGAACACCCGTTGTGCAAGCTCGACCGCTTGCGCCTGCAGGACCTGGAGCCTCATACCCTGCTCATCCGCGAACAAGGCTCGGGCACGCGCAAAGCCTGCGAGGAGTACTTCAAGGACAAGCGCGTGCACTTCACCCAGACCCTGGAAGTGGCCTCGGCCGACGCCCAGCGCGAGTGCGTGATCGCCGGCTTGGGCATCGCCCTGCTGACTCGCCATGCAGTGAACATGGAGCTGGCCACCGGGATGCTCAGGGAGTTGCCTGTGGAGGAACTGCCGCTGTACCGCAGCTGGTGCGTGGTGCAGTCCAAGGCCAAGCGGCAATCACCGGTGGCCTTGGCATTTCTTGCGTTCATTCGTAGCGAACGGGCGAAAATCAGCGGGCTTGTGGAGCGATTTTCTGGGAAGCTGCCGACGCCACCTGCCATACCGTGATGTCTTGCAGTTCAGGGTAGTCGGCGATATCACGCAACAGTTGACGCTGGTCGCAGTAGCTTTCGATCGCACGTCGATATTCCATGCGACGTTGATCCTTCTCAGCCTGCTTGCGAGCCTTGGCGTTGGGTTGGTACGAACCGAAATGATCGTTTGCCATTGCCTGTCTCCCAGATCGGGTGCGGGAGTTTCAGGGTGGCCCCGAGGGTTTACGGTTTGGCTGAGAAATGGTGACAGAATCGTGAATTTTAATTGCCCGTACCGGCCCTTTCGCGGGTAAACCCGCTCCCACAGCGGCCGGTGAGGTGGCAGCGCGATCAGTCGTCGGTAGCCTTGATCGACTTGGGCGACAAGCGCAGGCTGCGCAAGCTGCGCTTGACGCTCTTGAGGTGGTTGACCAGGCTTGGGCCGCGGGCCATGGCCACGCCCATCGCCAGCACATCGATCACCACCAGGTGGGCAATGCGCGAAGTCAGCGGGGTGTAGATCTCGGTGTCCTCGTGCACATCAATCGCCAGGTTGACGG
This sequence comes from Pseudomonas machongensis, assembly GCF_034961125.1. Classification (NCBI taxonomy): domain Bacteria; kingdom Pseudomonadati; phylum Pseudomonadota; class Gammaproteobacteria; order Pseudomonadales; family Pseudomonadaceae; genus Pseudomonas; species Pseudomonas machongensis. Next base: position 5,119 of record NZ_JAYFUI010000128.1, on the reverse strand, counting down.
TCGACAGCTCCGCCAGCGGCGTCTGGCTCGGGCACAGGGTGATGAGATTGGCGCCGCTTTCACGCACCAGGTTGGCGGTGATCAGCAAGTCTTTCGAACGCCCCGACTGCGAGATGCACACGGCGACATCACCCGGTTTGAGGGTCACCGCCGACATCGCCTGCATGTGCGGGTCGGAATAGGCTGCGGCGCTGAGCAGCAGGCGGAAGAATTTGTGCTGGGCATCGGCGGCGACCGCACCGGAAGCCCCGAAGCCATAGAACTCCACGCGCTGCGCCTGGGCCATGGCACTTACCGCCTGCTGCAGCGCCTGCGGGTCGAGGTGCTCGCGCACTTCCATCAGCGTGTGCAAGGTGGTGTCGAAAATCTTCAGGCTGTAGTCGGCGACCGAATCGTCTTCATGGATGGCGAACTGGCCGAAGCTGGCGCCCGCCGCCAGGCTTTGCGCCAGCTTGAGCTTGAGGTCCTGGAAGCCCGAACAGCCGATGGCGCGACAGAAACGCACGATGGTCGGCTCGCTGATACCAACACTGTGGGCAAGATCGGCCATCGAGCTGTGCATGACGGCAGCCGGATCGAGCAGCACGTGATCGGCCACTTTCAGTTCCGATTTGCGCAGCAGGTGGCGCGATTGAGCGATATGTTGCAACAGATTCACAGGCTGGACTCGGTTATGATCGGCTGGCCGGGATGTAGCTATCTTGTAGTTATACTACATGACCGGCTGACCGCCCAGCTAAACGAACGTGGGAGAGTGGTGGCTTGAGTATCCCTTGCGACATTCTGGTTTTCGGCGGCACGGGCGACCTGGCCCTGCACAAGCTGCTGCCGGCGCTTTATCAGCTCTACCGCGAGGGTCGCCTGCACAACGCCGTGCGGATCATCGCCCTGGCCCGCCGCCCCCTGCCGCGCAACGACTACCTCAAGCTCACCGAGCGTCATTGCCGGGCGCAGATCGCCCGCAACGACTTCGACGAGGAGGTCTGGCAGCGCTTCTCGGCACGCCTGGACTACTTCGCCATGGACGCCTCCCAAGGCGCCGATTTCGGGCGCCTGGCCCGTTACCTCGGCGAGCCCGGTGGCCTGACCCGGATCTTCTATCTCGCCACCGCCCCCAACCTGTTCGTGCCCATCGCCAACAACCTGCGCCTGGCCGGGCTTGCCGACAGCGAAGCGCGCATCGTGCTGGAAAAGCCCATCGGCCATTCACTGGAGTCGGCCACGGCCATCAACGAAGCCATCGGCGCGGTATTCGACGAATCCCAGGTGTTTCGCATCGATCACTACCTGGGCAAGGAGACGGTGCAGAACCTCATGGCCCTGCGCTTCGCCAATGCCCTGCTGGAGCCTGTATGGCGCAACAGCCAGGTCGATCATGTGCAGATCAGCGTCTGCGAAACCCTCGGGGTCGAGAACCGCGGCGCCTACTATGATCGCGCCGGCGCTACCCGCGACATGCTGCAGAACCATCTGCTGCAACTGCTCTGCCTGGTGGCGATGGAGCCACCGGCACAATTCGAGGCCGAGGCGGTGCGCGACGAGAAGGTGAAGATCCTTCGTGCGCTGCGCCCCATCACTGGCCAGGACGTGCAGGACAAGACCGTACGCGGCCAGTACAGCGCCGGCAAGATCGGCGGCCAGGAGGTCCCGGCCTATTACTTCGAGAAAGATGTCGACAACGACAGCGATACCGAAACCTTCGTCGCCGTGCAGGCTCATATCGAGAACTGGCGCTGGGCCGGCGTGCCGTTCTACCTGCGCACCGGCAAGCGCATGGCGCGGCGCTCGTCGCAGATCGTCATCCAGTTCAAACCGGTGCCCCATGAGCTGTTCGCCGGCGGCCAGGTCAACCAGTTGCTGATCCAGTTGCAACCCGACGAGCACATCAGCCTGCGCATGATGACCAAGAGCCCCGGCCGCGGCATGCGCCTGGCGCCGGTCGAGCTGGACCTGAACCTGGCCCAGGCCTTCGCCCAGACACGCCGCTGGGAGGCTTACGAGCGCCTGCTGCTGGATGTACTGGATGGTGACTCGACGCTGTTCATGCGCCGCGATGAAGTGGAGGCTGCCTGGGCCTGGATCGACCCGATCCTCAAAGGCTGGGAGGACCACTTCCAGGCACCGCGGACCTACCCGGCAGGCAGCAATGGGCCGGAGCAGGCCAATAGCCTCCTGGCGCATCAGGGCCGACACTGGCACCTCTGACCATTTCCCTCCGGCACTTGCCGCCGGGGCGCAGGTCATCTTCGCGAGCGCTCCAGCAACGTCTTGAACGCTGCGGCATCGATCGGTCGACTGATCAGGTAACCCTGCGCCTCGTCGCACCCCTGTTCACGCAGGAATGCCAGCTGCTCCTGGGTTTCCACCCCCTCGGCCACCACCTCCAGCCCCAGGCTCTTGGCCATGGCGATGATTGCCCGGATGATCGCGGCATCCTGGCTGCCCTCCTGCAGGCCCCGAATGAACGCCTGGTCGATCTTCACGTAGTCCACCGGAAAGCGCTTGAGGTAACTCAGCGATGAATAGCCGGTACCGAAATCGTCGATCGCCAGCTTCACGCCCAATGCGTGCAGTTGCTGGAAGGTGGCGATGATGTGCTCGACATTGTCGAGCAACTGGCTTTCGGTCAGCTCCAGCTCCAGCAGGTGCGGCGCCAGTCCGGTCTCCTGCAGTACCTGACGCACCAGGCTGACCACCTTGCCCTGGCGCAACTGGTAGACCGACAGGTTGACCGACACACGGATCTCCCAACCCTGGCGCAACCATTCACATGCCTGCCAACACGCCTGACGCAGGACGAACTCACCCATCGGCGCAATCAACCCGGTTTCTTCGGCCAGCCCGATGAACTCGCCCGGCGGCACCATGCCCCACTGCGGATGCTGCCAGCGCACCAGCGCCTCGGCGGCATGCAGACGGCCGGAACGCAGGCACAGCTTGGGCTGGAAGTAGACCCGCAGCTGGTTTTCGTCGAGAGCCTTGCGCAGATCGTTTTCCAGTTGCAGGCGTTCCAGGGTGCTGGCACGCAGGCTTTCGGTATAGAACTGGAAGCTGTCGCCCCCCAGGTGCTTGGCGTGTTGCTTGGCCATGTCGGCCTGACTGACCAAAGCGTTGAGGTCGAAAGTGGCCTCCGACAACACACTGATGCCCACCGATGCACTGATCACCACCTCATGACCGCCCACTCGCTGCGGCACCCGCAGCTTGTCGAGCAGGCGTGTGGTGACCCGCACCAGGCTGGAAAGATTGCTGTAGCCATCGAACAGCACGGCGAACTCGTCGCCGGAGATACGCGCCACGGTGTCGGCCTCCGGCACCGCATTGGCCAGGCGCTGGGCCATTTTCTTCAGCAACTGGTCGGCCAGTTCGTGCCCCAGGCTTTCATTGAGCAGCTTGAAGCGGTCCAGATCGACATGCAGCAGCGCCAGGCTGCGGCCGTTCAGGCGCACACGCTGCACCGCCTCATGCAGGCGCAGGCGGAACAACGCTCGGTTGGCAAGGCCTGTGAGGTCATCGTAGTGGGCGAGATAGCGCAGGCGCTCCTCCGACTCACGGCGCGCCGACAGGTCCGTGAAGAACGCCACGATATTGCTGATGTTGCCCCGTCCATCGCTCACGCCATTGAGCTGCAACCATTGCGGGTAGAGCTCGCCATTGCTGCGCGCCTCGACCAGCTCGCCCTCCCAGCGCCCTTGCTGCTCGAGGGCCTGGTGAATCGATTGGCTGTGCCGACGGGCGTCGCGACTGCAGGGCAGCTCCAGCAGGTCACGCAGGATCAGGTCTTCGCGCCCGTAGCCGGTGAGATCGCAGAATCGCTGGTTGACCGCCAGCAACTGGTAGTGCGCATCGAGGATGGCGATGCCTTCACTCGCCGCTTCGAACACGGTGGCAGCCAGCCGCTGCTGTTCTTCCTGTTCCTTCTGTGCGGTGATGTCACGACGGGTACCCAGCATGCGCAGGACCTTGCCGTCGGCATCACGCTCGACCGCCCGTCCCCGGTCCTCGATCCAGCACCAGCGACCTTGCGTGTGGCGCACCCGGTATTCGACACGATAGTCGTCGCTGCGGCCCTTGAGGTGCTCGACCAGCGTGCGACGCAGCAGCGGCAGATCGTCGGGATGCAAGCGCGGCTTGAGGTCGGCACGCACCGAGCGCACCTGCCCTGGCTCCAGCCCGAACAAGGCATGCAATTGGGTGTGATGGACTTCGTCGGTCTGCAGGTCCCAGTCCCACAGCCCCAGTTCGCTAGCCTCCAGCGCCAGGCTCAGGCGCTGCTCGCTGGCGCCCAGGGCCTGGGTGGCAAGCGCCAGCTCACGGCCTCGCTCGCTCACCCGCAGCTCGAGGCCGGCCTGCGCCTGGCGCAATTGCTCTTCGGCGTGACGACGATGGCGGATCTCTGCACTCAAGGCCTGGTTCAACTGCTCGCCATGGCGTTGCGCCCCCTGCAGATGCTCGATCAATGCCTGGTTCTGGAAGCGCCGAAGCAGACCGCGCTCGATCAGACGATTGACCTGCCAGGCCACCACCATCAGGGCGCCGAGCAGGATCAGGCCAAGCCAGCCCCAGCCGCGCTGCAACCCGTCCTGATAAAAGAACAGAAATCCGATCGGCGGCAACAGGCCGGGTAACACGAAGCTGAGAAAGGCCGGCAGGCTGACCGCGTAGGCGACGCTCGCCGACAGCGCCGCTGCGCCCAGCAGGCCGAAAACCCAGGCCTGCTGGACGAAACTGTCCACCGGTACCAGCGCGAGGGCGGCACATCCAAGCGTCAGGCCACTGAAGGCCGAACCACCCAGAAACATCCGCCACCAGGTCGGCTTGGCCTGACGCTCCGGCGAGGCCGCATCGAAGGCCGCCACCTGGATCACCCGCAAGGCCACCAGCGCCAGCAACCAGACCATCCACACGCCGACCAGCAGATAGCGGGCAGGGCTCCACAGCAGCCAGGCGCAAAGCAAGCCGTTGAGCAACATGAACAGGGTGGGCAGCAAGGAGCCCTGGTAAAGCAGGCGGGTCCGCTCGATGGAGAGCTGGGTTGCGAATTGCCTGCGAACGCTCCTTGTCGATTCGGGTGATGCGTCGATCACCACGCAATTCTGGGTCATATGGCAGTGTTCTT
>NZ_JAYFUI010000127.1:0-15583 GCF_034961125.1 Pseudomonas machongensis | reverse complement strand
GTTCGATGCCCGTGAGCACGTTGTGCTACCTGGTCTGATCAACACTCACCACCACTTCTACCAGACCCTCACCCGCGCATGGGCTCCTGTGGTCAACCAACCACTGTTTCCCTGGCTCAAGACCCTCTACCCGGTGTGGGCACGGCTAACCCCGGCCAAACTGGCGCTCGCCAGCGAGGTTGCACTGGCCGAGCTGCTGCTGTCGGGTTGCACCACCGCCGCCGATCACCATTACCTGTTCCCGGAAGGTCTGGACCACGCCATCGACGTACAGGTAGAGGTCGTACGCAAGCTCGGCATGCGCGCCATGCTGACCCGCGGCTCGATGAGCCTGGGTGAAGCGGACGGCGGCTTGCCCCCGCAGCAGACAGTGCAACAAGGCGAAGTGATCCTGGCCGACAGTCAGCGACTTATCCACAGTTATCATGAGCGTGGCGAAGGCGCGCGCATCCAGATAGCCTTGGCGCCCTGCTCACCCTTCTCGGTCACGCCAGAGATCATGCGCGCCAGCGCCAGCCTGGCCGAAGAGCTGGACGTGCGCCTGCATACCCACCTGGCCGAAACACTCGATGAGGAAGACTTCTGCCTGCAGCGCTTCGGCCTGCGCACCGTGGACTATCTGGACAGTGTCGGCTGGCTCGGGCCACGCACCTGGCTGGCCCATGGTATCCATTTCAACCCCGACGAAATCACGCGCCTGGGCGCTGCCGGTACCGGCATCTGCCATTGCCCGAGCTCGAACATGCGCCTGGCCTCGGGAATCTGCCCGACCATCGAGCTCGAAGCGGCCGGGGCCGCAGTCGGCCTGGGTGTAGACGGCTCGGCGTCCAACGATGCCTCGAACATGATCCTCGAAGCGCGCCAGGCCCTCTACCTGCAACGCCTGCGCTACGGCGCCGAGCAGATCACGCCCGAGCGCGCGCTGGGCTGGGCAACCCGTGGCTCGGCGCAACTGCTGGGCCGCAGCGACATTGGGGAGCTGGCGGTGGGCAAGCAGGCGGATCTGGCGTTGTTCAAGCTCGACGAACTGCGTTTCTCCGGAAGCCACGATCCGCTGTCGGCGCTGCTGCTGTGCGCGGCGGACCGGGCTGACCGAGTCATGGTCGGCGGCCACTGGCGCGTGATCGATGGCCAGATCGAAGGGCTCGATGTCCAGGGCCTGATCGCCGACCATCGTCAGGCGGCAGCCGCCCTGATTGCCGGTTGAAGCAGAGCGGGGCTGCCGGGCAGCCCCGCCCTACCGAATAGCGCATAGCCCTGTAGAATGTCGGCCAACCGTACCTGATTCGAGATCACACCCTATGTATGACTGGCTCAATGCCTTGCCCAAGGCCGAACTGCATATGCACCTGGAAGGTTCGCTGGAGCCGGAACTGCTGTTCGCCCTGGCCGAACGCAACAAGGTCGCCCTGCCCTGGGCCGACGTGGAGACGCTGCGCAGCGCCTACGCGTTCAACAACCTGCAGGAGTTTCTCGACCTCTACTACCAGGGCGCTGATGTACTGCGCACCGAGCAGGACTTCTACGACCTGACCTGGGCCTACCTGCAACGCTGCAAGGCGCAGAACGTCATTCACACCGAACCGTTCTTCGACCCACAGACCCATACCGACAGGGGTATCCCCTTCGAGGTGGTGCTCGGCGGCATCAACCAGGCGCTCAAGGATGGTCGCGAGCAGTTGGGTATCAGCAGCGGCCTGATCCTGAGCTTCCTGCGTCACCTCAGCGAGGCGGAGGCCGAGAAGACCCTCGACCAGGCCCTGCCATTCCGCGATGCCTTCATTGCCGTGGGCCTGGACAGCTCGGAGAAAGGCCATCCACCAAGCAAGTTCCAGCGCGTCTTCGACCGAGCCCGCAACGAAGGCCTGGTCGCCGTTGCCCACGCCGGCGAGGAAGGGCCGCCCGAGTACATCTGGGAAGCCCTCGACCTGCTGAAAATCAAGCGCATCGACCACGGCGTGCGAGCTATCGAAGATGAGCGGCTGATGCAACGCATCATCGATGAACAGATTCCGCTGACCGTCTGCCCGCTGTCGAACACCAAGCTCTGCGTGTTCGATCATATGAGCCAGCACAACATCCTCGACATGCTCGAGCGTGGGGTCAAGGTCACGGTGAACTCCGACGATCCGGCCTACTTCGGCGGATATGTCACGGAAAACTTCCACGCCTTGTACCAGCATCTGGGCATGTCTCAAGAGCAGGCAAAGCGCCTGGCGCAGAACAGCCTGGATGCACGTCTGGTTTGAGTAACGAGCACAGCCGGCATTACAGGGGCACTTCAGCCCACCTGCAATGCCGGCACCCTCGCGATACGGTTGATCTCTTGAATACCCAGGGAAGAAATCTGCATCACGCGTGACCCCTCCTGCTCGCGTATCCAGCCAGACTGCATGAACAACCTGAGCATCGCTTGCCCGACACCACCGCCCAGGTGGGGGCCGTTGTCACTCCACTCGCTGCTGTGGCAGACCACACAGGCACCACGCTGGCGCGGCGCCAGCGCATCGATGTAGACGCCAATCGCGGCCAGTTGCACACGCCCTTCCAGGCTCACGGTAGGGTGCAGGTCATTGCCCTCCAACCAGCCGGCGGACACCATGCGCCGATACAGGTCTACCGCAATTTCGCCACCCAGGTGATCGCCACAACGTCGCGCCCTGCGCAACGAAAGCGGCACCTGCAACGGCCTGACCGATCCCTGGCATTCGCCACGACCGCCAAGCTGCACGCTGGCCAGTGCCTCGACCGCGGCGATCACCTCGGGGGTGGCCAGTCGAAAATAGCGCTTGCGCCCACGTGCCTCGAGGCGCAGCAGGCCGGCAGCCGACAACAAAGACAAGTGCGCGCAGGCCGATGACGGCGTAACGCCAATCATGAGTGCCAACTCGTCAGCGTGCCGAGAAGATCCATCGATCAGGGCCCAGAGCATGGCACTGCGCTTGGGCTCGGCCATCAGACCGGCGATCTGACTGATACTGCTGACTGCTTTCATACTCTATCAACTCCATTGCAAGGTCCGTTTTTTATCCAATGGCCATCATGGCAGTGGGAATGGCCAGAGGTTGCAGCAGATAGTGTGGGTTGCAGCCTGTCAGGCAGTGTGGGAAGCACCGCCTGGTGGGGAAACCGCTCCTGGGGGCAAGTATAAGCCGCCGAAAGCCCTGTACTAGTTGGGTTTGGCCAACGTTTCGCGACACAAGACCGAGGGTAGTAGCACCCTTCGCGAAATCGAAAAACGCCGGTAAATGACAAGCGCTATCAGCATCCCCTCTAACATCCCGGACCTGGCCAGATTCCTTGCCAGATAAAGGCCACAACAGAGGAACAATGCCGACAGTCGAGTTCCACAAGTAGGGCAAGAAAAAGCGAAGGTTCGCATCTTGGTTGAATCAGCCTTTCGTCCCTCGGGTGACCGTCAGTCAGGACGTCACCCCGGCATGTGGCGGGCAATAGGGACGGCGCTACACTGATTTCGCTCTCACCCCGACTGGAGGATGCCGCGATGAAGATTGTCGTCAGTACATCGAACCGCCACCCCAACTGCCCCTGGCAGGTACAGCTCGATCAACATGTGGTGAGTTTTCGCAGCGAGGCGGAGGCCCGGGCATTCGTCGCCGTTCTGGAGACACGCCTGAAGGCCCCTCACCCCCTCATGCAGCCTGCCTGGACTGGAGGCGTCGAGTCAGCATCGCGACATTGACTACCAGCACACCGCACAAGCTGATCACCAAGGCCATCGGCACTGCGCTGCCATCATGCAGAACCCCCACCAGCGCTGCCGCCCCTGCGGCGACGCTGAACTGCAGGCTGCCCATCAATGCCGATGCGCTGCCGGCCCTGGCCCCTTGCCCGTTCATGGCACAGGCCGAGGCGTTGGGAATGATGCAGCCCAGGCTGGCGATGCAAACGAACAGCGGCACCAGCAATGGCCACAACTGCGTCGGACGCAGCAGCGCCACCCCCAGCAGTACCAACCCGGCAGCCAGGTAGAGCCATACCGCTCGGGCCAGCAGGAAGGCAGGGCCGCGCTTGGCCAGCAGTCGGGCGTTGACCTGGGCGCAGAGGATGAAACCGGCAGCATTGGTGCCAAACAGCCAGCCGTAATGCTCGGCCGGTACACCATAGAGCTTGATGAACACGAACGGGGAACCGGCGATATAGGCGAACATGCCGGCGATGGCGATGCCGCCCGTCAGCGCATGCCCCAGGAACACACGATCGCCCAGCAGCCGCAGGTACTGACGCAAGGCACCCGACAGCGGCTGGCGGGGCACATGGGCTGGCAGGCTTTCCGGCAGCCCCAGGCTCACCGCCAGCAGGCAGGCGGCGCTGAACAGGCTGAGCACCAGGAAGATCGACTGCCAGCCAGACACATTGATCAGCACGCCACCGAGCATCGGCGCGAGAATCGGCGCGAGCCCCATCACCAGCATCAATTGCGAAAACGCTTTGGCTGCCCCCACCGCGTCACATTTGTCGACGACGATGGCACGCGACAACACCATGCCCGCACACCCACCCAATGCCTGGATGAACCGCGCCACCACAAGAGTGTCGAGGTCCGGGGCGTAGGCGCAGGCGAGCGACGCCAGGGTGAAAAGGCTGATACCGAACAACAGTGGCTTGCGTCGGCCGAAACGGTCGGCGATCGGGCCATAGGCCAGTTGGCCAAGCGACAAACCAAGGAAATAGGCAGCCAGGGTCGTCTGGACGTGCTGTTCATCGGTGCCGAAGGCCTGGGCCATGGCAGGGAACGCGGGGAGATAGAAGTCGATCGCCAACGGCGCGAAGGCCGAGAGAGCGCCGAGGATCAACAGGATGCGCAAGTTCATCGGGAATCCATAGCAGGCTAAGCAACGGACTAGTCTAACTGCACTGGGATCGGCCTGGTATGAAAAGCTTTGTAACAGTTACGCCCGAAAACGGTGATACCCGCAGCAGGTACCACCGTTCATCGCCGTCAGGCCGGCTCGACCTGATAACCCTCTTCACGGATCGCTTCCAGGATCTGCTGCACCCCGAGTTGGCTCTGCACCCGCACCTGTTTGGCGCCCAGGTCGACTTCCACCTGCGCCGTCGCATCCTGCTCCTGAACCGCACGGGTCACTGCCTTGACGCAATGACCGCAGCTCATGCCCTGCACATTGAAGACTTGCATTGGAACTACCTCCATCTGGGTTTTGCGGAGAGTTTCAAGCTTGCCATCATGGCAAGGTCAAGTTCTGCACAAAACGGCCGGGCTGGAAATCCGCGAGCGGCTCGGCCAAGCTGCGCTTTTGACGACTCGCCAACCAGGAGAAGTTTCATGATCAGGGCAGCATTGGGCCTCGTCGGGCTGCTGAGTGCCGTGGCCGTCGTGCCACCGGTCAGCGCCGAGGGCAATTCGGACTACAGCGTGCTGATCATTTCCCGGGAACGCCTGGAAGTGGCCACCAGCTGCGAAATCGGTGTGTATCTCAACGACCAGCTTTCCGGCCGTGTGTTCCAGGAACAATCGACCTCGTTCAACCTGCCGCCTGGACCGGTGGACGTGCGCCTGCGCCTGCTGCCCGGGCAGGTGCCCGGTTGTGCACCCGGCGTCGAAGACCAGCGCAGCACCCGCCTCAACCTGCAAGCGGGGCAGATCAACAAATACCGGATCGCCGTGGGCCAGAATGGATTGGAATTGAAGCGAGCCGGCCTAGGGTATTGACCTTACCAACATGGCAAGCTTGATGCTGCAGGCTCGATCACGGAGGAAAGCCCATGTCCGCATCAACTACCTTCGACCTGCCGATCAGCGGCATGACCTGCGCCAGTTGCGTCGGCCGCGTGGAGCGCGCGCTGCGTAAGGTCAACGGCGCCGAACAGGTCAGCGTCAACCTTGCCACCGAACAGGCCAGGGTCCAGGCTCCGGCCGAAAGCCTGCCGGACCTGCTCGAGGCCGTGCGCAAGGCCGGCTACAGCGTGCCGAGCCGCACCCTTGAACTTCAGGTGGGCGGCATGACCTGCGCCAGCTGTGTCGGCCGCGTCGAGCGCGCCCTGGGCAAGGTGTCCGGCGTCGAGCAGGTCAGCGTGAACCTGGCCAGCGAACGCGCCCACCTCAGGGTACTCGAGGGCGTCAGCGACGACGCCTTGATCGGCGCCGTGGAAAAGGCCGGCTACAGCGCCAGCCTGCCACGTACCGCCCAGGACGATCGCCATGACGCGCAGCGACGCCTGCGCAACGAACGCCTCGCGGTGATCGCCGCCCTGCTGCTGGCCCTGCCCCTGGTACTGCCAATGCTGGTGCAGCCGTTCGGCTTGCATTGGATGTTGCCGGCCTGGGCTCAGTTCGTACTGGCGACACCGGTGCAGTTCATCCTCGGCGCACGCTTCTACAAGGCCGCCTGGAAAGCCGTGCGTGCCGGCGCAGGCAACATGGACCTGCTGGTAGCGCTCGGCACCAGCGCTGGCTATGGCCTGAGCCTGTACGAATGGTCCCAGGCCCATGTGGGCATGGAGCCTCACCTCTACTTCGAAGCCTCGGCCGTGGTAATCGCCCTGGTGTTGCTGGGCAAATACCTGGAAAGCCGTGCCAAGCGCCAGACCGCCAGTGCCATTCGCGCCCTGGAAGCCCTGCGCCCCGAACGCGCATTGCGCGTGGTCGAAGGCCGAGAGGAAGACGTAGCGATCAGCCAGTTGCGCCTGGACGACCTGGTGCTGGTCAAGCCCGGCGAGCGCTTCCCGGTCGACGGCGAGGTAATCGAAGGCAGCAGTCACGCCGACGAAGCGCTGATCAGCGGCGAAAGCCTGCCAGTGCCCAAACAGCCCGGCGACAAGGTCACCGGCGGTTCGATCAACGGTGAAGGACGCCTGCTGGTGCGCACCCTGGCCCTGGGCACCGAAACCGTACTTGCGCGGATCATTCGCCTGGTCGAAGACGCCCAGGCCGCCAAGGCACCGATCCAGAAGCTGGTCGACCGGGTCAGCCAAGTGTTCGTCCCGGCAGTGCTGGTACTGGCTTTGATCACCCTGGTCGGCTGGTGGCTGGCCGGCGCACCGCTGGAAAGCGCACTGATCAACGCCGTGGCCGTACTGGTGATCGCCTGCCCTTGCGCTCTGGGCCTGGCCACACCAGCGGCGATCATGGCCGGCACCGGTGTGGCAGCCAGCCATGGCATCCTGATCAAGGACGCCGAAGCATTGGAGCGAGCCCATGCGGTCAATCGCGTGGTCTTCGACAAGACCGGCACCCTGACCTCCGGCAGCCCCCGCATCGTCCACAGCGAAGCCGCCGTCGGCGATGCACACGACCTGCTGCGCCTGGCCGGAGCCCTGCAACGCGGCAGCGAGCATCCGCTGGCCAAGGCCGTGCTGGATGCCGGCGCCGAGCACGCTCTGCAGATTCCCCTGGTGAGCGATAGCCAGTCGCTCACCGGGCGCGGTATCGCCGGTACGGTCGAAGGCCGGGTATTGGCCCTGGGCAACCGGCGCCTGCTCGACGAAAGCGGCCTCGAGCCCGGCGCCCTGCTCGATAAGGCCCAGGCCTGGGAAGCCGAAGGTCGCACTTTGTCGTGGTTGATCGAGCGCACACCGCATGCCCGCGTGCTCGGGTTGTTCGCCTTTGGTGACAGCCTCAAGCCCGGCGCCGAGCAGGCGATCGCGGCACTGCGCTCACAGGGCATCAGCAGTCACCTGTTGACCGGCGACAACCGCGGCAGCGCCAAAGTGGTCGCCGAGGCGCTGGGCATCGACGATGTGCACGCCGAAGTCTTGCCAGCCGACAAAGCGGCCACCGTCAACGCACTCAAGCAGAACGCCGTGGTGGCCATGGTCGGCGACGGCATCAACGATGCCCCGGCCCTGGCCGCCGCCGACATCGGCATCGCCATGGGAGGCGGCACGGACGTAGCAATGCAGGCCGCCGGCATCACCCTGATGCGCGGCGACCCTCGCCTGGTACCTGCGGCCCTGGAAATCAGCAACAAGACCTACGCCAAGATCCGTCAGAATCTGTTCTGGGCGTTCATCTACAACCTGATCGGTATCCCGCTTGCCGCCTTTGGCTTCCTCAACCCGGTTCTGGCTGGCGCGGCCATGGCGCTCTCCAGCGTCAGCGTGGTGAGCAACGCCCTGTGGCTCAAGACCTGGAAGCCCACCGGCATCGCCTCGAAGGAGACGCCATGAACATCGGCCAAGCCGCCCGGCGCAGCGGGCTCAGCGCCAAGATGATCCGCTACTACGAGTCCATCGGACTGCTCAAGCCGGCGCTGCGCAGCGACAGCGGCTATCGGCTGTACCAGCAGGAAGACCTGCACAGCCTGGCGTTCATCAAGCGCTCGCGCGACCTGGGATTTTCCCTGGAAGAAGTGTCCCGGCTGCTGACGCTCTGGCAAGACCGCCAGCGCGCCAGCGCCGACGTCAAGGCGCTGGCGACACAGCATATCGACGAACTGAACCGGCGGATCGAAGAGATGGTGAGCCTGCGCGATACCTTGAGCGAGCTGGTCGCCCACTGCCAGGGCGATGATCGCCCCGACTGCCCGATTCTCAGGGACCTGGCGAACGAAGGTGAATGCTGCCACTGAACGCTGCCGGGGGGTGCCTGACGGCCCGCGGCAGTATTTTGGTATGCCATATTAGCCAACCCTGGCCGAACCGACCTCAATATCAAATTTCATCCAATAAATACGGGTGTTTCACTCAGAAATTCCTGCGCCCTGCCGATGCCCTGTATACCAGTTTCATGCGTCGACAAGAAAAAATCCGGGAGCGTGGATGAACATCAAGCAAAAATTGACCTGGGCCTTCGCCGTCATTGCCGGCCTGCCCATCGTTCTGGTCGCCACCGTAGTGGTGCTGAACCTCCGTGAAGAAGCGCAGGACGACTTCCTGGATGGCAGCAGCCGGGAGATCCGCCAGGTCGGCAACGCGATGAACATCTTCTTCCAGGGCATTGCGCAGAACGTCGAGTACCTCGCCAGCCAGCCCTTGGTCACCGCCAGCGCCGACAACCTCAAGAAGTACATTGCCGCCGACGCCGCGCAGATTCCCCTGGGCGAGCAGGACAAGGCGCTGTACGACCAGTTCACCCGCCTGGCCCAGAGCCACCCCGACTACGCGTACGTGTCCTACGGCGTGAAAGACGGCGGCTATGCGTTCTGGCCGGGCGATCCGAAGATGGCCAGCTACGACCCACGCACCCGCCCCTGGTTCCAGGCCGCCATGGCCAGCCCCGGCAAGACCCTGCGCACCGCGCCCTACTACTGGGCCGGCGACGACGCCGTGCTGGTCAGCACCGTGCGCACCGTGGCCAACCAGCTCGGTAGCCCGGGCGGCGTGGTCAACATCGACGTCTCGCTCAAGGGGCTGACCGAGATCGTCAAGCAGATCAAGCTGGGTGACAGCGGCTACCTGATCCTGATGGAGAACAACGGCAATGTCATGGTCGACCCGCGTGACGCCAGCCACAACTTCAAGCAGCTGGAAAGCTTCGGCGGCGGCTACGCCGAGCTGGCCAAGGCCGGCAAGGGCCTGGCCGAAGTGACGCTCGACGGCGAGCGCTACATGGCCAACATCTACCCCGACGAGCGCCTGGGCTGGACTTTCATCGGCCTCATCCGCCAGGACGAGGTGATGCAGACCACCACCCGCCTGACCTGGCTGATCGGCACCCTCGCACTGGTGCTGGCGGCAGTCTTCGCCGTGGCTGGCGCTGCCTTCGCCAAGCTCATCGTACGGCCGATCAACAGCGTCACCAGCGGCCTGGAAGACATCGCCCAGGGCGAAGGCGACCTGACCCGTAATCTCGAAGTGCGAGGCAGCGACGAAACCGCGCAACTGGCCAACTGGTTCAACCAGTTCCTGGGGGCGATCCGCAGCCTGATCCAGCATATCGGCGGCGCGGCCAGCAAGATCCTCAGCACCTCGGCCAGCTCCACCCGGGTGTCCGGCGACATGGCCGAAGCCGCCGGCCGTCAGCGCGAGGCGGTGGACATGGTGTCCACTGCTTTCCATGAAATGGTCGCCACCGCCAACGAAGTGGCGCGCTCCTGCAGTCAGGCCGCGCAGT
The DNA here is from genome assembly GCF_034961125.1 of Pseudomonas machongensis. Classification (NCBI taxonomy): domain Bacteria; kingdom Pseudomonadati; phylum Pseudomonadota; class Gammaproteobacteria; order Pseudomonadales; family Pseudomonadaceae; genus Pseudomonas; species Pseudomonas machongensis. The sequence continues at coordinate 5,547 of NZ_JAYFUI010000127.1, read as the reverse complement.
CGGCCGACAGCGGTCAGCAACAGGCACGCGAAGGGCAACAGCAGATAGATGCGGCCGTGCAGAGCGTCGACCGCCTGAGCCAGGAGATCGAGCAATCGGCGCAGTCGATCCAGCAACTGGAGCGCGACAGCAACGCGATCCAGTCGATCCTCGGCACCATCCGCTCGATCGCCGAGCAGACCAACCTGCTGGCCCTCAACGCCGCCATCGAAGCGGCCCGCGCCGGAGAGCAGGGCCGTGGCTTTGCCGTCGTAGCCGACGAAGTCCGCGCCCTGGCCAAGCGCACCGCCGACTCCACCGCCGAGATCGACGGGCTGCTGGGCAACCTCGCCAACCGTACCGCCGAGGTGGCCGAGCAGATGCATGCCAGCCTTGAGGTGTCGCAGCAGTCGGTCAACCGCATCGGCCTGGCGCGCGACAGCTTCGGGCAGATCCGCGAGTCGGTAGACATCATCCGTGACATGAACACCCAGATCGCCACCGCCGCCGAAGAGCAGCACCAGGTGGCCGAGGACATCAATCGGCATATCAGCCAGATTCACGGCGATGCGCAGTTGGTGGCCGAGCTTGCACAAGCGGCGCGGCAGGACTCCCAGAGCCTGGAAGGGTTGTCCAACGAGCTGGATGCGCTGGTGCGGCGGTTCAGGACCTGAAGTTCACGCGCCACACCGCAACCCTCGGTGTGGCGCGCCACACTCAGAACGAGTGGCTCAGGCCGAGGTTGATCCCATAACGCTGATCAACATTGCGCCCGCGGGCAGCCTCAACCTCCGTGCTGATTGTCCAGCCTGACAGCACCTCGGACGATACGCCCAATGCCATTTCGGTGCGCCCGCTGCTGAACCTGTTGTCGAGTTCATGACCGTTGAGGCTGACCCTGCGCGTGCCGCCCAGGTTGTCCATCACCGCGATGCGGCCATGGGTCGACAGTTCCAGACCATTGTTCAAGACGATGACGCGCCCCCCCTTGATACCGAGCGTCCCCATGTTCAGGTGTTGGTTAGATGACTCGACCTCAAGCCCATTACTCAAGCTGCTGCGCTGCCCCTGCACGATCGCGGCACTCAGTTGTACAAAAGGCTGCACATACCAACCTTGATCAAGGCTCAAGCGACGACCAGTCTCCAGCGTGAGCCCATACCCCCCCTGACGGCGATTGCCGGACACCTTGCGTCCATCGTGAGCCCGGGCATCGAGGGTGCCGTCAAACAGGTTGAGCTTGAGCGCAGCATCGGCGTAGTAACCGGAGTTGTCGCCCCAACCGGCATACAACGCGGAGAAGTAGCTGTTCAGTGTTGCAGATGAGCCGCGCTGCAGGCCAATCGCCGAATGACTGAGCCCCACTGCCGCACCGACCCGCCAAGTATCATCGAGCAAAGTATCAGCGCCCAGGGCAAAGCCACCAACGCGCTGGGTATAGCGGGTGCCGACTGCACTGTCGACATCAAAGCCGGTCGTGCCGGTATGCATCCACAACCCGGCTGAACCACCATTGGTCCGCAGTTTTTCGAGGCGTCCGACAACCCATCGGGACTCGACCTGCGACGCGGCTTCAAGCGAACTGTCGAACGCCATCGCCGTCTCACCGGCATTGCTCAGTCTCGCCTTGCCCCGCATGTCGACCTGTGGCCGCAAACTCCACTGGTCACCTTCGCGGACCAACTCGTGAGCAAAGGCCCCTGCATCGACCGGGCCGGATGCCAGATCGAACGTCGCATCACCACTGCCGATTCCGACCACCGGCCCCTGTGGCTCATGGCCAGAACTTGCCAGGTGCAAGGCAAAGCTGCCGCTGGCATGACTGTCTATCTGCAAGCGGCTATGGTCGAGCCAGAACGTACCTTCTCCTTGCAAGGTGTCGGCTCGCAGGCTACTGCCTGACTGCACGACCACCGAACCCTGGCGCAAGTCGAGAGTCCCGACCTGAGCGTCCGCTACCGTCTCCCACCTGGACTGCGCGCCAATCTGCAACTGCTGGACATTATGTAGCTGGCCTCGTAACTGCGCCGCATTGTCCAGGGTGATATCAGCACTGGCACCCTGCTCGACGCGGATGTCGCCTTCCAGGCGACTGTTGCTCACGTGAAGCGAGGCCTCGCCCCCCTCGATGACCTCAAGCAGCACGCCGTTGGCGCCTTTGAGTTGGCCTCCGTCGGCCACCCGGATGTCCACCTGTGCGTCACGAACCACTACCGCACTACCCTGCAGACCCTCGATCAGACTGGCTTGAACAACGACCTGATTGGACAGATCCTTTTGCCAGAACTCCGGTGTACCGACTTCCAGGCCGACGCCCCCCGACACCACGGTCCCTTCATGCAACGCAAGTGTTCCGCCCTTGAGTACAACACCTGCTCTGTCACCGTGGATGCGCGAACTGCGCGCGTGCAGATCAGCCGAGTCCAACTCCACCCCAGTGGTGGCACCGCGCACACTGCTGCCGCTCAAGATTGCCGTAGACGTCAAAGTGTCATCGCCCAGCGTTCCAAGGGCCATACCGATGGAGCCGGTGCTGACTACCGTGGCATTGGTCAGGTTGACCGCACCATCCACGATGCTGATTGCAGCCCTGTCGGTCGAACTCACCTTGGCTCCCTCGACGTTGACCTGACCGCCGTCGAATCCAGTGATACGCCCGGTCTCGGCGCCCGGGCGCACGTCAAGACGCGCTCCGCTGCCCAGGTGCCAATCCTCGACAGGGTCTCCAGGGGAGACCAGCGCAAACTCGCCAGGCCCCAAGTCCGCGGCATTGGCAGCCAGACTTGCGCCCAAAGTGAACGTCAGGGTTACCGCCAGCGGATGGCGCCGCAGTAAAATCAGTGATCCAGTCATGGAAATGCCTCTCAGGATATTGGCTCGAGAGGCGGACGTTACGTTGGAGCAAAAAGAAGATCGGTCAGACAGTTCCGTATGGATCGTGAGAAGCGAGTTGTTCGCATTGACCGTTCGAAATAACGTCGGATAAGACTGGGTCGGTCGTCGTTAGAAACGAAGCTCCCCAGGCGTCGCACCGAACAGTTGCTTGAACGCGGCGATATAGGCCGATGTCGAGTCATACCCGCAGCCCAGTGCTGCATCGGTCACGCTCTCCCCCGCCTCCAGCAATGCCAGTGATGACAACAGCCGCATGCGCTGGCGCCAGTTACGGAAGCTCAGCCCCGTTTCGCGCTGGAACAGGCGCATCAGGGTCTTCTCCGAGCAGCCCAACTGCAGTGCCCATTGCTGCAGGGTCTGCGCCTGGTCGGGCGCGGCGATCAACTGATTGCACAGCGCAAGCAACCCGGCATGACGCGGCAGCGGCAGCGAAAATCCCACCTGCGGCAACGCCTGCAACTGGTCGAGCAAGACGGCTACCAGGCGCGCCTCGGCGCTGTCGCCTTCGGGATACGACGCTGGCATCTGGCAGAACTGCTTGATCAGCTCCCGCGCCAGCGGAGTCACTTCGAGTACCCGGCATTCGTCGGCAGCCCAGGTACAGGCATCGCGACGCACATACAGACTGCGCATCTCGGCCTGCATCGAGGTCACCACTTCGTGTTCGAGACCGGCCGGGATCCACACCCCCCACTGCGGTGGCGCGAAGTAGCTGCCATCGCTGGTGTAGACCCCCAGCACACCGCTGATCGCATAGGAAAACTGCACCCAATCATGTCGGTGACGCGTGGTCCAGGAACCCGCGCCGAGGCTTTCGGCACGGGCGTAAAGTGGCCTGGGCAGTTGCTCGAGGTCGGGGATGGCGCGGGGGGCGGAAATCTGTCCGAGGGTCTGCATGGCACTGTTTATTGTCGTGGGTCCGACAAGGTTAACACCTCAACGCTCGACGATCGCAGTCACCCCCTGCCCGCTCGCCGCGCAGATCGAGATCAGCCCGCGCCCCTTGCCCGCCGTGGCCAGCAGCTTGGCCATGTTGGCCAGAATGCGCCCGCCGGTGGCGGCGAACGGGTGCCCTGCCGCAAGCGAGCTGCCCTTGACGTTGAGTTTGCTGCGATCGATCGAGCCTAGCGCGCCCTCCAGCCCCAGTGTCTCGCGACAGTACCGCTCGTCCTCCCAGGCCTTGAGCGTGCACAGCACCTGGGCCGCGAAGGCCTCGTGGATTTCGTAGTAGTCGAAGTCCTGCAGGCTCAGGCCATTGCGCGCCAGCAGCCGCGGCACGGCATGAACCGGCGCCATCAGCAGCCCCTCCTGGCCTTTGACGAAGTCCACCGCCGCGGTCTCGCCATCGACCAGATAGGCGAGTACGGGTAACCCGCGCGCCTCGGCCCAGGCCTCGCTGCCCAGCAACACCAGCGAGGCGCCATCGGTCAGCGGCGTGGAGTTGCCGGCGGTCAGGGTGCCTTGAGCGCCCTTGTCGAACACCGGTCCGAGCTTGGCCAACTGCTCAGGGGTGAGGTCCGGGCGCAGGTTATTGTCGCGGGTCAGGCCGAGGTAGGGCGTGAGCAGGTCGTCGTGCCAGCCTTCGGTGTAGGACGCAGCCAGATGGCGATGACTGAGCAGTGCCAGTTCGTCCTGTTCGGCACGGCCGATCTGCCAGGTCTGCGCCATGCGCTCGCAGTGCTCGCCCATCGACAGCCCAGTGCGTGGCTCGCCGTTGCGTGGAAACTCAGGTTTCAGGAAGCTCGGACGCACCTTCAGGAAGGGCTTCAGGCGCTCGCTCAACTGCTTGCCCCGGTTCGCCTGCAGCAAGACTCGGCGCAGCCCTTCATTGATGGCGATCGGCGCGTCCGAGGTGGTATCCACGCCGCCAGCAATGCCGCTGTCGATCTGCCCTAGGGCGATCTTGTTGGCCACCAGCAGCGCTGCCTCAAGGCCCGTGCCACAGGCTTGCTGGATATCGTAGGCAGGGGTGTGCGGCGACAGGCGTGAACCGAGCACACACTCGCGGGTCAGGTTCATGTCCCGCGAATGCTTGAGCACCGCCCCCGCCACCACCTCGCCCAGTCGCTGGCCATGCAGGCGGTAACGCTCCACCAGGCCTTCCAGGGTGGCAGTGAGCATCGCCTGGTTACTGGCAGTGGCGTAGGCGCCATTGGAGCGGGCGAAGGGGATACGGTTGCCCCCCAGGATCGCGACCCGTCGAGGTGAATGCATGCGCTGATTCCTCCTGAAACAATTTGATCCGATTGGATGACGGGCTCAAGGCCCGTCACTTCGGCTAGGTTGGCTACAGCCTAGGCGTTTTTGCCGCATTCGAACGACCTTGCCACAAACATGGTCCACACTTGCATGCTTGCCTTCAGGGAGACCCGCACCATGAGTGACCGCTATCTCGGCTTTGCCAACTCCAACCTCGGCCGCCGCCTGGTCGACGCCCTCGGCCTGCCGCGACCGGCGCCGCTGGAGCGCTGGCAGGCCGGACGCTTGCGCCCGATCGAAGGCGCGCTGGTGCTGGGCGGCGGGCCGCTGGTACGCAAGGTCGAAGCCATCGCCCCGGCACTCACCGACGAGTGCTACAGCTTTGCCGGCGAAGATCTCGAGGCTCCCGCCTGGGTCGCCGGGCTCGGCCCGAAACTCAAGGCAGTGGTGTTCGATGCCAGTCATCTGTCCGAC
>NZ_JAYFUI010000126.1:0-28178 GCF_034961125.1 Pseudomonas machongensis | reverse complement strand
CAGCAATCTCAAATGACTATGTGATTTCTCGCATGGCCACTTGTGATGCTGATAATCTTGGCGACTATCAGTCCGTACTCACAAGCACCCACACGAATTGCTTGATTCGATTTGTTAAAGAGCGTTTGGTTAAGAGCCTTTCGTCTCAACCGAGGCGCGCATTCTACGCTTTCCTCATTGCCTGTCAAGCGTTTAGTTTGAAGTTTTTTCCGAGAAACTCGTTTAGCTTCAAACACTTGACCCGCTGCGATCTCTCGTAGCGGGAGGCGAATCATACAGCACTCGAAGATGCTGTCAACTGCCTTTTTCACCGCTGCCGATCAGGTGATCGAAGCCCTTCACGCCTCACCGAACTCGCTTAACTCGTTGATTAACAAGGAGTTTTGCGTTCCGTTTGCTGCGGAAGTGGGGCGCATTATAAGGGGATCTGAGAGGGCGTCAACCTTTTATTTCAAGAATCTTTCAAATCGTTGAAAACACAGCGGGGAGGCCTGTCGGCCTCCCCGCTTATATATAGCTACACCATCAGGTGATCATTCAGCCTTCAGCGTAACCCGTCCAAACGACTTCTTGCCCGCCTGGCACACATGGGTAGCACCCAGCGCAAACATGAATTCCTTGTCGATGACTGCACCATCAACCTTGACCGCACCACTGCCTAGCAGATCACGTGCCTGTGCCGAGTTCTTCACCAGGCCCGCACGATTGAGCACCGCCGCGATAGGCAGGGCCTCAGCCGCAACCACTTCGATCTCCGGAAGATCTTCCGGCAGCTCGCCATCCTTCATGCGGTTGCCGGCAGCGCGGTGAGCGTTCGCCGCAGCCTCTTCACCATGGAAACGCGCCACGATCTCTTCGGCCAGCTTGATCTTGATGTCACGCGGGTTCGCGCCCTTCTCGACATCGGCACGAAACTGATCGATCTCGTCCATCGAGCGGAAGCTCAGCAGCTCGAAGTAACGCCACATCAGCGTATCCGGAATCGACACCAACTTGCTGTACATCACCCCAGGCGCTTCCTGGATACCCACGTAGTTGCCTAGCGACTTGGACATCTTCTTCACGCCATCTAGCCCTTCCAGCAACGGCATGGTCACGATGTTCTGAGCGTCCTGACCGTAGGCGCGCTGCAGCTCACGCCCCATCAACAGGTTGAACTTCTGGTCGGTACCACCCAGCTCGACATCAGCCTTGAGCGCAACCGAGTCGTAACCTTGTACCAGCGGATAGAGGAACTCATGGATGGCGATCGGCTGCTGGCTGGTGTAGCGCTTGTCGAAGTCGTCACGCTCGAGCATGCGCGCGACGGTGTACTGGGACGCCAGGCGAATGAAGTCGGCCGGGGTCAGCGTATCCATCCAGGTGGAGTTGAACGCCACCTCGGTCTTGGCCGGGTCGAGAATCTTGAACACTTGCTGTTTATAGGTTTCGGCGTTGTCCAGAACCTGCTCACGGGTCAGCGGCGGGCGCGTGGCACTCTTGCCGCTCGGGTCACCGATCATGCCGGTGAAGTCACCGATCAGGAAGATCACCTGATGCCCCAGCTCCTGGAACTGCCGCAGCTTGTTGATCAGTACGGTATGGCCCAGGTGCAGGTCAGGAGCCGTCGGGTCGAAGCCAGCCTTGATACGCAGCGGCTGGCCGCGCTTGAGCTTCTCCACCAGTTCCGACTCGACCAACACCTCTTCCGCACCGCGCTTGATAAGCGCCAGCTGCTCTTCAACCGACTTCATAGACAGACCCGCAAGGCTCAGATTCAAAGGGGACCAACCATACAAGATCGGCCGTCAAATACAAGTTTCGCAAAGGAATGTGACCTGCGAGGCGCCTCGCGGCGTCTACGCGCCCTTGCGCGAAAATGGATTTGGTTATATTTTATACAGTTATTTCATCTTCATCATGTCTTTCATCTTTTTCAGCGTATTCAGTCACCTTTTTCATTCACTTTTTCAAAGTCACCTTATCTATGACCAACGACACGCCTAAAGCGCCCCCGCTTTATCCGAAAAGCCATCTGTTGGCCGCCAGCGGCATCGCCGCCCTGCTCAGCCTGGCCTTGCTGGTATTTCCCTCCAGCGACGTAGAAGCGAAGAAGACCACCCTCAGCCTCGAGCTCGAAACCCCGGCCGAGCAACTCAAGGACGAATCCAAGGCCGCACCGCTGGTGCATTCCACCGAATCCACCGGCTCGCCCTTCGCCCAGATCGAAGGGGACGAACCCACTACAGAACAGGCCGCCGAGCAACCGCAACCCGTCGCGCAGGAAAAGGCGCAAGACAAGGCTCCCGGCCATCGCGAAGTCGTGGTCGCCCGTGGCGACACCCTCTCCACGCTGTTCGCCAAAGTGGGCCTGCCTGCCAACGTCGTGCATGACGTTCTGGCCAGCGACAAGCAAGCCAAGCAGTTCAGCCAGCTTAAACACGGCCAGGTGCTGCAGTTCGAGCTGGACAAGGACGGCCAACTGGCCAGCTTGCACAGCCAGGTCAGCAACCTCGAAAGCATCCGCCTGAACAAGACCGACAAGGGTTACGCGTTCGAGCGCGAAATCACCAAACCCCTGGTGCGAACCGCCTACGCCCATGGCGTCATCAAGAGCTCGCTCTCGGCCTCGGCCCAACGTGCCGGCCTTTCCCACAGCCTGACCATGGATATGGCCCGCGTGCTGGGCTACGACATCGACTTCGCCCAGGACATCCGCCCTGGCGACGAATTCGACGTGGTCTACGAACAGAAGGTCATGGATGGCAAGGTGATCGGCACCGGCAACATCCTCTCGGCGCGTTTCACCAATCGCGGCAAGACCTACACCGCCGTGCGCTACACCAACAAGCAGGGCAACACCAGCTACTACACCGCTGACGGCAACAGCCTGCGCAAGGCGTTCATCCGCACACCGGTAGACTTCGCCCGCATCAGCTCGCGCTTCTCCGCCGGACGCAAGCACCCGATCCTGAACAAGATTCGCGCCCACAAGGGTGTCGACTATGCAGCGCCTCGCGGCACGCCAATCAAGGCAGCCGGTGATGGCCGCATCGAGCTGGCCGGCCGCCGGGGCGGCTACGGCAACACCGTCATCATCGCCCACGGCAACACCTACAAGACCCTGTATGGCCACATGCAGGGCTTCGCCAAAGGCATCAAGACCGGCAGCAACGTCAAGCAGGGCCAGATCATCGGCTATATCGGCACCACCGGTCTCTCCACTGGCCCACACCTGCACTACGAGTTCCAGGTCAACGGCGTCCATGTCGACCCGCTGAGCCAGAAGGTGCCGATGGCCGATCCAATCGCCAAGGCCGAGCGCCAGCGCTTCATGCAGCAAAGCCAACCCCTGATCGCTCGCATGGATCAGGAAAAGGCCACGCTGCTCGCCGCCAACAAGCGCTGATTCATGGCGTTCTACCTGGGGGTGATGTCCGGCACCAGCCTTGACGGCCTGGACATTGCCCTGATCGAACAAGGCGAGCAGCCCCGGTTGCTCGCCACCCGCTACCTGCCCATGCCCTCCGACCTTCGCCAGGACCTGCTGAGCCTCTGCGCCAGCGGCCCTGACGAGATCGCACGGGCAGCGCTGGCCGAGAACCGCTGGGCTGGCCTTGCTGCAGAAGGCATCCGGCAATTGCTGGCCGAGCAGAAACTCGAGCCCAGCGCCATCCGCGCCATCGGCAGCCACGGCCAGACCATCCGCCACGAACCTGCCCGCGGCTTCACCGTGCAGATCGGCAATCCGGCCTTGCTCGCCGAGTTGACCGGCATCTGCGTGGTAGGTGATTTCCGTCGCCGCGACGTGGCCGCAGGTGGCCAGGGCGCACCGCTGGTCCCGGCCTTCCACGAAGCCTTGTTCGGCCATCTGGGACAGCGCCTGGCCGTACTCAACGTCGGCGGCTTCAGCAACCTGAGCCTCATTGCCCAGGACACGCCGGTACATGGCTTCGACTGCGGCCCGGGCAATGTGCTGCTGGATGCATGGATCGAGCGCAAGCGCGGCCAGACCTTCGACGCCGATGGCGCATGGGCGGCGAGTGGCAAGGTGCAGGACGAATTGCTGGCGGCACTGCTGAGAGACCCGTTCTTTGCCGGCAACGGCCCCAAGAGCACCGGGCGCGAGGTATTCAACCTGCCCTGGCTCGATGCCCACCTGGCAGCGCTACCGCACTATCGCGACGAAGACGTTCAGGCCACGCTGCTGGAACTGACTGCACGCAGCATCACCGATGCCTTGCACAATGCCCAGCAAGGCACCGAGGCCCTGATGGTCTGCGGCGGCGGCGCGCGAAATGGTACCCTGATGAATCGGCTGGCCGCCTTGCTGCCTGCCGCGAAAGTGACCAGCACCAGCGCCCAAGGTGTCGATCCGGACTGGGTCGAGGCAATGGCATTCGCATGGCTGGCTCATTGCTGCCTCGAAGGCATCCCGGCTAACCGCCCAAGTGTCACGGCTGCCAGAGGGCTACGAGTACTGGGCGCGATCTACCCAGCCTGAAAGACAGAAACGAAAACGCCGCGCAATTGCGCGGCGTTTTCGTTCAAGCGCGACTCAGATCGAAAACGACGAACCGCACCCGCAGGTGGTAGCGGCGTTCGGGTTCTTGATCACGAAGCGCGAGCCTTCCAGGCCTTCCTGGTAGTCCACTTCGGCGCCCGCCAGATACTGGAAGCTCATTGGGTCAACGACCAGCGAAACGCCTTCGCGCTCGACAATGGTGTCGTCCTCGGCAACGTCCTCATCGAAGGTGAAGCCGTACTGGAAACCCGAGCAGCCGCCGCCTGTGACGAACACACGCAGCTTGAGGCGATCATTGCCTTCTTCGGATACCAGGGTCTTCACCTTGTGCGCAGCCCCTTGGGTAAACTCCAAAGCGGTGGGGGTGAAGGTTTCAACGCTCATGTTGGTTCTCCCGGCGTAAGCCGCCATAAAACTCGATGACGCGCATTATCCGCTTCTCCGAGAAAATTGGTCAAGAATTGTGCGGCTTTGGTCGACACAAACGAAAAGGCCCGCACGAGGCGGGCCTATTCACCTGCTTGACGATTAAGGCAGCAGGCCAGCGTGGGACAGGCCCATGCGCTCATCCAGCCCGAACAGGATGTTCAGGTTCTGCACCGCCTGGCCGGACGCGCCCTTGACCAGGTTGTCGATCACCGACAGCACCACCACCAGATCACCACCCTGCGGGCGATGGACGGCGATACGGCAGACGTTGGCGCCACGCACGCTGCGGGTCTCAGGGTGGCTACCGGCCGGCATCACGTCGACGAACGGCTCGTTCGCATAGCGTTTCTCGAACAGCGCCTGCAGGTCGACCGAGGTGTCGACAACATTCGCGTAGAGGGTGGCATGAATACCGCGAATCATCGGAGTCAGGTGAGGCACGAAGGTCAGACCGATATCCTTGCCCGCTGCCAGGCGCAGGCCCTGGCTGATTTCCGGCAGGTGGCGGTGCCCTTTGACTGCATAGGCCTTCATGCTTTCGCCGGCCTCGCAGAACAGCGAGCCCACTGCAGCACCGCGGCCTGCGCCACTAACACCGGACTTGCAGTCGGCAATCAGGCGCGACGGATCGGCCAGACCCGCTTCGAGCAGTGGCAGGAAACCAAGCTGGGTCGCGGTCGGGTAGCAACCCGGCACGGCGATCAGGCGCGCCTGGCGGATCTTCTCGCGGTTCACTTCAGGCAGGCCGTAAACGGCATCCTTGAGCAGTTCCGGCGCGCCATGCGGCTGGCCGTACCACTTGCCCCACTCGACGGCGTCCTGCAGACGGAAGTCGGCAGACAGGTCGATGACTTTGGTCCCGGCAGCCAGCAACTCACCGGCCAGGGCATGGGCAACGCCATGCGGTGTGGCGAAGAACACCACGTCACAGGCGCCGAGCGTCTTGCTGTCCGGGACGCTGAACTGCAAGCCGTCATAGTGGCCGCGCAGGTTCGGGTACATGTCGGCCACCGCGACACCCGCCTCGGAGCGTGATGTGATGACCGCAACCTCGGCCTGTGGGTGCTGTGCCAGCAGGCGCAACAGTTCGACACCGGTGTAACCCGTGCCGCCGACGATACCGACCTTGATCATAACGCTTGCCCCTCATCAACGAGACCACTGGAAAGCGCACGATAATAGGGTTACGTGACGCCTGTAACAACTCTTGGGTACCCCTTCGCAGTGCCGGACCACTACTATCTGACCACCGTGAAAACCTGAAGGAACTCCCCCATGCTCTATCTCTGGATCAAGGCGCTGCATATCGTCAGCGTGGTCTGCTGGTTCGCCGGTCTGTTCTACCTGCCGCGCCTGTTCGTCTACCACGCCCAGAGCCAGGACAGCATCAGCCAGGAACGCTTCGTCACCATGGAGCGCAAGCTGTACCGCGGCATCATGAACCCGGCGATGATCGCCACCTACGTGTTCGGTATCTGGATGCTCTACCTCACGCCCGGCTGGCTGAGCCAGGGCTGGCTGCACGCCAAGCTGACCCTGGTGATCCTGCTGACCGGCTACCATCACGTATGCGGCGCACAACGCAAACGCTTCGCCGCCGGACAGAACACTCGCAGCCATGTGTACTACCGCTGGTTCAACGAAGTACCGGTACTGATTCTGCTGGCTGTCGTAATTCTCGTGGTGGTCAAACCGTTCTGAGCATACCCCCTGAGCAAAGGAGCCTTGCCATGTCCCTGCCCGCGACACTTGAACACCGCCTGCGACTGCCTGTGGTCGCTGCGCCGATGTTCCTGATTTCCAACCCGCAACTGGTTCTAGCTTGCTGCGCCAGCGGTGTGGTGGGCAGCTTTCCGGCGTTGAACCAGCGCGACAGTGCCGGTTTCAAGGCCTGGCTGGAGGAGATCGAGGCAGGCCTGGCGCAGTTACAGGCGCCCGCGCCTTATGCCGTCAACCTCATCGTGCACCCAAGCAACCCGCGCCTGCAGGCCGATCTCGCCCTGTGCGTGGAGCACCAGGTTCCCATCGTGATCACCAGCCTGGGCGCGGTGAAGGAGGTAGTGGACGCAGTGCACGGCTATGGCGGTCTGGTGTTCCACGATGTCACCACCCGTCGTCACGCCGAGAAAGCCGCCGAAGCCGGCGTTGATGGCCTGATCGCCGTGGCTGCGGGCGCCGGCGGTCATGCCGGGACCTGGAGCCCGTTCGCCCTGGTCGCGGAGATCCGTCAGTTCTTCGACAAGACCCTGCTGCTGGCCGGTTGCATCAACCACGGTCACGAAATCCTCGCAGCACGTCTTCTAGGCGCCGATCTGGCGTACATGGGCACACGCTTCATCGCCACCCGCGAGAGCCAAGCCCAGGACGCCTACAAAAAAATGCTGCTCGATGCCCATGCTGCCGACATCGTCCACACCCCGGCGGTGTCGGGTGTGCCGGCCAGCTTCCTGCGCCAGAGCCTGGAGCAGGCCGGTTATGACATGGCCGCGCTCAAGCACAACCCGGGCGAGGTCAAGCTCAAACCGCTGGATGAAGAAGCCAAGGCTTGGAAAACCGTATGGTCGGCTGGCCAGGGCGCGGGCGGTATCCATGACCTACCCGATACGGCAGCGCTGATCGAGCGCCTGCGTGACGAATACCAGGCCGCGCAACTTCGCAGCGCTGAACTGGCACGCTGAAGCCCCTGCAAAAGACCACAACCGCCCCAGCCAAGCTGTACACTAGGCGCCCTCTTCCGCCCCCAGGAGCCTTGCATGACCCGTTACGCCATGATCACCGGAGCTTCCAGCGGCCTGGGCCTGGCCCTGGCGGAGGCCCTGGCGCGGCGCGGGCGCAACCTGATCCTGGTGGCACGCCACCGTGAAACCCTTGAGCCGATCGCGATCGAGCTGACCCAGCGCTTCGGTGTCGAGGTTTTGCTGCGCGCCTGCGATCTCAGCCAGCCTTTACGCCTGTCGGGGTTCGTACTTGAGCTGGAGGAGGGCGAGCGACGCATCGACCTGCTGGTCAACTGTGCCGGCCAGCGCACCTATGGGCCCTTCCTGGCCCATGAGTGGGCCGACGAACAAGACCTGCTGGAGGTCAATATCCTCGCCCTGACCCGCCTGTGCCACGCGATCGGCAACCTGATGGCGGTGCACGGTGGCGGCCAGATCCTCAACGTGGCCTCACTGGCCAGCGCCGCGCCAGGCCCGTGGATGGCGTGCTACAGCGCCAGCAAGGCCTATGTATTGAGTTTCTCGGAAGCCCTGCGCGAAGAACTGCGTCGTACCGGGATCAAGGTGTCGGTGTTGTGCCCAGGCCCGATCCGCTCGACAAAACGACACATCCCGCGGCTGGAGGGCAGTTCGCGCTGCCTGAGCGCCGAAGAAGTGGCGCTCTACACAGTGCGTGCGCTGGACAAGAACCGCGCCCTGATCATGCCGGGCCGACGCAATCGCTGGCTGGCCTTCGCCCCGCGCCTTCTGCCGCGCTGGGTGAGCCGCAAGCTGGCGGGCGTGATCCATCGTCGCTACTGCCCGATCGGCGCCGAGTAACCTCTGTCCGAGCAGCGCTTCGCTGAGTACACTGCGCTTCGACCCTCACCAAGGAGCAAGTGACGTGGACGATCTATTCCTCAAGATCATCAACCGGGAAATCCCGGCGGATATCATCTACGAAGATGACCAGATCCTGGCCTTCAAGGATATCGCCCCTGCGGCGCCGGTACATTTTCTGGTCATCCCGAAAAAGCACATCCCGACCCTCAACCACCTGACCGAAGAGGACAAGGCACTGGCTGGCCACATCCTGTTCACCGCCCAGCGCCTGGCCGTCGAACAGGGCTGCGAGGAAGGTTTCCGCGTGGTCATGAATTGCAACCCCAAGGGTGGGCAGACGGTCTATCACATCCACATGCACGTGCTCGGCCAGCGTCAGATGAACTGGCCACCGGGCTGACCCAAGGCAAGCCCATCCGGCATGATTGAGTTAAACTGTCGGGCATCACTTTAGTGGAGGTGCCCGATGGCTACCGAACGTCACTATTCACCGCTCGACCGCTTGTTGCTGCAGGCTGACACCGCCATGCGCACCTTGCTGCCCTTCAGCGGCCAACCTTCCCGTCCCTCGCCCGCGATCATCCAGCCTGACGCCGAGCTGGACGAGTCCCAGACCCGCCATATCGCCGGCCTGATGCGCATCAACCATACCGGTGAAGTCTGCGCCCAGGCGCTCTACCAAGGCCAGGCACTGACCGCCAAGCTACCGCAGGTACGCAAGGCCATGGAACATGCCGCCGAGGAAGAAATCGACCACTTGGCCTGGTGCGAGCAGCGTATCCGCCAGCTGGGCAGTCATCCGAGTGTGCTCAACCCGCTGTTCTATGGCATGTCGTTCGGCATCGGTGCCCTCGCCGGTCTGGTCAGCGACAAGGTCAGCCTGGGCTTCGTCGCCGCCACCGAGCATCAGGTCTGCAAGCACCTGGACGAGCACCTCGAACAGATCCCCGAGGAAGACGAAAAATCCCGCGCCATTCTCGAGCAGATGCGCGTCGATGAAGAGCAACACGCCGAATCCGCATTGGAAGCAGGCGGCTACCGCTTCCCTGCCCCGGTGCGTTTCGGCATGAGCCTGCTGGCCAAGGTGATGACCAAGAGCACCTACCGAATCTAGGACGAGCCGATGACCGAGCGCTTCGATGCCAAGGACCTGGCCAGCGCCGTAAGCGCCGGCATTCTCCAGCCAGGACAGGATCGGGCGCTGCTCGAGTTCCTGCGCCAGCAACCGCAACAACAGGGCCGGTTCCAGCTGGCCCATGTCGCTTTCTACTTCGGCGCCCTGCTGATCATGGCCGCCATGGGCTGGTTGCTCACCGAAGCCTGGATGCGCATTGGTGATACAGCACTGCTGACCGCCGCCCTCCTCTATATCGCCGCGCTTACCCTGTTCGCCCTGTCACTCCAGCGCCGTGGACAGGTCATTGCTGCTGGCGTTCTCGCAGCGGTGGCCGTGAGCATCGTGCCGTTGGCGGTGTTCGCCATCGAGCGCCTGCTCGGCTGGTGGCCGCTGGATGACCTGCAGTTCGACTACCACCAGTACTACACCTACGTGCAGGGCGGCTGGCTGCTCATGGAAGCGGCAACCGTCGTCGCCGGGGTGGCGATGCTGCGCCTGGTGCCTTTCCCCTTCATCGTGATGCCAATTGCCGTGGCCTTGTGGTTCATGTCCATGGACCTCAGCGAATGGTTCTACGGCGAAGTGTTCAGTTGGGAGCAGCGCCAGAAGGTCTCGGTGTGGTTCGGCCTTCTGTTGCTGGCCGTGTTCCTGGCTGTCGATGGTCGCACGCGCCGCGATTACGCCTACTGGGGCTATCTGGCAGGGCTTCTGGCATTCTGGGGCGGGTTGACTTCGATGAACAGCGACAGTGAGCTGGGCAAGGCGCTCTATTGTCTGATCAACCTTGGCCTGATGGGATGTGCAGTGCTGCTGCGCCGACCGATGTTCATGGTATTCGGCGCCATGGGCGTGGCGGCGTACCTGGGCTACCTGTCGTATGACGTGTTCGCCGAGTCGTTGCTGTTCCCGGTAGTGATCACACTGATCGGGCTTGGCGTGATCGGCCTTGGGTTGGCTTACCAGAAACGCCGCGAGCACCTGAGCCAGTCGTTGCGGGCAAAGCTGCCGCAATGGTTGCTCGACGCGTTACCGGCCCTGCGCGACTGAAAAGGGGCCGCCAGGCGGCCCCACCACTTCAACCCAGCTCTACGATCTCGTAGCCATGGGTGATCTCCACACCCGCACGATCGAGCATGATCGATGCCGAGCAATACTTCTCGGCCGACAGCTCGACCGCTCGCTTGACCTGCGCCTCTTTGAGGCCACGGCCCTTGACCACGAAGTTCAGGTGGATTTTGGTGAATACCTTCGGATCTTCGCTGGCGCGCTCAGCCTCCAGAAAAGCTTCGCAGCTTTCCACCGCCTGTCGGGATTTCTTCAGGATGCTGACCACATCGAAACTGCTGCAGCCACCCAGGCCGAGCAGCAGCATCTCCATCGGGCGTACGCCCAGGTTACGACCGCCAGCCTCGGGAGGACCGTCCATGACCACGACATGCCCACTCCCCGACTCACCGAGGAACATGGCCTCACCGGCCCACTGGATGCGTGCCTTCATCTATCCGGACTCCTGATTTCGTAAAAGGTCGTCAGCTTAGACCTTGTAGCGCTGTCGGAAAAGCTCAAGACGTTGGGGTTTCATGCCGATAAAGCCGAAGTGTCTGATAAGCTGACGCCAAATCACTGGCGCCCGCCGTCAGTAACCTCCTACAAAAATGCCTCTGCGTCGCTCGAACAGGATTTTCGTGATGGTAGCCTCAGCACTCCCTGCCAAGATCAAGAATATCGACAAGCTGCTGGTGCACTGCCAACGCCGCCGCTATGCCGCCAAGAGCAACATCATCTGCGCCGGCGACCGGGCCGAGACGCTGTCGTTCATCGTCAAGGGATCGGTGACCATCCTGATCGAGGACGACGAAGGTCATGAGATGATCATCGCCTACCTCAACAATGGTGACTTCTTCGGTGAACTGGGGTTGTTCGAACCAGCGGGCCCCGAACAGCAGCGCAGCGCCTGGGTACGGGCCAAGACCGAGTGCGAAGTGGCCGAGATCAGCTACGACAAGTTCCGCGAGCTGGCCCGTCACGATCCGGACATTCTCTACGCCCTTGGCAGCCAGATGGCCCAGCGCCTGCGCAACACTACGCGCAAGGTCGGAGACCTGGCCTTCTTCGACGTCACCGGCCGCGTCGCCCGTTGTCTGCTCGACCTGTGCAAGCAGCCGGATGCCATGACCCACCCCGACGGCATGCAGATCAAGATCACCCGTCAGGAAATCGGGCGGATCGTCGGCTGTTCGCGCGAGATGGTCGGCCGGGTGCTCAAGGATCTTGAAGAACGTAGCCTGGTGCAGGTCAAGGGCAAGACCATGGTGGTCTACGGCACCCGTTAATCCTTGGGCAGCGCCGCGATCACCTCGGCGTAGGCCTGGGACAGCCGTTCGAACCAAGGGGCTGCGGGCACCACTTCATGCAAGGCAATATGGCTGTCGGCGCGGCAACGTTGCTCAAGCCCACAGCAGTCGTTGAAGCGGTTGACCGCCGCCACCATCGACTCGCGCTCGTTGTCCAGCAGCAGCGCCCCATGCACCAGCACCACCGGGCGCTTGCCGCCCAGCCCCTGGCGCCAGCGCTGGGCAGTGCCGACCAGCTTGCGGCCGTTGAGATTGACGTTGTAGCGCCCATCGCAGAACGCACCGTCGATCTCCCCGACCGACGCCACACCACCCCATTCGCGCAAGACATCGCACAGCGGCAGGCACAGGCGCTCGTAAGCGTTCTCGATGCGTCCGTGGTCACCTTCGCTGCGCGGTGCGACGTAGACCAGCGCCACGTTCACGGTCGAATGGGACTGCGGCACCGGCTCTCCACCGGTTTCACGCAGCAACACCGGCCAGCCAGCGATCGCCAGCTCGGCACAGGCGGCTTCGAAGTTGTCGAGACGACTCATTCGTCGCGGCATGACCAGAGCATGATCGGTGGGGCGCCAGAACAGCACGCCGGATTCGCGCTCGCCACGGCAGACGGCGGCGAGCAGCTCCTGTTCGGCATGCAGGCCCTGCTCGACGGTGAGGGCCAGGGGTTGATCGGTCATTGATCCACCTTGGAAATCTGGTTCACTGGCCCGCGAAAGGGCCAGAACAGTCATACAAAAAAGCCGGCATCAAGCCGGCTTCGTGTTTTGATCAGTCCAGAGGCTGAACAGTCTTCTTCACCTGATCCGGGAAGAACAGCCTCTGCAGCTCCAACCCCGGCTGCTCGGCGCGCATGAAGGCTTCGCCCACCAGGAACGAATACACCTCGTTGATTTCCATCAGCTCCACGTCGGCGCGGTTGAGGATACCGCTCTCGGTGACCGCCAGGCGGTCACGCGGAATGCGCGGCAGCAAGTCGAGGGTGGTGTCCAGGCTGACCTCGAAGGTGTGCAGATTGCGGTTGTTGACCCCCACCAGTGGCGTGTCGAGGGTTTTCAGCGCACGCTCGAGTTCATCGCCATCGTGTACCTCCACCAGCACGTCGAGACCGACATCCTTGGCGGTGGCGGCCAGCTCGGCCATCTTCACATCGTCCAGTGCCGAGACGATCAGCAGCACGCAGTCGGCGCCCAGGGCGCGGGCTTCGACGATCTGGTAGGGATCGACCATGAAGTCCTTGCGGATCACCGGCAACGACACGGCAGCGCGGGCCTGTTGCAGGTACTCGTCTGCGCCCTGGAAGTAATCCACGTCGGTGAGTACCGACAGGCAGGTGGCGCCGCCCTTCTCGTAGCTCACCGCGATTTCCGCAGGCACGAAGTGCTCGCGGATCACGCCCTTGCTCGGCGAGGCCTTCTTGATCTCAGCGATGACCGCAGGCTGCTTGCGCTTGGCCTGTTCGATCAAGGCGTTGGCGAAGCCGCGGGGAGCATCGGCGCCCTTGGCCAGACGCTCCAGTTCGGCGAGGCTTACGCGCGCGCTGCGCTCGGCCACTTCCTGAAACTTGCGGGCAATGATCCTTTCCAGCACCGTCGGTACGCTCATGCTCCGTTCTCCTGCTTGAATACCGCGGTAAAGGCGCCCAGCTCCTGGAGTTTTTCCCAGGCAAGGCCGGTGTGCAGCACATCGTGGGCGAGTTCGACGCCCGACTTCAGGCTCATCGCATGGTCGGCGGCATACAGCGCGGCGCCAGCGTTGAGCACGATCATTTCGGCAGCTTTCTGGCCGTTTTCGGTCTTGCGTCGGCCCAGGGCGTCACGAATCAGCGCCAGCGAAGCCTGTGGGTCCTCGACCGCCAGGCCATGCAGGCTCTGGCTCTTCATGCCAAGGTCTTCCGGTTCGACCCAGTATTCGGTGATCTCACCGTTCTTCAATTCCGCGACGAAGGTCGGCGCGGCCAGGCTGAATTCGTCCAGGCCATCCTTGGAGTGCACCACCAGCACATGCTTGCTGCCCAGGCGCTGCAACACTTCGGCGAGCGGGCGACACAGGGCCTGGGTGAATACACCAACCACCTGGTGCTTCACACCGGCCGGATTCGTAAGCGGGCCGAGCATGTTGAAGAGCGTGCGCAAGCCCAGGTCGCGGCGCGGGCCAGCAGCATGCTTCATCGCACTGTGGTGAGTCTGGGCGAACATGAAACCGATCCCCAGGCTATCGATGCAGCGGGCCACCTGCACTGGCGTAAGGTTCAGGTAGATACCGGCCGCCTCCAGCAGGTCGGCGCTGCCGCTCTTGCCGGACACCGCGCGGTTGCCGTGCTTGGCCACCGGGCAACCGGCCGCGGCGAGCACGAAGGCCGAAGCCGTGGAAACGTTGAAGATGTTGGCCCCGTCGCCGCCAGTGCCGACGATGTCGACCACGCCGTCGAGGCTCTTGAGCTCGACCTTGTCGGCCAGCTCACGCATGACCGAAACGGCGCCGACGATCTCGTCGATGCTCTCGCTCTTCATGCGCATGCCCATCAGAAAGGCGCCGATCTGCGCCTCGGTGCATTGTCCGGTCATGATCTGACGCATGACATCGCGCATTTCGTCTGTGGACAGGTCCAGGTGGCCGACGATGCGGCTCAGCGCGCTCTTGATATCCATGATCGATCCTTAGCGGCGGCCGCCGGTCTGCTTGAGGAAGTTGGCGAACAGCTCGTGGCCCTGCTCGGTGAGGATGGACTCGGGGTGGAATTGCACCCCTTCGATGTTCAAGGTCTTGTGGCGCAGGCCCATGATCTCGTCGACCGAACCGTCTGCATGGGCAGTCCAGGCGGTGACTTCGAGGCAGTCCGGCAGGGTTTCGCGCTTGACCACCAGAGAATGGTAGCGGGTCACGGTCAACGGGTTGTTCAGGCCGGCGAACACACCCAGGTCGCGGTGGAACACCGGGCTGGTCTTGCCATGCATGACCTGGCGGGCCCGCACCACGTCACCGCCATACGCCTGGCCGATGGACTGGTGGCCCAGGCACACACCGAGGATCGGCAGCTTGCCGGCAAAGTGCAGGATGGCCTCGATGGAAACGCCTGCCTCGCTGGGCGTGCAAGGGCCGGGCGAGACGACGATGCGCTCCGGGTTGAGGGCTTCGATCTGGGCGATGGTCAGTTCGTCGTTGCGAATGACCTTGACCTCGGCACCCAACTCGCCGAGGTACTGGACGACGTTGTAGGTGAAGGAGTCGTAATTGTCGATCATCAGTAACATCTGGGCTCAACCTCTTGAATCTACTGACTGTGCTTTCGAACCTTCCTGCCTCGACCATGGGCGCGGCTCTACCGCGACAGCGAAGATGGAACGACAGGAGGGCAAACGGGGGCGGGCCGGACAGGACCGGCAGGAGAAAGAGTCAGGCGCGCCAACGCCAACGGGCGTGAGCCTTGATAACGCGCATCAGGAGTTTGCTGACGATCAACACGGGGTAGTTCTCGCTCATACGTCCCGGCACAGTAGCCTACCGCGACGGCAGGCGCAATACGCCGCAAATACTGGGGAACGAACGGACTGCGTGCTTTTTTGCTAAGGTCTTCGGGCTTGCCTCCATAAAAGCAATGAAAAGGAACTTCCACATGCGACAGCCACCTTTCCTGCGCACGGCCCTGTGCCTGCTCACCCTCGCCTGCAGCCAGGCCATGGCGGCGCCCTCGCCGTACTCTTCGCTGATCGTATTCGGCGACAGCCTGAGCGATGCGGGGCAGTTCCCTGACCTCACCGGTGGCACACCGGGCATGCGTTTCACCAATCGCGATGCGAACGGCAACTATGCCCCGGTGTCACCCATGATCCTTGGCGGGAAGCTGGGCTTTTCCGACGCGGAACTGGGCCCATCTACCTCACTAGTCAATCTTGTGCAAGGTCGCCCCGACGGCAACAACTGGGCCGTCGGCGGCTACACGACACAGCAGATCCTCGACTCGATCACCGACACCTCTGAGGCGGTCATTCCACCCGGGCGCCCTGGCGCAGGTCTCGTCCTGCGTGAGCGCCCCGGCTACCTGGCCAACGGCTTGCGAGCCGACCCGAATGCGCTCTACTACGTCACCGGTGGCGGTAATGACTTCCTGCAGGGGCAGGTCAACAGCGCCGCCGATGCAGCCGCCGCTGGCGCGCGGCTGGCCGCCAGTGCCCAGGCCCTGCAGCAGGGCGGAGCGCGCTACATCATGGTGTGGCTGCTGCCCGATCTGGGGCAGACCCCGAATTTCAGCGGTACGCCGCAGCAGGGCCCGCTGTCGCAGCTTTCGGGCGTGTTCAACCAGTCGCTGCTCAACCAGTTGCGCCAGATCGACGCTGAAATCATCCCGCTGAACATCCCCACCCTGCTCGGCGAGGCCCTGCGCAGCCCGGCGGAGTTCGGCCTGGCCGCCGACCAGAACCTGGTCGGTACCTGCTACAGCGGCGACAGCTGCGTGCAAAACCCGGTCTATGGCGCCAACGGCACCAACCCCGACCCAACCCGGCTGCTGTTCAACGACTCGGTACACCCGACCATTGCTGGCCAGCAACTGATCGCCGACTACGCCTACTCCATCCTCGCCGCCCCTTGGGAACTGACGCTGCTTCCGGAAATGGCCCACGCCAGCCTGCGCGCCCATCAGGATGAGCTACGCAACCAGTGGCAGACACCCTGGCAGGCAGTTGGTCAGTGGCAAGCCTTCGTCGCCACCGGCGCCCAGGATCTGGACTTCGGCAGCCAGCGCAGTTCGGCAAGTGGCGATGGCCGCGGTTACAACCTGACCCTCGGCGGCAGCTACCGGCTCGATGATGCCTGGCGCGTCGGCCTGGCAGCAGGCGTCTACAGCCAGAAACTGGAGGCAGGCCAACAGGACTCGGACTACAAGCTCGACAGCTACCTGGCCAGTGCCTTCGCCCAGTTCCGCGAGAACCGCTGGTGGGCCGATGCGACGCTGACTGCCGGGCACCTGGACTACAGCGATCTCAAACGCAGCTTCGCCCTGGGTGCCAGCGAGCGTACCGAAAAAGGCGATACCGATGGCGAGGCCTGGGCCATCAGCGGGCGACTGGGCTACAACCTGGCCGCCGACGCGAGCAGCTGGCAATTGGCGCCGTTCATCAGCGCCGACTATGCGCGAGTCAAGGTCGATGGCTACGACGAGAAGAGCGGACGCTCCACGGCCCTGGCTTTCGACGACCAGGACCGCAAATCCCGCCGCCTGGGTGCAGGGCTGCTGGGCAGTGTGCAAGTGCTGCCGAGCACGCGGTTGTTCGCCGAGGTCGCGCGCGAGCACGAGTTCGAGGATGACCGCCAGGACCTGACCATGCACCTGACCACCCTGCCGGGCAACGACTTCACCCTTGCCGGCTACACGCCGCACAGCAACTTGACCCGCGCGAGCCTGGGCCTCAGCCATGAACTGGTGCCGGGGGTGAACCTGCGGGGCAATTACAACTGGCGCAAGAGTGATGAGCTGCGTCAGCAGGGAGTCAGTCTGGCGGTGAGCCTGGACTTTTGAGGGTTAACCCGTCGCGGTGCCAGCCCGCTCCTACAGAAATTGCAGTGAACCTGTAGGAGCGGGCTGGCACCGCGATGGGCTGCGCAGCAGCCCACTCACACCACCAAAAAAACGGCGCTCATCAGAGCGCCGTTTTTTCATCCATCAGCCGCGCGGCGTCTGCTCGGCCAGCGCCACGGCACGGAACATCGCCCGACGCTTGTTGATGGTCTCTTCCCATTCCAGTGCCGGTACCGAGTCGGCCACGATGCCGCCACCGGCCTGCACGTGCAGTTCGCCGTCCTTGATTACCGCAGTACGGATGGCAATGGCGGTGTCCATGTTGCCGTTCCAGGCAAAGTAACCCACTGCACCACCATAGACACCCCGCTTGACCGGCTCCAGCTCGTCGATGATCTCCATCGCCCGGATCTTCGGCGCACCCGACAAGGTGCCGGCTGGCAAGATCGCACGCAGTGCGTCCATCGCCGTCAGTCCCTCGGCCAACTCGCCGGTGACGTTCGAGACGATATGCATGACGTTCGAATAACGCTCGATCACCATTTTCTCGGTCAGACGCACGCTGCCCGTGGACGACACACGCCCCACATCGTTGCGCCCCAGGTCGATCAGCATCAGGTGCTCGGCGATTTCCTTGTCGTCCGACAGCAGGTCGTCTTCCAGCGCGCGGTCGGCCTCTTCGTTGGCGCCGCGCGGGCGGGTGCCGGCGATCGGACGTACGGTGACCAGATTGTCCTCGACCCGCACCAGCACTTCCGGCGAGCTGCCGACCACATGGAAGTCGCCGAAGTTGAAGAAGTACATGTAGGGCGTCGGGTTGAAGCAGCGCAGCGCCCGGTACAGGTCGATGGGCGCAGCCTTGAAGTCGATGGACATGCGCTGCGACGGCACGACCTGCATGCAGTCGCCAGCGAGGATGTATTCCTTGATCCGCCCGACCGCATTCTCGTAGTCGTCCCGGGTGTAGCTGGAGCGGAATTCAGGCTCAGCGGCCATCGGTCCGCTGAGGTCCAGCCCCCGACGCGGGGTGATTGGCTGGCGCAGCTTGTCGAGCAAGCCATCCAGACGCGCCTTGCCTTGCTCGAACGCCTGCTCCTCAGACGGGTCGACCAGCACGATCGCGTGCATCTTGCCGGCCAGGTTGTCGAACACCACCACGGCGTCGGAGACCATCAGCAGGATGTCCGGCACCCCCAGCGGATCCGGGTTCGGGCAGGCGCCCAGGCGCTTCTCGACATAACGTACGCAGTCATAGCCAAAATAGCCGACCAGGCCACCATTGAAGCGCGGCAGCCCAGGAATGTCGGCGACCTTGTAGCGGTCCTTGAACGACTCGACGAATGCCAGTGGATCCTCGACCTCGTGGCTCTCTACCTCGACGCCATCGTGCAGGATGCTCACCCGGTAGCCGTGCACGCGCATCACCGTGCGCGAAGGCAGGCCGATCATCGAGTAGCGCCCCCACTTCTCCCCGCCCTGCACGGACTCGAGCAGATAAGAGTTGGCCTGGTCGGCAAGCTTCAGGTAGATCGACAGCGGCGTATCGAAGTCGGCCAGGGTTTCACAGGCCAGGGGAATGCGGTTGTAGCCGGCAGCGGCCAGGCGCAGGAATTCTTCGCGGGTCATGGGTAGCCTCGTGGCAAGCAGCAATGGGTTCGGGCAAGCGGACGGGCCGGCAGGCGCCGGCGAGCGGGAGTCAGGCGCGCCAGCGCCAACGGGCCAGGGCCTTGATGACTTTCATCCAGAATTTGCCGGTAACACCCACAGTGGAGTCTCTGTCTTGGGAGGCTTGAAGGTCCGCCCACGTTATCCCAGTGTCGGTGACTAAGCAACCGGGCAACAGCAGGCGCAGATCGTCGAGTACCAGGCTCGGCGACTCCTCGTCGATCGGCCGTCCGTGGTTGTAGCCGTAGGTCAGGCCGACGCTCTTGACCCCCGCCGCCCTGGCCGCCTGCACGTCACTGCGCGAATCGCCGACGAACAGCGACTGCTCGGGCGCAATGCCGGCCATCTTCATGACGAACAGCAACGCCGCCGGGTCGGGTTTCTTCTGTGGCAGGGTGTCGCCACCGATGATCCAGCGGAAATAGCGACCGATCTTCATCTGGTCCAGCAACGGCCCGACAAAGCGTTCGGGCTTGTTGGTGATCAGCGCCATCTCCACGCCCTGCTTGCGCAACCAGCGCAAGGTGTCGCGCACGCCTGGGTAGACAACGGTCAGCTCATGGCTTTCACCATAGGCTTCCATGAACAGTGCCAGCGCACGCTCGGCCAGTTGCGCATCGACGGCATCGTGCTCGATGCCGCCGGCCAGGGCGCGGCGCACCAGCACCTCGGCACCGTTGCCCACCCACTGGCGCACGGCATCCAGCCCTGCGGCCGGGCGCCCGAGTTCGAGCAGCATGCGGTCCACGGCGGCGGCCAGGTCCGGTACCGAATCGATCAACGTACCGTCCAGATCGAACATCACCAGCCTGGGCAGCGTCCCCGGGAACAGCTGCTCGAAGCCACTCATGGGCGGGCCTGGGCCAGTTCGGCGCGCATCTTGGCGATCACTTCCTGGTAGTCCGGGGCGTTGAAGATCGCCGAGCCGGCAACGAAGGTGTCGGCGCCAGCAGCGGCGATTTCACGAATGTTGCCGACGTTGACGCCGCCATCGATCTCCAGGCGGATATCACGCCCGCTGGCATCGATCAGCGCGCGGGCCTCGCGCAGCTTGTCGAGGGTGCCAGGGATGAACTTCTGCCCGCCGAAGCCTGGGTTGACGCTCATCAGCAGGACCATGTCGACCTTGTCCATCACGTATTTAAGTGCGTCCAGGCTGGTGGCCGGGTTGAATACCAGGCCGGCCTTGCAGCCGCCGTCCTTGATCAGTTGCAGCGAACGGTCGATGTGTTGCGACGCTTCCGGGTGGAAGGTGATGTAGGTAGCGCCGGCCTCGATGAAGTCGCCGATGATGCGGTCGACCGGGCTGACCATCAGGTGCACATCGATCGGCGCGGTCACGCCGTACTTGCGCAGTGCCGTGCAGACCATCGGACCGATGGTCAGATTGGGCACGTAGTGGTTGTCCATGACATCGAAGTGGACGATGTCGGCCCCGGCGGCCAGAACCTTGTCGACGTCCTCGCCCAGGCGGGCGAAATCGGCGGAAAGAATGGAGGGGGCAATAGCGTAGGGCTGCATGGCGCACCTATGTGGTGGAAATCACGGTGGCGCGCATTGTAACTCAGGGAAGTGGACGAGGGCTGATTGGTATCAATTGGTGTCGAACGGTGCACGGAACCGGGGTTGTCTGTACCGACCTCATCGCGGGGCAAGCCCGCCCCTACCAGTACAGCGCTGCCCTCATGAACGGCGGGGCAACTGTGGGAGCGGGCTTGCCCCGCGATGAGGCCGGTGCAGCTGCCGCAGGATCAGGTCGGCTGCTGGGTCCGCAACTTCTCGCTGCGTCCGCGCAACCACTCCAGGGTCAGCAGCAGGATTACCGAAAACGCAATCAGCAACGTGGCCGCCGCCGCAATGGTCGGGCTCAGGTTCTCGCGAATGCCACTGAACATCTGCCGCGGCAAGGTGGCCTGCTCGGGGCCAGCGAGGAACAGCGTCACCACCACCTCATCGAAGGACGTGGCAAAGGCGAACAGCGCTCCGGAAATCACGCCCGGCGCAATCAGCGGCAAGGTCACCCGACGGAAGGCCAGCAAGGGCGAGGCGCCGAGGCTGGCCGCGGCGCGCACCAGATTGTAGTTGAACCCCTGCAGGGTCGCCGAGACGGTGATGATCACGAACGGCACGCCCAGCACCGCGTGCACCAGGATCAACGAAATGAAGCTGTTACCCATCCCCAGCGGCGCGAAGAACAAGTAGCTGGCCACACCGATGATCACCACCGGTACCACCATTGGCGAAATCACCAGCGCCATCACCAGCGACTTGCCGGGGAAGTCGCCGCGGGTCAGGCCGATCGCGGCCAGGGTGCCGAACACCATGGCCAGCACCGTCGCTGCCGGGGCGACGATGATGCTGTTCTTCAGCGCGCGCATCCACTCGGCAGAGGCGAAGAAGTCCTGGTACCACTGCAGCGAAAAGCCTTGCAGCGGGTACACCAGGAAGCTGCCGCTGTTGAACGACAGCGGAATGATCACCAGCACCGGCAAGACCAGGAACAACAGGATCAGGCCACAGAGAATGCGCAGGCTGTAGAACCAGACCCGCTCCACGGGCGACATGTAAGGGCTCAGCATCACAAGGCTCCTCAGCTCAGGCGCAGGCGGCTGGCGCCGACCAGCCAGCTATAGATCAGGTACAGCAGCACGGTTGCCAGCAACAGCAACCCGCCCAGGGCCGTGGCCATGCCCCAGTTGATGCTGGTGTTGGTATAGAAGGCGACGAAGTAACTGACCATCTGGTCGTTCGGGCTGCCCAGCAGGGCCGGGGTGATGTAGTAGCCGATGGCAAGGATGAACACCAATAGGCAGCCGGCGCCGACACCGGCGTAAGTCTGCGGGAAGTACACCCGCCAGAAGCTGGCGAACGGATGACAGCCCAGCGAGATCGCCGCACGCATGTAGCTGGGCGAAATACCCTTCATCACGCTGTACAACGGCAGGATCATGAATGGCAGCAGGATGTGCACCATGGAGATGTAGACCCCGGTGCGATTGAACACCAGCTCCAGCGGCTGATCGATGATGCCAATGGCCATCAGCGCGCTGTTGATCAGGCCGCCAGACTGCAGCAGCACGATCCAAGCCGCCACCCGCACCAGGATCGAAGTCCAGAACGGCAGCAACACCAGGATCATCAACAGGTTGCTCTGCCGGGTCGGCAGGTTGGCCAGCAGGTAGGCGAGCGGATAGGCCAGCACCAGGCAGATCACGGTGATCACCACCCCCATCCACAGGGTGCGGGCAAAAATGTCCAGATAAATGGCCTGGTCAGGGGTGGTCTTGGCCAGTTCGCCCAGATCATCGATGCGGTGATCCAGCGAGGCCAGCAGATAGAAAGGTGTCACCTCGCTGGTGTTACGGCGAATTGCCTGCCAGTAGGCCGGGTCGCCCCAGCGCTCATCAAGGGTTTGCAGGGCGTCTTTATAGGAAGCCGGTTCGGTCTTGAACGGCAGTGCACGTGCTGTCTTGGACAGCAGGCTGCGGTAGCCGGCCAGCTCCATGTTCAGACGCTTGGAAAGCTCGCCCAGGGTCTGGTTCTTGCGCGATTCGGCCAAATCCTCGCTGAGGGCTTTGTATACCGCCTCGTCGGGCAGGCTCTTGCCGTCCCACTGCAACACGGCTTCGACGGTACGCGGCAGGCCTGCGACCACCTCAGGGTTTTCGACGCTCTTGTACAAAAGAGCGGCGATCGGCACGAGGAACACCAGCAGCAGGAACAGCGCCAGCGGCGCGATCAACGCCTGGGCCTTCCAACGGTTGACCCGTTCGGCGCGCTTGAGGCGCTGCTTGAGACTTGGACCTGCGCCTTCATTCAGGGGCACTGCAATGGCCATGGCGAACTCCGAAAAACACAGAAAACGAGGGAGCGCCGGTCAAACCCCGGCGCTCCTTTGAGGCGCGTTACTTCTTCGCAGCCCAGGCGTTGAAGCGTTGCTCCAGCTGCTCGCTGTTATCGGCCCAAAAGGCCACGTCGATCTGCACCTGGTTGGCGATGTTCTCGGGCGTGGTCGGCATGTCCTTCTTCACATCGTCCGACAGCAGTTCGATGGCCTTGGAGTTGGCAGGGCCGTAGGCGATGTTCTCGGAGTAGATCTTCTGCTGTGCCGGTTGCACGGTATAGACGATGAACTTCTTCGCCTCTTCCACGTTCTTCGCACCCTTCGGAATGGCCCATGCGTCGAAGTCGTAGATCCCGCCGTTCCACACCACCTTCAGGTTGCTGTCCTTCTGTACCGCAGCGATCCGGCCGTTGTAGGCCGAGCTCATGACCACGTCACCCGAGGCCAGGTACTGCGGCGGCTGGGCGCCGGCTTCCCACCACTGGATGTTCGGCTTGAGCTCGTCGAGCTTCTTGAAGGCTCGGTCTACACCGGCTTTGGTCTGCAGCACCGAGTACACATCTTTGGGCGCTACGCCGTCGGCCATCAGGGCGAATTCCAAGGTGTACTTGGCACCCTTGCGCAGGCCACGCTTGCCGGGGAATTTCTTGGTGTCCCAGAAATCGGCCCAACTGGTGGGCGCGGTCTGGAGCTTGTCAGCGTTGTAGGCCAGCACCGTGGACCACACGAAGAAGCCTACGCCGCAGCCCTGGATCGCACCGGGCACGTAGTCGGCCGCGTTGCCGAACGGCGCGGGGTCGAGCTCCTCGAACAGGCCTTCCTGGCAACCGCGTTCCAGCTCTGGCGACTCCACCTCGACCAGGTCCCACGACACGCTCTTGGTATCGACCATGGCTTTGACCTTGGCCATCTCGCCGTTGTACTCCCCGGCGACGATCTTGCCCTTGCCGGCCTTTTCCCACGGCTCGTAGAACGCCTTGACCTGGGCCGCCTTGTTGGCACCGCCGAACGACACCACGGTGAGGTCCGCGGCCAGGGCCTGCCCCGCGGTAAACAGCCCCAGGGCCAGGGCGGTCAGTTTCAACTGCTTGCGCATTATTATTCTCTCCACAGTACAGGGTTGGTGAAGCAATCGATCAGTGGGTTTCGGCAATCGGGTCGAGCGCACGGGCGTGCTCCACCTGCCAGCCAAGCGGTACCACATCGCCCACGGCCAGGGCCGGGTCGAGCTCGGCGATTGGCTGCTTCACGAAGAAGTCGGCCTTGCCGCAGACTTCCAGGCGCACCCGCACGTGGTCGCCCAGGTAGATGAACTCGGCCACGCGGCCGGAGAAGCGGTTGACGCAATGCTCGCTGTGGCCGTTGAGACGCACGCGCTCCGGGCGGATCGACAGGGTCACCGGCTCGCCGGCCTGGCCGACGTTCACTGCCAGCGCCTCGACCTTCTCGCCACGTGCCAGTTGCACCTGGCAGCGCTCGCCGTTGCGCGCCAGCAGAGTGCCGTTGATGCGGTTGTTCTCGCCGATGAAGTTGGCGACGAAAGTGTTGGCTGGCTCTTCGTAGAGGGTGCGCGGGTCGGCGATCTGCTGGATCTCGCCCTGGTG
This sequence comes from Pseudomonas machongensis, assembly GCF_034961125.1. Taxonomy (NCBI): domain Bacteria; kingdom Pseudomonadati; phylum Pseudomonadota; class Gammaproteobacteria; order Pseudomonadales; family Pseudomonadaceae; genus Pseudomonas; species Pseudomonas machongensis. Next base: position 3,604 of record NZ_JAYFUI010000126.1, on the reverse strand, counting down.
GAATACCGCCACGCGGTCGGACATGGTCAGCGCCTCGCCCTGGTCGTGGGTGACATAGACCACGGTCACGCCCAGGCGCTGGTGGATATGCTTGATCTCCATCTGCATGTGTTCGCGCAACTGCTTGTCGAGTGCCCCGAGCGGCTCATCCATCAACACCAGTTGCGGCTCGAACACCAGCGCTCGCGCCAGCGCCACACGCTGCTGCTGACCGCCGGAAAGCTGACCGGGGTAGCGCTTGGCGAAACTGTCGAGCTGGACCATGTTGAGCACACGCTTGACCCGCTCGCTGATGTCGGTCTTGCTCAGGTTGCGAACGCTCAGGGGGAATGCCAGATTCTCGGCGACGGTCATGTGCGGGAACAGCGCATAGTTCTGGAACACCATGCCGATGTCGCGCTTGTGCGGTGGCACGTTGTTGATCGAGCGCCCGGCCAGCTGGATCTCACCGGCGGTGGGGGTCTCGAAACCGGCCAGCATCATCAGGCTGGTGGTCTTGCCCGAACCGGAAGGGCCGAGCAGGGTGAGGAACTCGCCCTTGCGGATGTCGAGGTTGAGGTCCTTGACGATCAGCGATTCGCCGTCGTAGCTCTTCTGCACACCACGGAAGCTGACCAGCGTCTCGTTCGAATTCGCCTCGCTCATGCCCTGCACCTTCTTGTTGGAATGACTGCGTAGGCAAAAGACTAGAAGAACGGCAAAGCCCCGGAAATCGGGGGTGCTGAGAGAATGCCATCATCCAGATGGAAGAGTTGTTGTAGGGATTGCCCTACAAGGATGACGCGATTGGAATACTCCTCATCCCGACACCTCCAACCCTGTGGGTGCGGGCTTGCCCGCGAAGAGGTCGACACAGACACCGAGATCGACAGGCAGGGACCTTTCGCGGGCAAGCCCGCTCCCACAGATGCATGTCGCAATCAGACCAGCTTGTGCTCCATGGCGTACTTCACAAGCTCCGCCAGCGAATTGACCTTGAGCTTCTGCATCAACCGCGCCTTGTGGGTACTGATGGTCTTGCTCGACAGCGCCAGCTGCTGGGCGATGTCGTTGACGTTGGCCCCCTGGGCCAGGCGTTCGAACACCGAGAACTCACGCTCCGACAGCAGTGTGTGTAGCGGGCGGGTCTCGGTCAGGCCCACCTCGAAGACCATACGGTCGGCCAGAGCCGGGTCGATGTAGCGACCACCACCGGCGACGCGGCGGATCGCGGTCAGCAGCAGCGCCGGGTCGCTATCCTTGGTCGCATAGCCAGCCGCCCCCGCCTTGAGCGCGCGTGCTGCCATCTGTGCTTCATCGTGCATCGACAGCATCAGGATGGCTGGCGGACTGCTCAGCGCGCGGATCCGCGGAATCGCCTCCAGGCCGTTGACGCCCGGCATCGAGATATCCAGCAGCACCACCTCGCAGGGGGTATGGCGCAGCGTTTCGAGCAACTGCTCGCCGTTGCCGGCCTCGCCCGCTACCAGCATGTCCTTGGCCAGGCCGATCAATTGCTTGATGCCCTCGCGGACGATGGTGTGGTCTTCAGCCACCAGCACTCGAATCAAGGTGTTTCTCCTAATAAAGAGGGATGGCCACGCTCAGGCTGGTGCCCTCGCCCGGCTCGCTTTCCAGGGTCACGCTGCCGCCCAGCATCAGCACCCGCTCACGCACGCCGACCAGGCCGAACGAGGTGGGGCGTGACTGAGCGGGGCTGAAGCCGGCACCGTCGTCGATCACCGTCATGCGTAGCCAGTCATTTTCATGCTTGAGCTCGATTTGCACCGTGTGCGCCCTGGCATGGCGCATGACATTGGTCAGCGCCTCCTGCAGGATGCGGAACAGTCCAGTGGCCTTGGCATCGCTCAATGCTGGCAGATTATCCGGCACCTGCACCAGGCAGGGAATCTGCGTGCGCGCCTCGAAGCGCCGGGCCTGCCATTCGATGGCCGAGGCGATCCCGGCATCCAGGATCGGCGGGCGCAACGCCGTGGCCACATCGCGCACCAGCTGGAACAATTGGGCGATCAGGCGCTTCATGCTGGTGAGTCGCTCGTTGAGCCCCGGGTCGAGCTCGGCAAAAGCCAGCTCGCACATCGAAACCTCCAGCTTGAGCACAGTGAGCATCTGTCCGAGTTCATCGTGCACTTCACGGGCGATTCGCGCCTTCTCTTCCTCACGTACGCTCTCCAGGTGCGCCGACAGCTCACGCAGTTGCTCCTGGGAGCGCGCCAGTTCCAGCTCGACCCGCTTGCTCTGGGTAACATCCCAGACAATGCCGTCCCACACCACCCGGCCATCGGCCTGACGCCGGGCGCTGGCCTTGATGTCGGCCCAGCGCTGCAGACCTTCGCGGGTGAGAATGCGGCCCTGCCAGGACCAGTCGCGGTCATTGGCCAGCGCCAAGTCCTGGACCCGGTGATAGTCGGCGCGGTCATCGGGGTGGACCAGATTGCGCAGCCCCATGTCCGCCTGCTGGATCTGGGCGGGGGCATAGCCGACCAGCGCCTCGCTGCCCTCACTGACATAGGGAAACTCCGGCTCGCCCTCGGCAGGATCACGCTCCAGGCGAAAGACCAGGCCCGGCACGTTGCCCGCGATACCCTTGAGCCGCGCCTCGCTCTCGCGCAGGGCCGCCAGGGCGCGGCGGCGCTCGGTGACATCGGTGATGAACACCACCAGGTATTCGGCATCCCGAAAACGCAGGAAGCTCAGTGACAGCTCCACCGGCAGCAAGCTGCCATCGGCACGACGGCACAGGGTCTCGAACGCTTGCGCCCCACTGTCGCCCGTGCGCGCACGCTTCCACAACTCCAGCCAGCGGTCCATGTGCAGGCTCGGCTCGATATCGATCAGCGGTCGCTCGAGCAGTTCGCCCTCACCATGGCCGAGCATGCGCTCGGCAGCATGATTGGCGTAGCGCACGTGGCTGTCCCAATGCACCCAGAGGATGCCAACGGTGCTCTGGTCGATGGAAAACTGGCTCAGCCGCAGTGCCTCTTCACGGGCCTGGCGTTCGAGCAGGCTCTCCCGCACGCTCAGCAGGCTCCGCTCGAGTCGGCGCTGCTGGCGACGCTGCATCGCCAGGGTGGCCAGCGCGCAGAGCAGCAACAAGCCGAACAACAACGCAAGGTTCTGCCAGAACCCCGCCGACTCGCTCAGGCGCGGGTACTTCGGTTGCAACCAACGCTGGTGCAACTGCTCCAGTTCCTTGGCAGGCATCGCCTGCAGACCGCGCTCCAGCACGTCGGCCAGCAGCGGCCAATCGCGGCGCGAGCCGATACGCAGCAACTGCGGCAGGCCAATATCGCCCACGACCACCAGGTCGCCGAATTCGCTCTCGCGCGACAGGCGACTGAGCTGCGCCTCGTCGAGCACGGCGTAGCTGGCTTGCGCACCCAGCACCAGTTGCAGCGCCTCGCGCTCATTGGGCACGCCCTGCAGGTTGAGATTGGCGAAGTTGCCACGCAGGTAATCGGCCAGGCTGCTTGGCATGCGCACGGCCACCCGGTCGCTGGCGCCAAGCTGCTCCAGGTCGACCGCCAGCGCACCACTGCGCAGGCCGACCAACAACTGCGGCACACGCATGTAGGGGTCGCTGAACAGCCACAGGCGCAGGCTT
>NZ_JAYFUI010000125.1:0-8577 GCF_034961125.1 Pseudomonas machongensis | reverse complement strand
CAACAGCTTCACCGAAACCGTGCTGCGCACCAGCGAGCGCGGCGAGATCATGCGATGGAAAGCCAAGCCCGGACGCAGGCCGACCCTGTGAACATACTCGAGGCCATGCAGGCCGAACCCTGGGAGTTCGACTTCTTCCAGGCGCTGCGTCGCCTCGAGGCCGAGCACCCCGAGCTGCCTCGCTTCGGTCACGCCCAGCGCCTGGCCGATGAGCCGGTGCGCCTGGGCCAGCGCCTGGACTGCAGCTTCGCCCCGGCCACCCTGGCCTCGGTAACGCAAGACGGCGAAGGGCCGGCGCGCCTGGAACAGTTCTTCTTCGGCCTCGGCGGCCCCAACGGACCGCTGCCGTTGCACCTGACCGAGTACATGCGCGAACGCCAGCGCAACCACGCCGACCACACCAGCAAGCGCTTCCTCGACATCTTCCATCACCGCCTGCTGAGCCTGTTCTACCGTGCCTGGGCCGAAGCGCGGCCAACCGTCAGCCACGACCGCCCCGGCGATGACTACTGGGCCGCGCGTCTGGCGGCCCTGAGCGGGCGCGGCCAGCCCGAACTGCAGGACCAGGGCCCGCTGCCGCATACCGCCAAGCTGCACTACTCCGGCCACCTCGCCGCACAGACGCGCTATCCGGACGGGCTGGCCAGCATCCTGGCGAGCTATTTCGGCGTGCCGGTGCGCATCGAGGAGTACGTCGGCCAATGGCTGGAACTGCCCGAGCGCAGCCGCCTCGGCGTGCACGCCAACCGCCTGGGCATGGACCTGTGCCTGGGCCGCTACGTCTGGGATCGCCAGCACAAGTTCCGCCTGTGCCTCGGCCCGCTGACGCTGGAGCAATACCACGCGCTGCTGCCGGGCGGGCAGGCGTTCATCGAACTGGCGGCCTGGGTCGCCGAGTACCAGGGCCACGAACTGGACTGGGACCTGAACCTCATTCTCGCGCGCGAGCACGTGCCCGCGCTGGAACTCGATGCCGGCAGGCGCCTGGGTTTCGACACCTGGCTCGGCCGTCCACAACACGATGCCAACGACCTCAAGCTCGCTCGCTACTACGCCGCGCAGCCGGTCCAACCGACTTGCACAAGGAGTCAGGAACATGGGTGAAATCAGCCGCGCCGCGCTGTTCGGCAAACTCAACAGCGTCGCCTACAAGGCCATCGAAGCCGCCACGGTGTTCTGCAAGCTGCGCGGCAACCCCTACGTGGAGCTGGTGCACTGGTTGCACCAGTTGCTGCAATTGCAGGACAGCGACCTGCACCGTATCGTGCGCCAGTTCAACGTCGAGCCGGCGCGCCTGGCCCGTGACCTGACCGACGCCCTCGACCGCCTGCCGCGGGGCTCAACCTCGATCACCGACCTGTCCTCGCAGGTCGAAGAGGCAGTGGAGCGCGGTTGGGTCTACGGCAGCCTGATGTTCGGCGAGAGCCAGGTGCGCACCGGCTACCTGCTGGTCGGCATCCTCAAGACCCCGAGCCTGCGCAATGCCCTGCTGGGTCTGTCGAGCGAGTTCGCCAAGCTCAAGGTCGAGGCCCTGAGTGAACGTTTCGACGAGTACGTCGGCGACTCCCCCGAGAACAATCTGGCCGCCAGCGACGGCTTCACCGCGGCAGCGCCGGGCGAAGCCAGCGGCGCCGTGGCCCCCGCGGCGATGGGCAAGCAGGAAGCACTCAAGCGCTTCACCGTCGACCTGACCGAACAGGCGCGCAGTGGCAAGCTCGACCCGATCGTGGGCCGCGACGAGGAGATCCGACAACTGGTCGACATCCTCATGCGTCGCCGCCAGAACAACCCGATCCTCACCGGCGAGGCCGGCGTCGGCAAAACCGCTGTCGTCGAGGGCTTCGCCTTGCGCATCGTTGCCGGCGACGTACCGCCTGCGCTCAAGGACGTCGAGTTGCGCAGCCTGGATGTCGGCCTGCTGCAAGCCGGCGCCAGCATGAAGGGTGAGTTCGAGCAGCGTCTGCGCCAGGTCATCGAGGACGTCCAGGCCTCGCCCAAGCCCATCATCCTGTTCATCGACGAAGCCCACACCCTGGTCGGTGCCGGTGGCGCTGCCGGGACCGGCGATGCCGCCAACCTGCTCAAGCCGGCACTGGCCCGTGGCAGCCTGCGCACCGTGGCCGCGACCACCTGGGCTGAGTACAAGAAACACATCGAGAAGGACCCGGCACTGACCCGCCGCTTCCAGGTGGTGCAGGTCGATGAGCCGAGCGAGCCAAAGGCGCTGCTGATGATGCGCGGCGTGGCCTCGACCATGGAGAAGCACCATCAGGTGCAGATCCTCGACGAAGCGCTGGAAGCCGCGGTCAAGCTGTCGCACCGCTACATCCCTGCACGCCAACTACCGGACAAGTCGGTGAGCTTGCTCGATACCGCCTGCGCACGCGTGGCCATCAGCCTGCATGCAGTGCCTGCAGAGGTCGATGACAGCCGTCGGCGTATCGAGGCGCTGGAAGTCGAGCTGCAGATCATCGCCCGCGAAGCCGCCATTGGCGTCGCCACCGAGCAACGCCAGACACAGGCCGACACGCTGTTGACCGAAGAGCGTCAGCGCCTGCTCGAGCTGGAAGGCCGCTGGGCCGAAGAAAAGACCCTGGTCGACGAACTGCTGGCCACCCGCGCCCAGTTGCGTGAGCAGGTCGGGGTGGTCGATCAGGAGGTCGATGCCCAAGGCAGCCATGAGCTGCGCGAGCGACTCGTCGACTTGCAGCAGCGCCTGAGCGCCCTGCAAGGCGAAAGCCCGCTGATCCTGCCGACCGTCGACTACCAGGCCGTGGCCTCTGTGGTTGCCGACTGGACCGGTATTCCGGTGGGGCGTATGGCACGCAACGAGATCGAGACCGTACTCAACCTCGACAGCCACCTGGGCAAGCGCATCATTGGCCAGGACCACGCCCTGAAGATGATCGCCAAGCGTATCCAGACCTCCCGCGCCGGCCTCGACAACCCCAATAAACCCATTGGCGTGTTCATGCTTGCCGGCACCTCGGGCGTGGGCAAGACCGAGACCGCCCTGGCGCTGGCCGAGGCCATGTATGGCGGCGAGCAGAACCTGATCACCATCAACATGAGCGAGTTCCAGGAAGCGCACACCGTCTCCACCCTCAAGGGCGCGCCGCCCGGCTATGTCGGCTACGGCGAAGGTGGTGTGCTGACCGAGGCCGTGCGCCGTCGCCCCTACAGCGTGGTGCTGCTCGACGAGGTGGAAAAAGCCCACCCTGACGTACATGAAATCTTCTTCCAGGTATTCGACAAGGGTGTGATGGAAGATGGCGAAGGGCGCCAGATCGATTTTCGCAACACCCTGATCCTGCTCACCACCAATGCCGGCACCGAGCTGATCGCCGACATCTGCAAGGACCCGCAGACCCTGCCCGAACCGGATTCGGTCGCCACCTTGCTGCGCAAGCCGCTGCTGGAAATCTTCCCGCCCGCGCTGCTCGGTCGCCTGGTGACCATCCCCTACTACCCGCTCAGCGACGCCATGCTCAAGGCCATCACCCGCCTGCAACTGGAGCGCATCCGCAAGCGCGTGGAGGCCACGCACAAGGTCGGCTTCGCCTACGACGATGCGGTGGTGGACCTGATCGTCTCGCGCTGCACCGAGACCGAGAGCGGCGGGCGGATGATCGATGCGATCCTGACCAACGGCCTGCTGCCGGACATGAGCCGCGAGTTCCTTACCCGTCTGCTCGAAGGCAAGCCGCTGGCCAGCGTCAGCATCGGCGCGCGCGACAACGAACTGCACTATGACTTCAGCGCGGCCTGAGTCTCGCGCATACAGGAACATCCATGCTGTTCACGCAACTGACGCGCCTAGCGCAGATCAACAGCCCCCTGGGGCCGAACGTGCTGATCCTCAGCGAGATGGGCGGCAGCGAGGAGCTCGGCCGCCTGTTCGACTATGAGCTGCAGCTGACCAGCGACGATCCGGCCATCGACCTCAACCAGCTGCTGGGCAAACCCATGAGCCTGTCGCTGCAATTGAGCGGCATGGCTTCGCGTCACTTCCACGGCATCGTCGCGCGCTGCAGCCAGTCGGTCGATCGCGGTCAGTTCGCCAGCTACCGCGTCACCCTGCGGCCCTGGCTGTGGTTGCTGACGCGCACCAGCGACTGCCGGATCTTCCAGCACCTGAGCGCGCCGCAGATCATCAAGCAGGTATTCCGCGACCTGGGCTTTTCGGACTTCGAGGACGCCCTGAGCCGCAGCTATCGCGAGCGCGAGTACTGCGTGCAATACCGCGAGACCAGCTTCGACTTCGTCAGCCGGCTGATGGAAGAAGAAGGCATCTACTACTTCTTCCGCCATGAGGAGGCGCGTCACGTCCTGGTGCTGGCCGACGCCTATGGCGCACACCAGAAGGCACCCGGCTACGAGTCGGTGCCGTTCTATCCGCCCGACGGCCAGCACCGCGAGCGCGACCACATCAACGACTGGCACCTGGCGCAAGAGGTGCAGTCCGGCTCGATGGAACTCAACGACTACGACTTCCAGCGGCCCAGCGCGCGCATCGATGTGCGCTCGGCCATGCCACGCCCGCACCAGGCCGGCGACTACCCGCTGTACGACTACCCCGGCGCCTATGAGCAGACCCAGGACGGCGAGCACTATGCGCGCACCCGTCTCGAGTCGCTGCAGAGCCTGCATGAACGCGTGGAGCTGCGCGGCAACGCCCGTGGTCTTGGCAGTGGTCACCTGTTCAGCCTCAGCGGCTTCTCCCGCCAGGATCAGAACCGCGAGTACCTGATCGTCGCCGCCCGCTACTACGTGGTGCAGGAGCGCCTGGAAACCGGCGGCGGCAGCGGCTCGGCGCAGTTCGAGAGCAACCTGAGCTGCATCGACGCCCAGCAGAGCTACCGGCCGGTATCGAGCACCCTGCGCCCGCTGGTCAAGGGCCCGCAGACTGCCGTGGTGGTTGGCCCGGCCGGCGAGGAGATCTGGACCGACCAGTACGGTCGGGTGAAGGTGCACTTCCACTGGGACCGCCACGACCAGTCCAACGAGAACAGCTCGTGCTGGATCCGCGTATCCCAGGCCTGGGCCGGGAAGAACTGGGGCTCGATGCAGATCCCGCGGATCGGCCAGGAAGTGATCGTCAGCTTCCTCGAGGGCGACCCCGACCGGCCGATCATCACTGGCCGGGTGTACAACGCCGAGCAGGCCGTGCCCTACGATCTGCCCGGCAACGCCACCCAGAGCGGCATGAAGAGCCGTTCGAGCAAGGGCGGCAGCCCGGCCAACTTCAACGAGATTCGCATGGAGGACAAGCGCGGGCAGGAGCAGTTGTATGTGCATGCCGAGCGCAACATGGACACGGTGGTGGAGCAGAATGAGACGTTGTCGGTGGGGGGCAACCGGGACAAGACGATTGGTCTCAATGAGACGGTGACCATTGGTGCAAACCGTCTGCATGTAACGCGCGCCAACGATACCTCGCTGGTAGGTGGCTCTTGCTCCAGCAGCGCCGCTGCGACCTATGTCATCGAAGCGGGTGAAAGCCTGAGACTGGTATGCGGGGACAGCGTCATCGAGCTTAAGGCAGGCGGAGACATCAACCTCACGTGTGCAAGCTTCAACTTCTACTCCTCAGGCAGCAGCAAGATACAAACCAAAGGTAAGCTCGATCTGAACCTTGGTAGCGAGAAGGCCACGGACCCTGGAGCCCAGGGCAAGCAATCAACGATCAAGGGCGCGGTCGAGCAACATTACTCCCAGCCGGCCAAGCCCAACTAATCGCGATAGAGAGCCACTATGCAGTACTCGATCAACGAAGCACTTCTTTGCCTGCCTGACACTAAGGTGATCGATGCTTCGATCAACATCCTCAGGTTCCCGGACCTTGGCACGACCTTGATCATCAGTCGCAGTCCGCTGGCAGAAAACGAGACGCTCAAAAGTAACTTCGATGCACAACTGGATAAGCTCAGGCAACAGGTAGCCAATTTACGCTGCTCTCCTGCGCAGGAGACGAAAGCAGGTGTCAGCCCGTCTGTAGATGCCATAGAGGTGCAGACCGAATTCAACAAAGGCAACGAGCGGGTCTATCAGTACCAGATCGCCCTGCAGGTTCCAGGAAAAGCTCAGCTGATCGCCCTCAGCTATGTAGCGTCAAAGCCCATGACCTCCGTGCAGACGCAGCACTGGACGGTGATTAAGCAGTCGCTGCAACTCCTCGAACACTCATGAACGAGTAACCCTGGATGACCGAAGATGTCTGGGCGGCCCGTGAAGGCGACGGCCTGCTGCACACCTCGATGCTGGCAGATATCACGGCGGGGGTGTTGGAAGTCGCCGCCTACGCTGCCATCACCTATGTCGGTTGCCTGGTGGCCACGGCGGCTATCGCAGCAGCAACAGGAGTCACCATCGCTACCGGGGGGCTTGGTTGCGTCTTGCTGGGTGTAGCCGTGGGCGCAGTCGTCGGCATCGCTGCGGGGTTGAGCGGAGCCGACGAGGTGATTACCGACTGGTGTGAGACGGCGGCCAACTGGCTTTTTCCTCCCAGTATCGAGGCGTTCATCACCAGTGGATCGGAAGATGTCTTCATCAACGGCAAGGCGGCAGCCAGGGCGGCAGGCAAGCTGAGTGCAGCGCCCGCCACGCCAGTGCAAGCGCCTGAACCAAGCTTCATGGATCTCGCAGGTTATTACCTCTCGCAAATGTGGAGACCCACGGTAGCCAGCGCAGAACCCAATGCCGAGCCCTGTCCGCTGGACACCGTGGATTGCAAAAAGCATCCAGCCATGCCCGAGCAATTTCTTGCCGAGGGCTCTCGATCTGTATTCATCAATGGGCAGCCTGCAACCCGCAGTGGCGACAGAAGCACCTGCGAAGCAAAGATCGGCTCCGGCAAAGACCTTATTTCCCCTGACGTGAGGATCGGCGGTGGAACCGTCGTGGTTCGGCAGATCGAGAGTGGGAAGCTGCCCGGCGTACAACTGACCCTAGCAGCATTGCTCTTGCTGCGAGGCAACACGCGTGGTTTCTGGACAAAATTCCCGTGCCTGATCGGCAGTGCTCTGGTTGGGGCCGCCGTGTCGGTTCTCACCAGCAAGGTCACTTCAGCACTCAAAGCCTCCACCCAAGGTGCCCCTAATCCTGTACACGCGGCAACAGGCGCAAAGATACTCGCAGGGGACGAGGATCTGGACTTTACCCTGCCCGGCCTTTTCCCCATTCACTGGCAACGCCTGTACAACAGCCTGGACAAGCGCACAGACGGGCTCTTTGGTACTGGCTGGAGCGTGTCATTCGAGGTGTCTGTACAAGCCGGAGCAGACGGCCACCTTACTTATACCGACGAACAAGGCAGACAGGTCGGATTGGGCGAGATTCCCTGCCCGGGCGCGGCGTTCGACCCGGGAGAAGGTCTTTCGGCAAGGCGCGATGAAGCAGGAAATGTGCTGATCGAAAGCGTCCAGGGCATGTACCGGCTCTTCACGCCGACACCGGGCAACCCTGACTATTTGCGGCTGAGCTTGATCGGCGACCGCAATGAGGGACGTATCTGGTTGGATCACGATGAACAGGGGCGTGTCATCCGGCTCAGGGACCAGCAGGGTCTTCATTGGATAAACTTGAAATACGATCAGCAACACCCTCAACGCGTAAGTCAGGTGACACGCCAGATTTTGACTAACGAGCACGACACTGATCAGGAAAATCTGCTGTCCAGCTACTTCTACAATAAAGCGGGCCAGCTCATCGCTGTACACGACGCAGTTGGCACCGTCCAACGGCGATTCAGCTATGACGCCGACATGAATATGGCCCAGCACTGGCATTGTAGCGGGCTCGAGTGTTTCTATCGCTGGCAGGCATACGAAGGCCCGCAAGGGAGTGAGCAAAGGGTCATTGAGCACTGGACCAACGATGGCGCTCGTTATCTGTTCGACTATGATTTGCCAAACCGCATGACCCGTGTCACGGACAGCCTCGGGCGTGCCAGTTCCCACCACTGGGACGAGCGCTATCAGGTGACCCGATACATAGACCCCACAGGCGCACAATGGCAGTTCGACTGGAATAGTGCGCGACAGTTGGTCAAGGCTATCGGACCCAATCAAGGCGCCTGGAATTTCGCGTACGACGGATCTGGAAACCTGACGCGAATCACCGATCCGCTCGGACGCACCGAGAGTTCCACGTGGTTGCCGCACTGGGCGCTGCCCACTACACAAACCGACTGCAAAGGTCATAGCTGGTCGTTTCGTTACGACAAGCGTGGCAACTGTGTCGAAATCATCGACCCGCTTGGCGCGAGCACAGTCTACCAGCGGGATGTGCAGGGCCAGCCTGTTCGTATCACCAATGCCGCACAGCAGTCGACGACGTTACGCTGGGACGAATGGGGCAACCTCAGTGAAATCCTGGACTGCTCCATGCAATCTACGCGCTATGAGTACGATAACCTCGGCCATTGTGTGCGCCTCATTGATGCAGAAGGTCGCCGCCACGAGTACCACAACGATGCCAGGGGCAATCTTTTGGAGCGTCGCTTACCGGGAACGGGTACCGAGCGCTTTGTTCGCGATTGCGCCGGCGCGCTCGTCGGATATATCGATGCTGCAGGTG
>NZ_JAYFUI010000124.1:0-47003 GCF_034961125.1 Pseudomonas machongensis | reverse complement strand
AGAACTGCACAAAGGCACGGCATGTCGCGACGAACGCAGCTTTGTTGTTCTTGCGGAAGTCGGCGATGGTTTTGAAGTCGGGTTTGAGCCGGTTGATCAGCCACATCACTTCGATGTTGCGCTGGCATTCGGCTTCCAGGCGCCGGGACGAGCGAATGCGCTGGAAATAACCATAAAGGTAGAGCTTTAGCTGATCGGCGGGGTCGTACGCGGGGCGCCCGGTGGCCTTGGGCTGAGTTTTCTCAAAGCCGAGCTGACCCAGATCAAGCTTGGCGACATACAGGTCGATGACCCGTACGAGGTGATCTTCCGGGATCAATTCCTCCAGCGAGACCGGGAACAAGCTGGTCTGGCTGCGGGACTCTCCTTGTATGTAGGCCATAACGAAGAATGCTCCGTATCTTTCGATACGGAGCATTCTCTTAAAGGGCGGGGCAGATTGCTAGGTTTTCACACAGTCTGTTATAGGGCTCTGGCAATCCTGGCTGCCAGCAGCGCCCAGCCCATCAGCAGCACGCAGACGATTGCCAATGGCCACGAGCGCCACTGCAGGTAAGGCGTGAGCTGCTGCATCGGCACCACATCACCATACAGAATCGCCTTCTGGAACTGCGGAATCTGGGTGGTGATCCTGCCGAACGGGTCGATCAGGGCCGTTACACCATTGTTGGTGGCGCGGATCATCCAGCGGCCCGCCTCGAGTGCGCGCATCTGTGCCATCTGCAGGTGCTGTAACGGGCCGATCGAGGTGCCGAACCAGGTGTCGTTGCTGATGGTCAGCAGCAGATCGCTCTGCGCTGCCAGCTCTGCGGCGAATTCCGGGTAGACCACTTCGTAGCAGATGTACGGCGCTATCTGATAGCCCTTGGCCTGCAGCAGAGGCTGGTCTTCCGGCCCGCGGGCGAAGTCGGACATCGGCAGGTTGAAGAACTCGATCAGCCCGCGCAGCACGTCCTGCAGCGGAACGTACTCGCCAAATGGCACCAGCTTCTGCTTGAGGTAGGTGCCGTCGCCTTCGCCGGTCACGGTGATGCCGTTGTAGTAGCGGCGCTGGTGGTGCACCACTTCGCGGATCGGCACCCCGGTGATCAGCGCCGAATGACGGTCAGAGGCGAAGCTGCCCATCATGTCGATGTAGCCCTGGGCCTGGTCCTTGAGCACCGGTACCGCGGTCTCGGGCCAGATCAACAGGTCGACCGGCTTGGAGCTCAGGCTCATGTCGCGGTACAGCGCCAGTTGGGCGTTGACGTGGGCCGGGTCCCATTTCAGATCCTGCTCGACGTTACCCTGCACCGCAGCCACTTTCAGTGGCTCGCCGGCCGGTCGGGTCCAGGCGTGGTCCTTGAGCGCCAGGCCGATGCCCCACGGGGCGACCAGCAGCAGTGCGCCCACGGCGAGGAAGGCCGGGCGTGCCCGCAAACGGTGCAGGTTGCACAGCAGCGCGGCAGACAGTGCCAGGGCGAAGGAAATCAGCCAGACACCCCCCAGTGGCGCAAGCCCCGCCAGCGGACCGTCAAGCTGGCTGTAGCCGGCGTAGAGCCAGGGGAAACCGGTCAGGAACCAGCCGCGGAACGCCTCCTGCAACAGCCACAGGGCGGCGAAGCACAGGGCGTCAGCCAGTGGTGCCTCGTTGCGCCGCAGCCAGCGCGCCCAGAGCCAGGCGGGCAGGGCGAAGAACCAGGCGATGGCGGCGAAGAATGCCAGCAGCAGCAGGGTCGCCAGCAAGGGCGACGCCCCGCCGTAGGTATTGATGCTGACGTAGATCCAGCTGGTGCCAGCGCCATACAGGCCGAACCCATAGCACCAGCCGCGACCCAAAGCCTGGCGCGGGCTGAGCTCGCGCAGTCCGAGGTAGAACAGCATGATCGCCAGCAAGGCGATCGGCCAGATGTCGAAGGGCGCCAGGGCCAGGGAGGTGGAAGCGCCGGCCACCATGGCCAGCAGGTTACCGGGCCAGCCGGGGCGGGTGATCCAGCGCATGTTCGTCCTTAGCGGGTGATCGGGGTCAGGCGCAGCAAGTGTATCCGGCGGCTGTCGGCATTGAGGATGCGGAAGCGATAGGCGCCGATTTCGGTGGTTTCGTTGCGCTTGGGCAGGTGACCAAAGGCGCTCATGACCAGGCCGCCGACAGTGTCGAACTCATCGTCGGAGAACTCGCTGTCGAAGAACTCGTTGAAGTTCTCGATCGGCGTGAGCGCTTTAACCAGGAAGTCGCCACTGGGCAGTGGCTTGATGTAGCTGTCTTCCTCGACGTCGTGCTCGTCCTCGATGTCGCCGACGATCTGCTCCAGCACGTCCTCGATGGTTACCAGGCCCGCGACGCCGCCGTATTCGTCGATGACGATGGCCATGTGATTGTGGTTGGCGCGGAACTCGCGCAGCAGCACGTTCAGGCGCTTGGACTCCGGCACGAAGGTGGCCGGGCGCAGCAGGTCCTTGATGTTGAAGCTGTCGCCGTTCTCCTTGAGGATCAGCGGCAGCAGGTCCTTGGCCAGCAGGATCCCGAGCACATCGTCATGGCTTTCACCAATCACCGGGTAGCGCGAGTGCGCGGCGTCGATCACCGCTGGCAGGAATTCGCGTGGGGACTGGCTGGCCTTGATGCTGATCATCTGCGAGCGCGGGACCATGATGTCGCGTACCTGCAGGTCAGCGACCTGGATGGCACCTTCGACGATGGTCAACGCTTCGCTGTCGAGCAGCTTGTTCTGATGGGCTTCGCGCAGCAGCTCGAGGAGCTCCTGGCGGTTTTTCGGCTCATGGGCAAAAGCCTGGGTCAGTTTACCCAGCCAGGACTTCTGCCCGTTGCTCGATCGATCTTCGCTCATGGCGGTTTACTCGTGTTCCTTTGCAGTGATCAAGGGTTGATTGAATCGGTGTCGTCATCGGCGTACGGGTCAGGATGACCCAGTTCGGCCAGCAATTCGCGTTCCAGGGCTTCCATTTCCTCGGCCTCATCGTCGTCGATGTGGTCGTAGCCGAGTAGGTGCAGGCAGCCGTGAATGACCAGGTGCGCCCAGTGTGCCTCCAGCGCCTTGCCTTGTTCGCTGGCTTCTCGCTCGACCACCGGCACGCAGATGACCAGGTCGCCCAGCAGCGGAATATCCAGCAGTTCGTCGGGCACGTCAGCAGGGAAGGACAATACGTTGGTCGCGTAGTCCTTGTGCCGGTAGGTGTTGTTCAGTTCGCGGCCCTCGGCCTCGTCGACCAGGCGGATGGTCATTTCCGAGTCGGCGCTGCGCTGGCGCAATGCCAGCTCGCACCAGCGGCGGAATGCCGCGTCGTCCGGGGCGGGGGTATCGGTGGCCCGTTGCAGATCGAGTTCAAGCATCTTTGGCGGGCGCCTCGGGCTTGGCCTGACGGGCTTCGAAGCGATCGTAGGCTTCGACGATGCGCTGCACCAGCGGATGGCGTACCACGTCCTTGGGCTGGAAATGGGTGAAACTGATGCCCGGGACGTCCCTGAGCACTTCGATCACGTGGGCCAGCCCCGACTTGGTGCCACGCGGCAGGTCGACCTGAGTGATGTCGCCGGTGATCACAGCAGTCGAGCCGAAGCCGATGCGGGTAAGGAACATCTTCATCTGCTCGAGGGTGGTGTTCTGGCTTTCGTCGAGGATGATGAAACTGTTGTTCAGCGTGCGGCCGCGCATGTAGGCCAGCGGGGCGATCTCGATCACCTGGCGCTCGATCAGCTTGGCCACGTGCTCGAAGCCGAGCATCTCGTAGAGGGCGTCGTACAGCGGGCGCAGGTAAGGGTCGATCTTCTGGGCCAGGTCGCCGGGCAGGAAGCCGAGCTTTTCGCCGGCTTCGACCGCCGGGCGTACCAGCAGGATGCGGCGTACCTGCTCGCGCTCCAGCGCATCGACGGCGCAGGCCACGGCCAGGTATGTCTTGCCGGTGCCGGCCGGGCCGATGCCGAAGTTGATGTCGTTGGCCAGGATTTCCTTGACGTAGCGCTGCTGGTTGACCCCGCGCGGGCGAATGTTGCCCTTGCGCGTGCGCAGCGAGACGCTGACTTCGTTGACGGCGGGGTTGTCGATGTTCTCGACCGCGGACTCCTGGAGATAGAGGTGGACCGTTTCCGGCGACAGGTCGGTGGCCTTGGTCTCGCGATAGAGACGGCGCAGCAGCTGTTCGGCGGCGGAGGTGGTCTTGGGCTCGCCGATCAGTTCGAACTGATTGCCGCGGTTGCGGATCTCGATGGCCAGGCGTTGTTCGATCAGGCGCAGGTGCTCGTCGAACTGGCCACACAAGTTGGCGAAACGGTGGGCCTCGAAGGGCTCGAGGGTGAAGCGATGGGGTTGTATGGGTGCGTTCAAGGTCGGTTCAAGGCGCTCGACGAGGGATATGAACTCAAGAATAACCCTTGAGCGACAGTGGCGAAAGATCTGAAACGATCAAGGGCAAGGCTGACAGTCTGCCAGCACCATTTGACGATTGGATGATCGGATCAGGGCAGCGGCGAGAACGGCGTGCGCCCTTCGGCGCTTTGCAGCTCCAGAAGGTACTTGCGGAAGATCTGCCCGAGCACTTGCGTGGCATGCTCGAGTTCGTCGCGGGGCATCTGCTCGGTGACTTCGTCGGCCATGTCCAGCGCGTCTTCGGCGCCGTTGACCGCAGCGATCTTCAGCAGGATATAGGCCTGGACGTTGTTGGCCTTGACCCCCTCGCCATGGAAGAACATGCCGCCCAGACGATATTGGGCCTGGGCATGACCCTGCAGCGAGGCTTTCTCGAACCAGTTCAGTGCCTTGTTCAGGTCCTTGGGGGCCTGGTTGCCGGTGTAGTAGAACTCGCCCAGTTCATACTGCGCCTGGGCATCGCCGGATTCCGCACTTTGCGCGCAGGCTTTCAGCGCATTCTCCAGGTCTTGCGGCTGGGCATTGAGAGTGCAGCGGCCCGTCGCTGGAATCAGCAACGAGTTACCGCCCTCTGCCAGGGCCAGCAGGGGCTGAAGAAGCAACAGGCAGCCCAGGGTGAGGGCGCGGCCGGTGCGGTTCATGGGGATCGACTTACCTCTGCAAAACTGCGGCCAATGTCTCTGGTGGCACATTATGGGATAAGCAGCGCCAACCTTACAAAGTTTTACTCGAAATTCTGCATCGAGGTGTATTTGTGCGACTTGTGATGGGGCTCACGTTTTGCTCTGAAGCAGCCTCATCGGGGTACAACCCTGCCCCACAGACGATAGCTGTGGGGTGGGCTTCCCCGCGATGAGGCCGTCAGGTGGGTCACTTCAGCTTGGCAAATGCCCGCTCGGCCGCATCCAGGGTGATCTGCAGCTCTTTCTCGCCATGGGCGATGGAGGTGAAGCCCGCCTCGAACGCACTCGGTGCCAGGTACACGCCGCCCTCGAGCATCAGGTGGAAGAAGCGCTTGAAGCGCTCTGCGTCGCTGGCCATCACGTCGTCGAAGGTGACGATATCGTCGGCACCGGTGAAGTACAGGCCGAACATCGCACCTGCCTGGGTGGTGACGAACGGTACGCCTGCAGCATCGGCGCGTTGCTGCAGGCCATCGAGCATGCGGCTGGTGAAGGCGCTCAGCTCGTCGTGGAAGCCCGGGCGGCTGATCAGCTTGAGGGTGGTCAGGCCGGCGGCCATGGCCAGCGGGTTGCCCGACAGGGTGCCTGCCTGGTAGACCGGGCCGAGCGGGGCGATGCAACCCATGATCTCGCGCTTGCCGCCGAAGCAGCCTACCGGCATGCCGCCACCGACGATCTTGCCGAAGGTCGACAGGTCCGGGGTAATGCCGTAGTGGCCCTGGGCGCCACCCAGCGATACGCGGAAACCGGTCATCACTTCATCGAAAATCAGCACCACACCGTGCTTGTCGCACAGCGCGCGCAGGCCTTCGAGGAAGCCTGGCGCCGGCGGTACACAGTTCATGTTGCCGGCTACCGGCTCGACGATGATGCAGGCCACTGTCTGGCCAACGTCGGCGAGGGTCTTCTCGACGGCTGCGATGTCGTTGAACGGCAGGGTCAGTGTGTGCTTGGCGAAGTCGGCCGGCACGCCCGCCGAGCTCGGCACGCCCTGGGTGAGCAGGCCGGAACCGGCTTTGACCAGCAGGCTGTCGGAGTGGCCGTGGTAGCAGCCTTCGAACTTGATGATCGCATCGCGACCGGTGTAGCCACGGGCCAGGCGAATGGCGCTCATGGTGGCTTCGGTGCCTGAGCTGACCATGCGCACCATCTCCATGGACGGCACGATCGAGCAGACCAGGTCGGCCATCTCGGTTTCCATGGCGGTCGGCGCACCGTACGACAGGCCGTGCTCCAGCTGACGGCGTACCGCGTCCAGTACGTCCGGGTGACCGTGGCCGAGGATCATCGGGCCCCAGGAACCGACGTAATCGACGTAGCGCTTGTCGTCTTCATCGACCACATAGGCGCCTTCGGCATGTTTGAAGAACAGCGGGGTGCCGCCGACGCTCTTGAAGGCGCGCACCGGCGAGTTGACGCCGCCGGGAATGTGCTTCTGGGCTTGGGCGAACAGGGTTTCGGAACGGGACATGGGATCTTCTCTCGAAATCAGGAAGCGAACAGGGCGTTGAAGGCGCGGGCGCGGCGGGTGACTTCCTGCGCGCTGTCGGCACCGAACAGGCCGTGGATCACCGCCAGCAGGTCGGCGCCATGGGCGACCAGCGGGGCGGCGTTGTCGAGGGTGATGCCACCGATCACTGCGATCGGCAGCTTGACCTGGGCGCGGGCCTGCTCGATCAGCTCGAGGCTAGCAGCCGGGGCGCCGGGCTTGGTCAGGGAATTGAAGAAGCGGCCGAAGGCCACGTAGCTTGCGCCTTCGCTGGCGGCCTTTGCGGCCAGGTCGAGGCTGGCATGGCAGGTCGAGCCAATGATGGCGTTGCGCCCAAGCAAGGCACGGGCGGGTGTGAGCGGGCCGTCGGTCTGCCCCAGATGCACGCCGACGCCCAGGCGCGCGGCCAGCTCGGCGTCATCGTTGATGATCAGTTGGGTGCCGTAGCGTTCGCAGAGTTGCATCAGCGCTTCGGCCTCGCGCAGGCGTCGCGCCGCATCGTCACCCTTGTCGCGGTACTGCAGCAGGCAGACACCGCCTTCGAGCGCTGCCTCGACATGCGAAAGGAAACGGCCGGCGAGCAGCTGGCTGTCGGTGATCGCGTACAGGCCGCGTAGCTTCATGTGATGGCCTCGTATCAGGAGCAGAAGTCCAGGGGCAGGCGGCGGGGCACGTACTGGCCCTTGCCCAGTTGCTCGGCGTCGCGCAGCGTGCGCCAGGTGTAGTCCAGGGCGCTGCGCACCGCACTTTCGAGCTGCTCGCCCAACGCCAGGCGACCGGCCAGGGCGCTGGCCAGCGTGCAGCCTGAACCATGGTAGCTGCCGGGCAGGCGCTGGCAGGTCCAAGTGTGTTGCTGGCCGCTGCGGCTGTACAGACGGTTGTGAATTTCCACCTCGTCGCCATGGCCGCCGGTAATCAGAAGATGCTCGCAAAACGGCAGAAGTTTCTCTGCGCATTCGTCTGCGCTGCCGTTCGGCAGTTCGGCAAGGATGCGTGCCTCGGGCAGGTTGGGCGTGGCGATGGTGGCCCGCGGCAGCAGACGCTCGCGCAGGGCGTAGCCGACCTCGTCCTTGCCCAGGCGGCCGCCACCACCGGCACGCAGCACCGGATCGCAGACCAGCGGCAGGTGCGGATGCGCGGCGAGGAGCTCGGCGACGGTATCGACCATCTCGGTCGAGCCGAGCATGCCCAGCTTGACCGCTGCCACGCTGGAGTCGGTCAGCACGGCGTTGGCCTGGGCCAGCACCCACTCGCGGTCGAGCACGCGGAAGTCGGAAACGTTGACGGTATCCTGGACGGTCAGTGCGGTCACGGCAGGGGCGGCGTGACAGCCTTGGGCGATCAGGGCTTCGATATCTGCCTGCAGGCCGGCGCCGCCACTGGGGTCGTGGCCGGAGAGACAGAGGACAACGGGGCGGGAGCTGTAGGTATTCATGGTCGGCGAGCTTACCATCAAACCCCTTTGCGCGAATCGGCGAGTGCGGCAATTTAGTTGACCATTTGGTCAACTTGAATCTGTGGTAATGCCTGAAATTACCGTTCTAGAGCGCTTTCTGGCAAATTGACAGTGGCTGCTGGACGGCTCCCAAGGCTATGCTAGAGTGCTCGGATAACTCTATTAACGGCGCTGCCGGGTTTCGTCGTCTCAAAGGGATGGGAGGCAATCACGACGCAACCGCGCAGACCATGCTGGGGCTGTATGCGCTATTTGCTGATTGTGCTCTTGGGCTGCCTGCCCCTGCTCGCCGGAGCGGTCGATTTCGACGATGCTACCCGGCAACTCCCCTTGGGCAAGCTGATGCAGGTCTACGAAGACGTGGATGGCAGCGCCAGCATCGACCAGGTCAGCGCGCCAGCGTTCGCCTCGCGCTTTCGCACGCACACCCAGGACGTACTCAATGCCGGCTACTCGACGTCGGTGTTCTGGCTGAAACTCGACCTGCGTCCTGTCGGTCTGCCAGCAGCCGCGCCCCGCCAATGGTTGCTGGAACTGGCCTACCCTCCGTTGGATCACCTGGAACTCTACCTGCCTGACGGGGAGGGCAAATGGCGCCTGGCGCAACGCACCGGCGATGCCTTGCCCTACGCCAGTCGGCAGATCCGGCAGAACAACTACCTGTTCGAGCTGCCTTTGCCCCGTGAGCAGACCACCACGGTCTACCTGCGCCTGCACAGCCAGGGATCGGTGCAGGCGCCGCTGACCCTCTGGTCGGCCGAGGCCTACATCGAGTCGCAGCCGGGGCGCTTCTACGTACTGGGCATGATCTACGGCGTACTGCTGGTGATGCTGGTCTACAACCTGTTCATCTATCTGAGCGTGCGCGATGTCAGCTATCTCTACTACATCCTTTATATAGGTGCGTTCGGCCTGTATCAGATCTCGGTGAACGGTGCCGGGGTCGCTTACTTCTGGTCTGACAGCCCCTGGTGGACCAACGCCGCCACGCCATTGTTCATCGGTGCGGCCGGTCTGTTCGGCTGCCAGTTCACCCGCCACTTCCTGCAGGTGCGTCGCCTCAGCCCGGGGTTCGACCGTCTGTTGTTGCTGTTGATGGCCTGGGGTGTGCTGGTGATGCTGCTGGCCGTCAGCCTGTCCTATGGCGTGGCGCTGCGCATGGCCACGGCGTTGGCGCTGACCTTCACGGTGAGTGTGTTTGCTGTCGGTGTGATGGCCTGGCGGCGTGGCGTGCGCGTTGCGCGCTGGTTCGTCATCGCCTGGACGGCGTTTCTGCTCGGCGGGCTGGTCAATACGTTGATGGTGCTGGGTTACCTGCCCAACGTGTTCCTGACCATGTACGCCAGCCAGATCGGCGCGGCACTGGAAGTAGCGTTGCTGTCGCTGGCCCTCGCCGATCGCATCAACCGCCTGCGCGAGGAACAGTCGCGGGCGTTGCGTGACAGCGGCCGAAAACTCGAGCAGCTCAATCAGCAACTGGCGCGCAGCAATCGACTCAAGGATGAATTCCTTGCCACCGTCACCCATGAGCTTCGCACACCGATGAACGGCGTGATCGGTTCGCTGGAACTGATGCAGACCCTGCCCATGGGCGCCGAGCAGGCGCAATATCACCGCACGGCCGTGGGTTCGGCACAGGACATGATGGCTATGGTCGACGACATCCTGATCCTCACCGAACTCCAGGCGGGCCGTCTGCGCGCTCACGGCGCACCGTTCAGCCTTCGGCGACTGTTGCAGGAGCTGCGGGCAGGGTATGCCGGGCAGGCCCTGGGCAAGGGGTTGTACCTGAGCCTGGACGTGCCTGCGGACCTGCCCGACAGCCTGGTGTGCGATGCGCAAAAGCTTGCCCGCTGCCTCGCCTGCCTGGTGGACAACGGGTTGAAATTCACCCATCAGGGCGGTGTGATGATCCAGGCCCGCGGTCGCCGGATCGGCCCCGACAGCCTGGCGCTGAGTGTGACGGTCAGCGACAGCGGCATCGGTTTCGACGATCTGGACCAGGCCATCCTGTACCAGCGCTTTTTCCAGGTCGATGGTTCCATGACCCGGCGCTATGGCGGCCTGGGTATCGGCTTGTCTATCTGTCGCCAGTTGGGCGAGCTCATCGGCGCGCGCCTGTCCCATGAGTCGACGCGTGGCCTGGGCAGCCGCTTCGAACTGGCGATGACGGTGGCCGTGGCCCAGGTGCAGTCTCCTGCCGGGCGAATGGCTTCCGGGCCTGGGGCTTAGTAGGTCGGGTCGCCAGAATCGGCGCTTTTGCCACTTTGACTCATGGGGAATGAGTGCTTCACTGGACTTTCCAGGCCAGTTCGGATCCAGGAGCCGCCCATGAACCTGCACCAGTACGCCGAAACCCACGAAGTCACCAACCAGCCGCCGCCGCTCGACGGCGCCAATCTGTACCGCCTCGATGTCCCGTTGCAGGAATGGTCGAGGCGTTTCGGGGCGGGATGGGCCGAGGCGCGGATCGATGCCTATGGTGCCTTGGCGGGCGGGCCGCTGATGGCTGCAGGGTTCCTGGCCAATGCCCACAAACCCGAATTCAGCAGCCACGACCGTTATGGGCACCGCATCGACCTGGTGACCTTCCATCCGGCCTACCACGAGCTGATGCGCACTGCGGTCGAGCATGGCCTGCCCTCGCTGCCGTGGGCCGAGCCGCGTGCTGGCGCCCATGTGGCCCGGGCCTCGATGACCTACCTGCACAGCCAGGCCGAAGCCGGCACCGGCTGCCCCTTGACCATGACCTTTGCCGCCGTGCCGGCGCTGCGCCTGCAGCCGGAGCTGGCCGAATACTGGCTACCCAAGGTACTGGCGCGTGAGTACGATCCGCGCAACATCGGTGACCGGCACAAGGCCGGGGTGACCATCGGCATGGCCATGACCGAGAAGCAGGGCGGCACCGACGTGCGTGCCAACACCACCCGAGCTTATCCGGTCGGCACGCCCGGGCCGGGGCAGGCCTACGAACTGGTGGGGCACAAATGGTTCTGTTCGGCGCCGATGTGCGATGCCTTCCTGACCTTGGCGCAGACCGAAAAAGGCCTGAGTTGCTTCCTGCTGCCGCGCCATCGACCGGACGATCAGCGCAACCAGTTCTACATCCAGCGCTTGAAGAACAAGCTGGGCAACGTCTCGAACGCCTCCAGCGAAGTCGAATTTCGGGGTGCCCTGGCCTGGATGATCGGTGAGGAGGGGCGCGGCGTGCCGACCATCATCGAGATGGTGGCCATGACCCGCTTCGACTGCATGGTCGGCTCCAGTGCCTTGATGCGCCAGGCCCTGACCCAGGCCATCCATCACTGCGCGCACCGCAAGGTTGGCGGCAAGCTGCTCAGCGAGCAGCCCCTGATGCAGAACGTGCTCGCTGATCTGGCGCTGGAAAGCGAAGCAGCGTTGGCCTTGAGCCTGCGCATGGGCCAGGCGCTGGATCAGCTCGACGATCCGCAGCAAGCGCATTTCGCCCGTCTGGTCACGGCGGTGGGCAAGTACTGGATCTGCAAGCGTGCCCCGGCGATGATCAACGAAGCGGCCGAATGCCTGGGCGGCGCCGGTTATGTCGAGGACAGCATCCTGCCACGGCTGTACCGCGAGGCGCCGGTCAACTCCACCTGGGAGGGCTCGGGCAATGTGCAGTGCCTGGATGTGCTGCGTGCGCTGTCCAAGGAGCCGGGCGTGCTCGAGGCCCTGTTCGTCGAGCTGGGGGATGGCCATGGCGATCCGCGGCTGGCTGCGCACATCGGCAACCTCAAGGGGGCCTTCGCCGACACCAGCGACATCCAGTACCGGGCACGCCAGTTGACCGAGGACATCGCCGTGGCGATTCAGGCCAAGCTGCTGCTCGAGGCGGGCAATGCCACGGTGAGCGATGCATTTATCGGCAGTCGGCTGGGCACGGGCGGCCGGGTGTATGGCGCGTTGCCACGTGGCGTCGATGCCCAGGCCCTGATGGAGCGGGCCACTCCGCTTTGATCGCGTTGGCCCCTTCGCGGGCAAGCCCGCTCCCACACGTTCACCGCAGGTTTCAAATACAGCGCAGCACCTGTGGGAGCGGGTGTACCCGCGAAGGGGTCGCCATTTACCAGCGGGGGTGTTTTTAGCGCCGAAGGCAGGCAAGATGGAAACCCTGCATGCACTCCAAGACAGGAAGCCCAGCGTGAGCCAAGCCTTTGTAGTCGTTGATACCCCCGAACAGGCCGTCGATCGTCTGGCGGCCCTGCATGAACAGGCCACCGGGGCCCTCAGCCAGGCCCTCAAGCGTTACCTCAAGGACCGCACCGAGCCGGACGAAGACCAGCGCGCCCAGTTCCGCTATCCGGCCCTGCGCCTCACCTACTACAGCCAGGGCGAAGTTGCCGCCACCACGCGCGCCTATGCCAAGGTGCAGGTCGCCGGGACCTACAGCGTCACCGTCACCCAGCCGGCCGCCTTCCGCGGTTATCTGCTGGAGCAGCTACGCCCGTTGATGAACGACTACACCGTGACGGTGGAAGTGGGTGTCAGCGAGCAGAACATCCCGTATCCCTATGTGGTCGACCAGGGCGACGAACTGGCCGGCAGCGGCATCACCGCCGCGCAGTTGGCGCGGGTGTTCCCCAGCACCGACCTGTCTGCCGCCACCGACAACATCGCCGATGGCCTGTACGACTGGGAAAGCGCCGAGACGCTGCCACTGGCGCTGTTCGACGCCGCCCGTGTGGACTTTTCGCTGCGTCGCCTGGTGCACTACACCGGCAGTGACTGGCGCCACATGCAGCCGTGGATCCTGCTGACCAACTACCACCGTTATGTCGACCAGTTCATCGCCCATGGCCTCGAGCAGTTGCGCCAGGATCCGCGTTTCGTGCGCATGGTGCTGCCGGGCAATGTCGTGATCGAGAAGGGCATGGACAACGGCGAGGCCCAGGCTCTGGTGGCGGGCGTGGTCTGGCATCGCTACCAGATGCCGGCCTACCACCTGATCGCCGCCGACGGTGATGGCATCACCCTGGTCAACATCGGTGTCGGCCCGTCCAACGCCAAGAACATCACCGACCACCTGGCCGTTCTGCGTCCACACTGCTGGCTGATGATCGGCCACTGTGGCGGCCTGCGTCAGTCGCAGACCATCGGCGACTACGTGCTGGCCCACGCCTACATGCGTCGCGACGGCATCCTCGATCGCGTGGTGCCGCCGAACATTCCGATCCCGGCCCTGGCCGAGGTGCAGCTGGCGCTGCAGGAAGCGGCGGCGCAGGTGACCGGGGAGCGCGGCGAGCAACTGAAAAAGCGTCTGCGGACCGGCACCGTGCTTACCTACGATGACCGCAACTGGGAGCTGCGCTGGGCCCAGGAGCGCCCGCTGATCAACCTGTCGCGCGCCGTGGCGGTGGACATGGAGAGCGGCACCATCGCGGCACAGGGTTATCGCCTGCGTGTGCCCTACGGCACCTTGCTGTGCGTTTCCGACAAGCCACTGCACAGCGAGATCAAGCTGCCGGGCTCGGCGAACGCCTTCTACAACCGTGCGGTCAGCCAGCATCTGAAGATCGGCATCGCTGCCCTCGACCTGCTGCGCACCGAGCTCAACTCGCTGCACTCGCGTAAACTGCGCAGCTTCGATGAGCCGCCGTTCCGCTGAGGATCCATGCCCCTGCCACCCCGCTCCAAACCGCGCCGCCCGGCGGCGCGTCCTTCCGGCCCGCGTCGCCCGCCCAAGGCGCCGCCGGCCGAGCCTCGCCTGATCCTGTTCAACAAGCCCTTCGATGTGCTGACCCAGTTCAGCGACGACCAGGGGCGCGCCACGCTCAAGGACTTCATCGATATCCCGGGTATCTACCCCGCGGGGCGTCTGGACCGTGACAGCGAGGGGCTGCTGCTGCTGACCAATGATGGCGGTTTGCAGGCGCGCATTGCCGACCCGAAGCACAAATTGCCCAAGACCTATTGGGTGCAGGTCGAAGGTGAGCCGAGCGAAGAGCAGTTGCAGCGTTTGCGCGATGGAGTCGAACTCAACGACGGCAAGACGCTGCCGGCCGAGGCACGTCTTCTGGAGGAGCCAGCGCTTTGGCCGCGCAACCCGCCGGTACGCTTTCGCAAGAGCATTCCCACCCATTGGCTGGAACTGGTGATCCGCGAAGGGCGCAACCGCCAGGTGCGACGGATGACGGCGGCGGTGGGGCTACCGACCTTGCGTCTGGTGCGGGTCCGGATCGGTGACTGGAGCCTCGATGGGCTGGAGCAGGGCTGCTGGCGCGAGGTGCCGGCACGGCTATAGGGCTGCTCTGGCGCAATCGCGGGCTTGTCCCGCGATTGGGTCTGGCCTGCGCTACACCCCTTCGAGAAACCCCACCACCACGCTCTTGATGATGAAGGCCAGCACCCCCAACCCCAGCACGAAGAATAGGATCAGCGTGCCGAAGCGCCCGGCCTTGGACTTTTTCGCCAGGTCCCAGACGATGAAGCCCATGAACCCGATCAGCACGGTGACCAGGATGATCATCATCCATTCTTCGAAAACGGCGGGATCCATCTTTAAAGCTCCAGGCAGTCTGAAGACCCGATCATACGCCGGGTATCGCAGGTTTTAACGGAGGTGGGTCAATGGCATCTCGGTACTGGCCAGTACCTGGTTGAGCACGAAGCTCGAACGCACGCTGGTGACGCCTTCGATACGGGTCAGGCTGCCGAGCAATAATTTCTGATAGTGGTCCATGTCCGGTACCACCACCTTGAG
The DNA here is from genome assembly GCF_034961125.1 of Pseudomonas machongensis. Classification (NCBI taxonomy): domain Bacteria; kingdom Pseudomonadati; phylum Pseudomonadota; class Gammaproteobacteria; order Pseudomonadales; family Pseudomonadaceae; genus Pseudomonas; species Pseudomonas machongensis. The sequence goes on along the minus strand of NZ_JAYFUI010000124.1, from coordinate 32,293 downwards.
CTGGTAGTCGGCGTCCATCCCGGTCACCAGGCTGCACTCGAGCACCTGGGGCAGGTTGCGAATGGCGGCTTCGAAGGTTTCGAAACGCTCGGGGGTGTGGCGGTCCATGCCGATCAGCACGTAGGCGGTGAGGCTCAGGCCGAGCTTCTTGCGGTCCAGCAGGGCCACCTGGCGCGAGATATAGCCGTCGTCTTCGAGCTGCTTGACCCGCCGGGAGCAGGGCGAGGGGGACAGGCCGATACGCTCGGCCAGTTCCTGGTTGGAAATGCGTGCATCGCGCTGCAATTCGGCAAGAATGCTCAGGTCGTAGCGGTCGAGCTTGCTCATCAAGAATGCCTTTTCTGTTCAGATTGCGGCGAATTATCAATCCTGAGTGAAAAATTGCGCAAGTGCTATTTATCAGAGCAATCTTCGCAATCCTCTGCCGCACCCATTCCTCTATCTTTATCAACAGAATCACTGCCCGGACTCAAGTCCACGGCGACGCGCCCTAGGCGGGCGGTCGCGGCCAGCCATCCAACCGGATCGCCCTGGCCCCCGGGCTGCACAGCGTCCAGAAGACACTGTGAGGTGAGCCGACGTCACAAGCGTCGAGCACGGACGACAATTCCTGAAGGGAGGCCAATGGCCTCCCTTTTTTATTGCTCGTGTGCCTGGGGGGATTTCATCTGCCTGCCCCTGCCTCAGGTTAGACTGCTGCCATCAAGCGCTGTGGTTATCGAGAGGACGAGCATGAGGTCACGCATCTGGCAGTGGGCGGGTGTTGGTTTGCTGGGCATGGGCATCAGCCTCGGGGCGCTGGCCCAGGGGCCGGGCGACGGGCGTGGCTGGGGTGGCCAGCAGGAGCCCAACGGTCCAGCCCAAGGTAGCTCGCCACTCAACTCCCGTGACGAAGTGCGCCAGACCCAGCCACCGCGCCAGGGCTACTATCAGGATATTCCGCGCCGTAACGGCGATATCCGCCACTGGGAGGCGGGCGGCCCTGGCCAGCGCCCGGGCGGTGATTGGCAGGGCCGACCCGACGGCCATGGCAATGGCTGGGGGCCGGGGCCGCAATACCGCCCTGGCTACACCACGGACCGTTTTCCGGACCGTTACTGGAAAGTGCCTTACCGCGGTCAGGACTACTTCTATTCAGGCGGCTACTGGTATCGCCCGCATAGCGGCGGCTACATCGTGGTGCGCCCGCCTTATGGCGTGCGGGTGAACTACCTGCCTCCCTACGCCCAGGAAGTGTGGTTGAGCGGATTGCTCTACTTCCTGGTAGCCGATACCTACTACCAGTATCAGCCTGACAGCCAGGAGTACGTGGTGGTCAATCCGTCCGCCCCGGCGTATGCACCGCAACCCCAGCCTCAGGCGGACAATGGCTATGACGTCGTCGCCTATCCGGCGAACGGACAGGGCCCGGAGCAGCAGGAGCAGGATCGTTACCAATGCCATCGCTGGGCCGTCAGCCAGTCCGGGTTCGATCCGGCCACGGCCACCTATGCGCCACCGGCGAATGTAGCCAACGGCTATCGCCGCTCGCTGGCAGCGTGCCTGAGCGGTCGGGGGTACAGCGTCAACTGAGGGGCGAGGCTTAGGGGAGGCAGCGCAAATGTGCTCTGGCCGCTAGACAGGGTCGGCGTGCACCATGACATCTGCGCGCGGATAACGCTCGCGGATCGCCTCCGATGCCTTCACGCACAGGGCATGGGCGTCATGCAGCGGCAGTGCGCCGGGCAGTTCCAGGTGCAACTGGACGAACCAATGGCTGCCTGACACCCGGGTACGCAGGTCGTGCACGCCCTTGACGCCGGGAATGGCCAGGGCCAGTTCCTGCATGCGTTCTCCGATGTCGGCGGGGAGCTCCTGGTCCATGAGGATCGAGGTACTCTCGCGGGCAATCTGCAGGGCGCTCCAGAGGATGTACAGCGCGATCCCCAGGCCGAACAGCGCATCCAGTTGTGGCCAGCCAAAGCCGGCCAGCAGCAGGGCGAGCAGGATGCTTCCGTTGAGCAGCAGGTCGGAGCGGTAATGCAGCGAGTCGGCACGTACCGCAGTGGAGCCGGTGATGCGGATGACCTTGCGCTGGAATGCCAGCAGCGCCACGGTCAACGCCAGCGACAGCAGCATCACCGCAATGCCCGCGCCCGTGTCGCCCAGCTGCTGTGGCGTCTGCAGGCGCTCCACCGCCTGGAATCCGATCAATACCGCACTGACCGCAATGAACAATGCCTGGGCCATACCGGCCAGGGCCTCGGCCTTGCCGTGGCCGAAGCGGTGATCGTCGTCGGCCGGGCGCAGGGCGTAATGCACCGCCAGCAGGTTGAGGAAGGAGGCGACGGCATCGAGCGCCGAATCGGTCAGGCCCGCGAGCAGGCTCACCGAGCCGCTCAGCCACCAGGCAATGGCCTTGGCCAGGACGAGAATGCTGGCTACCGTCAGCGAAGCACGGGTGGCCAGGCGCAGCAGGCGTTGATGTTCGGCGGTGGCAGTCATGCGTGGCGTGTCATTCCGGTGTCGCTCAGGCGGCCGGGACCAGGCCGAAGACGGCCAGCTGTTCAACGCTGCCGCGGTGCTGGATCAGCCGCGGATCGTTCAGGGGCAGGCGCTGGCCCAGTTCGCTTTCGAGAATAGCCTGCAGCTTGAGGTTGTCGATCTTGCCATCGGCATCGACCGCAGGCTTGAGCTTGGCCGGGTCGACCTGGGCGGTCTTGCCGCCTGGGTAGTAGATGGCGCCCGTGGCGAAGTCGACACCGAAGGCGATCAGGCCAGGGATGACATAGAAGAGGATGCCGATCGCGTCCATGACGGCGACTACCGGATCGATCTTGCCTTCGATCTGGCCGCGACGGTCGGGATAGAGGATGGTGCCGCAGGCCGTCAGCTGGGTCAGCAGGGCGGCGATGAGGGCGCCACCGATGACACGGGAATGGATGCGCATGTGAATCTCCGGAAAGGTGACTGCAGGAGGTCGGGCAAAAGCGTCCGCACCTGATGCTCAGACCATGACGAAGCGGTCTCGGTTCGCCGTTATACTCGCTCGCCAGCTTGAGGACCACCATGAATTCTTTACCGATCGATGCTGTCTTGCCCGCCCTGCGCAAAGCCTTGGGCCAACGTCACGAAGCCGTGCTCGAGGCGCCGCCCGGTGCCGGCAAGACCACCCGCGTACCCCTGGCCCTGCTCGACGAGCCCTGGCTGGCCGGGCAACGCATCGTCATGCTCGAGCCGCGTCGTCTCGCGGCCCGCGCTGCCGCCGAGCGCATGGCCAGCGAGCTTGGGGAAAAGGTTGGCGAGACGGTCGGCTATCGCATCCGCCTGGACAGCAAGGTCGGGCCGGGCACCCGTATCGAGGTCGTCACCGAAGGTATCCTCACCCGTCGACTGCAGGCCGATCCGGCGCTCGAGGGGGTTGGGTTGCTGATTTTCGATGAATTCCACGTTTTGCCGATTGCACGAAAATCATCATATTCTTGTCAAAAACTTCCGTCCTTCCCTTCACAGCCTCTGAGCTGAACCACCTCTCCACAGAGCCCGTCGTATACTGCCTCCCTGATTTGGGAGCCTCGATGATTTCTCTACCTATTGACCTCGTATTGCCAGACGTACGAGAGGCCTTGGCCAACCGCAACGAAGTGATCCTTGAAGCGCCACCTGGTGCGGGCAAGACCACTCGGGTGCCCCTGGCGCTGCTGAACCAACCTTGGCTTGGTGACCAGAAGATCCTGATGCTCGAACCTCGCCGGCTGGCTGCTCGGGCGGCGGCTGAGCGTTTGGCGAGTGAGCTGGGTGAGAAGGTTGGTGAGACCGTCGGCTACCGCATTCGTCTCGAGAGCAAAGTAGGCCCGCGAACCCAGATCGAGGTGGTCACCGAAGGTATCCTGGCGCGCCGGCTCCAAGATGATCCTGCGCTGGACGGGGTGGGCGTGGTCATCTTCGATGAGTATCACCTTCGAAACCTTGACTCTGACCTTGCACTGGCTCTGTGCCTGAGTGCCCGTGAACTGCTGCGTGATGAGCCACCGCTGAAGCTGCTACTGATGTCTGCAACCCTGGAAGGTGCTCGCCTTTCAAAGGTGCTGAATGATGCGCCTGTGGTCACCAGTGAAGGGCGGATGTATCCGGTCTCGACGGTTTGGGGTAGCCGTTATCAGCCGGGTGAGCGAATCGATGCGCGAGTCACAGACACCTGCTTGGCCGCCATCAATGAACAGTCGGGAAGCGTTCTGGTTTTCCTTCCTGGGCAGGCAGAGATTCGGCGGGTGGCAGAAGACCTCAAGGAGCAGCTGAGCAACCGTCCAGACGTGATTGTGTGCCCCCTGTACGGTGACCTCGATCTGAACGCCCAGCGTGCTGCTATTGACCCGGCACCCAAGGGCTCCCGAAAGATCGTACTGGCCACGAACATCGCCGAGACCAGCTTGACTATCGAAGGCGTCAGGGTCGTGGTGGACAGTGGTCTCGAGCGAGTGCCGAAGTTCGATCCTCGCAGTGGCATGACCCGACTCGACACTCAGCGTATCTCGAAGGCCAGTGCTACCCAGCGTGCGGGTCGGGCAGGGCGCCTGGAGCCAGGCGTCTGCTATCGCCTATGGTCGGAGTCGCAGCACGAGCAAATGGCCGGCTACAGCACTCCAGAGATCCTGCAGGCGGATCTCGCAGCTCTGGCACTCCAGCTGGCTCGGTGGGGAATGAAACCGGAAGAGATGACCTGGCTCGACCAACCTCCATCAGCTCCTTTCGGCCAAGCCAGAGACCTGCTGAAGCGCCTGGGCGCACTCGATGATGCAGGACAGCTCACACCGCACGGCTCGGCCATGAGCGAGCTTCCAGCGCATCCACGGATCGCCCACATGCTCATCAAGGGCAATGCGATGGGCATGGATGATCTGGCGTGCAACATCGCGGCGCTGCTCGGTGAGAAGGACATCCTCCGTGGAGCCGGTGCTGACCTTCACACCAGGCTGAGTGCTTTGTCAGGCGAGCAACATTCACGTCGTAGTGGTGGTTCCCTCCAGCGGGTGAAGCAGTCTGCTCGGCAGTACCGATCCCTGCTGCGCGGGAAGGCCTCCAGCCCTGTCAGCGAGCCCGATCACCCACGGTGGGTAGGGTGCCTCCTGGCGTTTGCCTACCCTGACCGAATCGGCCTGCAGAGGCGTGCAAGTGCATCCGAATACCGTCTCTCCAATGGTCGTGCTGCGGTGTTCTCAGAGCCCGATGCCCTCACCAAGCACGAGTGGCTGGTGGTGGCCGACCTGGGTAGCCGGCAAGGGCAGCGTGAGGAGCGGATCTACCTGGCGAGTGACCTCGATCCGGCCTTATTCGATGACGAACTGGCTGACCTTGTGAGGTCGGTGGATGAGGTCGACTGGGACGAAAGGGAAGGAGTGCTGAAGGCTGAGCGGCAGTTGAAGGTTGGGCAGCTCATCTTGTCGACGAAAGCTCTGCCGAGTCTTGATGAGCAAACCCGTTCGCTTGCCTTGGTCAACCTGGTGAGGCGCAAGGGCATCGAGCTCCTACCGTGGAGCCCCGAGCTACGGCAGTGGCAGGCGCGGGTCGATCTGCTGCGTCAGCTGGATATCCAGAATGGTCAGACAGAGAGCAAATGGCCTGATCTCAGCGATGCCAATCTTCTCGACACCCTCGAAGAGTGGCTCACGCCGTACCTGGGCAAAGTCACGAGGCTCGGCCACTTCAGCCAGCTGGATCTGTCTTCGATAGTCAGAAACCTCCTGCCTTGGCCGCTTCCACAGGAGCTGGAAACCCAGGCGCCTCAAGCGATCCAGGTGCCGTCCGGATCGAATATCCGTATCGACTACTCGCAACATCCGCCAATCCTCGCTGTGAGGCTGCAAGAACTGTTTGGCTTGGCGGAAACTCCACGCATAGCCCAGGGCAAGCAGCCGCTGATTCTGCATCTTCTGTCGCCGGCTCGTAGGCCTGTGCAGGTTACCCAGGATCTCGCCAGCTTCTGGCGCAGCACCTATGTCGAGGTAAAGAAAGATCTCAAAGGTAGATACCCCAAGCATTATTGGCCTGAAGATCCATTAGTTGCTGAAGCGACGGCCAGGGCGAAGCCTAGGAAACCTTGAGGTTTGGGCGTGCCCTGCGGGAGCGGCTGTCGTGAATCGAGCCACTGCGTGTCTCGACCCTTACGGGCTTCCATCCTCACGCCTGGCGCGCTCCGCTTGCTCTTCAGTATGGTGCTTAACACCAGGCCGCTAGCCGTTACGACCTAGCTGCCTGTTTTTCTGCGGTTTCAGGCTAGTTATTCAACTGGCCCGAGATCACGCTCAAGCAGCTTCAGGAAATTTTCGATGAGGCCTGACGCATAACGTGCCTCTGATACAAGCTCCTCTTCATCCGCCCCTTTTCCGAGCATAAACTGAGCATATGATTTAGGCCCGATCAGCTCGTGCCCCTCTGTCTTCAAGGTGCTGCAGAATCTCTCTTTCAGTGCGATCCGACATGCCTTGACGGCCTCTGCATGCAAGCCAGACTTCGCACGCGCAACAAACTGGCCCACTACATCTTCGAGAGTACCGGCATAGCGCATCACATGAATCAGGTCGCCAGAGTCTTTCTTCTCTGCGCGACTGTGAAATGCCAAGGCTTTGAGGATGATGAATGCCGGGACGTCAGCGTAATGTACGGTCTCGATGGTAACGCCTCGATCACCGAGCATTTCCGCCTCAATTTTTCTCGACTCGTACCAGTCATGCACAATTTCCATGTGCTGTACTGAGAGTGCTGAAACATCCTCACCGTCGAGTGCAGCAATCTTGCTTGGTGGGCAGTCATCGGTTGAGCCTCTAAGGAATTCAACCAAAACGACTTGCTTGGCAGAAATCTGATATTCCCACCGCCATGCTGTGTCCCAGCCATTTTTTGGATCAACCCATCGTTTGAATCCGCGAGCCAGCAGTTGCTTGGACAGAGAAGTATAGTTTCCGGATGCGAGCACGGAGAGATTAAGCGCAACGTCGACATCAGATGTACCAAAGTGGGCCGGTACATCTGGGTACTGTTCAGGCGTCAAATACCTCGGCACCAAGCCGCCTACCAGGCGGATAGTATCCTTCAGTGAACCGAAGGCGCTGAGGAGGGTGACGAGGACTTGCTCACAGGTATGTGTATGTGCAGCACTGTATCCATCAGCCGACTGTGGTTTAGCTTCTACTGCCACGTTACACCTTTAAAATATCTTCACGAAATTGGGCCGCAAGCTCTGCGTTTCGTCCACGGCCATTTAGGAGGTCAAGGTATTGTATGAAAGGACTCGCGAACCAAGCTCGTTCAGTGTCTGAATACTCCTGGAAGAGTTCGCTGGCACCTGAGCGCTCGATCAAAACAACGTTCGCACCTTTTTCGGCTGGTTTAAGACCAAGTTTTTCAGCAACTCGCTCAGCTTTTGTCGGTACTATGATTTCTGCAATATCGACATGAGTGAGTAGGGGGGACAGACGATTGGCAGCGATAGCGCCTGTGAATGCTACCGACAAACCATGTCGTTGGTCACGACCATTCCAGCTCATGTTTGAGGACAATTCCTCGACAAGCCTTTTAGGGTTTTGGCAGAAAAAGTACCAGCGTGAAATTTGTTGCCTGCGTTGTGCCCATGCTTCGGCCCAGGCATCCAGTAGCTCTTTAGGTCTGATGAGCCGACGAACTCGATGTCGCCCTTCTCCTTGGGATTCTACCCAACCAAGACGCTCAAGCTCTTGGAGCAAATTAGACACGGTAGCGCCAGAGGTTTGGGAAAGCTCAACTACCTGCTGACCATGAAACCAATCCCTATCCATATGAAGCAGGGTATGGATGATTTTCTCACGTGAACCTTTGAACACATCAACTTCTCGGAGGGTGCCCTTGGTCGCAGACTTACCTTTTTCGATGTTGACTAGCCAGTTTCGGTGTTTGAAGAACAGTGTGCCACTCGAATCAAAGAAGCTCACGCCACGGTTTCTGAGTTCGTCCCGCGCTCCTTTGCTGATGTGTTCGGCAAGGAAAATGGGCACCATGTCAGAGGCATTCCTAGTCCGGCTCTGATGCCCATGCAGATCCCACAGTGCATCCTTGATGTCCCGTGGATACGCTTCTTTCTTGATGGAGAATACTAGACGCCAGTCGCCCTCGGGGGTATTCAGGTGACCCATGGCATCCGGCTCCCAGGGCTCGCCCTCAGGATTGATCTTGATCGCTGACAACGCTGATCCTGTGGCCTCTTCAAATGCCTCAGCGAAGGCGCTCATCAGCGGTTCATGCTTTTCGAAATCGTAATTCATTGCTACCCCTGCACCGAAAGCTTGGACGAGCCTCCGTCCGTTTCTTAGCTCAAAGCTACTCTAGATTTTAAAAAAATCAATGCTTGGTTCGGTGTTTAGCCTATTTTTCCTGATCAGGAAATCAAGCAAAATGAAGCTTTGATTCGGCGTTTGGCCTATTTTTCCTGTGCAGGAAATCAAGCGAAATGAGCCCTAGATTCGGCGTTTTGCCTATTTTTCCTGCTCAGGAAATCAAGAAAACCTAGAACACGACACAGTTAAGCTATGTGCCATGGTTTGGGAGACTGACTGGACGTCTAGAATGGTTGCCAATGGGATTTTGGCGCCATAAGACGAACGTTGAGGGCAACGGCCATTGGTGGCATCATCTAGCCATCAGTACGGAGAGGGATTTCCACATGACATTCGGACGAGCCGAGTGCTGCGCCTTGAGCGATGGGCGCGTTGATGAGTGAGCCAACGCTGAAGTGCCGTCACACGGGGCAGGACGTGCCGTACCAGATCCACCAGGGTCTGGCACCCATGTACGTGTTCCAGCTGAACGAGCAGTGGGACGCCGAGAAGCGCCAGATCCTGAGGCAACTGATGGCGGATGTCCCTGCAGCCGCTGACGACCCCAACGTGCTTTTCGATCAATTGCCGGCGTATGGCCTGACCGATTTCCATTGGAGCTGGCTCGATAAGGCGTTCGCCTTCCGTAGCGATGACTACCACTGGTTCTTCCTGAGTGCCCAGGGTCGGATCCAGGCGACCTGCGTCATCTACCATCCCAAGGAAAGCCGCCTGGATGGGGAGCGCATTTTCTACATCGACTACGTCGCGTCCGCCTACTGGAACCGAGATCGACCGAACTACGTGAAGCAGTTCGGCAATGTAAGCCGAATCCTGATCGCTCATGCCTCCCACTTCGCCATCAACCAGCTGGGCTACCGTCCAGGGTTCTGCTTGCACTCGCTGCCGACTGCGGAGGGGTACTACCGCTACCTCGGCATGATTGAGTACGACGCTGATGCCGACAAAGAGAACCTGCGCTACTTCGAAGCGCCTCCTGACATAGCTGGGAAGCTGGCAGGGGAGGCTCAGCATGTCTGACTCTCCCGAAGGGCTTCCAGGCGACTTCGAGGTTTATCCGTCCTCGCGGGATGCTGCGGTTGAGTTTACGGCGGCGCTGTCCAGCTTGAAGAAAGCGCTGAAGCCGGCAGATGCCAAGGCGCATGCGCGGCCTGGTGAGGCGTATGACGACTTCATCATTCGGCTCGCCCTCAACGCGACCAACAACAAGGCCGTGCTCTATCGCAAGAATGACTCGGCGGAAGAGACCAAGATTCAGGCCTGGTTGTCCCTGATCAACGAGAAGTCCAAGTTCGCCGTGCTGACCCGGAGGATGCCTGATTTCCAGGGGCTGAGCGCTCAACACCTCCGGCAGATCGCGCTCCTGAGCCTCAAGCCTGAAAACATCACCACCCTGGTGGATGTTCTGGCTGAGTCCTATGGCGTGCTTCTGGTGGTGGAGCCGGGCTTCAAGTCGATGAAAATGGATGGGTGCACCTTCAAGTTGTCGCAGGGTACGCCCGTTGTTGGCATAGCGCTTCGATACAACCGCTACGATAACTTCTGGTTCACGCTTATGCATGAGCTTGCCCATATCCACATGCATTACGACTATCTCGATAATCCGATCCTGGATGACCTTGAGGAAGACAACGACTCTGATCGCGAAGTCGAGGCGAACATCATTGCCAAAGATAGCCTGGTCTCTCGGCAATACTGGCGGACGGCTTGGAATGTCAGGGCCAACAAGAAACAACTTTTGGATATTTGCGCTAAGGCTGAAGTGCATCCGTCCATCATGGCGGGGATGATTCGTCACCAAGCCAAGAACTACAAGCTTTACCCTGAATTGCATCACTCTATGGACGTTAAAAGCGCTTTCGGGTTTGCCAATGATTAAATATGTTCCTTTTCTGAAGCTTAAGCAGAATGAGATCCAAAGCGTAGGGGTGTTGGACGGAGGCATTCGCGATCAAATCGCTCCGATGTACGACATTCCCCGAACGCAGAAAGTGATGGATGAAGCTGAGGTCATTGACCGCTTGAGGATTGCAGATAAAGAACTAGGCAATGCTCGTGGGAAGGACATAGATTACAAATTTTTCGTCGACAATTTCGACGTCGATGACAGTGTTGATCTGGGTGGTGTCCCGCAGTACCGGGCTGTGCTGACAATGCTGTCGAATTATCGAGTTATGCCCGTTCTGGCCTTTGATCGGCACCCGGATCATAACGTTGCGGCGCTTGATTTCGTGAAGTCGCGGCCTGGCACTGATGTCGGCATTCGCCTCCAGATGATCGACATCGAAAGCTACAACCTCACGAAGAGCAATCTTCAGGCGCTTTGGGCGGACTTGGCGGTCGCCAAACCTGACAATGTCATCCTTCTGATCGACCTGCGTATCATCGAAGACCCAGCCGATTCCAAGAAGAAAGTGGAAAGGTTCGTAGCCAGCTTCCAGGGTGACTTCCCAGGTGCCAAGGTGGTTGTCTCGGGGTCAGTAGTGCCTGCATCTATCGCAGGGCTAGTCGCGACAAACTCCAAAGTCCATATCCCTCGGGAGGAGTACAGGCTGTGGCGTGCTCTGAACGCAACCCCTGCCTTCAAGGATGTATTGTTTGGAGACTATGGGGTGGTCAGCCCGGAGTATTCGGACTTCGAGATGGAGCCCGAATATATTAGCAGTCGAGCGGCGCCGAAGGTTTTCTACACCTATGGCGATAGCTTCTTCATTGCGCGTGGGCGACGGTTCAAAACGCACAAGTTTACACAGTATTTCGATATTTCTGATGTGCTTGTGGATGAGCCATTTTTTAGACTAAGTACGCCGCACTATTCATTTGGCGAGCAGTATATTCATGACCGGAGCTACAAGGCTCCGGTAAGATCGAAAAAGACAGGTCACCCAGGAACTTGGATTAAAAGCTCAACCGCCGCTCACATCACTTTCGTGGTTAACAACATTTGAGCGCCTTTCGATGAGGGCGCCTTGGATTCCTGCCAGGGCGTCGTCACGGCTCAACTGATAACTGATTTGCTCAGCAATATCGTCACGGTTGAAAGATTTTTTGAAGATCACTTCAGGATGTGCGGTCGCAATGGCCGTCAACTCTGCTTTCCAGAGCATGAGAAGGGCATCTTTCTTGGAGAACATTGGATTGGTGCCGGCCTTGCGGACGTAACGCAACATTGTCCGATCTTTACCAGGTGTGGCGAGCATGATTCCCCAATAGGCAGGGATCTTTTCCATTGCCCAGCGCACATGGTTCTCGGTGGTCACCAAGGTCAGTTTCGGGAATGATCTGGAGTAGAACTCCGACTGCGACAGAATCCTTCGAACGTTATCTGTTTCGCCTTTGATTTCGTAGCAATGCATCTCTCGGTAGCAGGCAACTACGTCGGCAATGGCGTTGCCATTATCGATGGTGAGCTCTTCGAGCACGCGAGCAGGTTTAGGCGACCGCTTCATTAAGTGGTCAACTAAAGCGGTTCGGATTTCTTTATCTCTGAGCACTCAGAGCTCCAGGCGGGCACAAACGCAACATTTTAGCCTATGACGCTCCCCGTTGTGGAGTGCGCTCGCCTCTTCCTGAGCACGTCCCGACCGGCAGCGCCATGGTGCCAGGTCGATTCTGGCTTAGAGCGTTCGGGTGGTAGGCTAGCGGCGCATCTTCGCGACCACCTGCATCACCGGAGCAGTACATGATCATCGACCGCCTTGCCGCTTGGCTGTTCCCCGACCGCCGTCCTGAGTGGGAAAAGCAACGTGAGCGTGAATTCATCGAAGCGGTGAACAGCCTCAAGACACTCAGGGTTACGCCGGAGGGTGGCATGGCCATCGATCCTGAGGAAATTCGCGAGCAGGTCATCGAGTCGCGGGAGCGGCTGAAGCACTTCGTCCGCAAGCCATGACCGGCAGCTCAGTCGGGGTCGGCCAGGTCAGGCACGCCTGTTGTACTTTCCTCTGCCTCCAAAGCGAGCTCCACCTGTTTGCGCACGAAGACGGAGACGGCGCCGCTCAGGTGACTCATGAGTTGGGCCAGATCCTCGGAGGGCGCCACGTAGCCTTCGACTTTCCCGTGAACACTCGCAACCTTGTTTCGTGTGGTGCCGATAGAACTGCACATTTTGACGGCGCCTGCGAGTAATTGTCCTGAATAAGATTTTATGAGGTCTTTCTCATAAAATATTTTATTCAAAACGCCTATTGAATCGGCCATCGAAAAGTCTTCGTGTCCCGTGTGCCCAAGTTTTGTAAGGCACCTTTTGAATGTTGACTCGAGCAGTACGGCACCATGTCCAATTGAGTTTTCTGGCTTTGTTTTGACAGTGTTATGGCACTGCGTCCATAGATCCAATAACACGAGGTCATCAGTCAGCTCGGACTGAATGTCTTCGTCAGTTCTGGCTTTCTGTTCGCTAAGATATCTTGAAAGTCCTTCTGCAACTCTCTTCGTATCCTCTAGGTCATTGAGTACGGAACTTGCCAGATTGGCCGCGATAGAGTGGAGGGTTTCCGGGGTACTGATACGCTTGAGCCAACGTGTAGAGATGTCTTTGAGGAAATGCTTTACAGGCTCTGGATTGTTGTAATCTTCAGGAAAAGTCTGTGAATATAAAACTAGACGCTTGCCGTTGAAGAACAGCGTTCCCTCGATGTGCCCTACTTGCTCATCTTCCTGATCAAGGAGTTCTTCCAGGATGATCATGTCACTTTGGGCGGCGAAGCCAAGCTCACCGGCCTGCTCGATGAGGATTTTCTCGAAAGCCTTCAGGCCGTCCCAAACGCGTGCTCGTTCGATGCGCAGCTGTTCGCTGGCGAGTGCCAGATCCTTCAACGCCTTATTCATGCATTTTCCCTGACTAAAACTGAGCAGCCCTGAGGTTGGGCGTCTGTCTGCGCACTGGAAGGGTTCGCTGAGCAGTACCGCCTATTGGTTGTCCATAGCATGCCACATGCGCCCAACCGTGCTACTCGGCAACCCCAGTTTCTTGCAGACCTCGGCCTGACTTAGGCCGGCTTCCTTCAACTCTCGTATCGCCCTGAGTTTCTCAGCCGCAGCTGCCTGGCGTGGGGGAGGGAGCTTCTGCGGTTCGGCGGGCAGCCTCTCATCCAGAAGGCCCTGGATCTGCAACTCGGCAAGGGTCTCAATCAAGGCGGTGCGCGGCGTTTTGCCTTCATTCGCAGCAGCGAGCAGCGTGAAGAACGACAGCGGCGTGACGCCCAGCGCATCTGCCAGGTCGGAGGTGAGGTCGACGCTGGCCGAGGTCGTGGACGCCTCCAGGCGGCTGATGTGAGCCTGATCAGCCTGTTTCTGAAGGTCGGACTGCGATAGGCCCCTCCGAATTCTGAGCCACTGCAACGTTGCTGCGTATGCCCGACTCGATTGCTTCGAGCTCTTCCTTGCTCAGCCCTTTAGCTTCGCCATTGTCAAACCGCAGAAATGGGCCGCCGTCGGTGCGCTGCTGCATGGCGTACTGTGAGGGCCGCATAGAAGGCATGGTGTTGTCATCCCTGATCAAAAAGTGGTCGCCGAAGGCGTTAGGTCGAGTCTAACGAGCCTCTTGAGCTCCGGAAAGGCGGGCACCAAAATGCTAATTCGCCGGGGCCATCGGCGAGCGCCTGCCAAGGTGTTTACTAAACCAGCAAGGCCGTGATTCAAGGAGAAAGGGATGAGGCCCAATGATGCGATACGAGGCAAGGAAGGGGACATCCGGTGCCTAATCGAGGTCTACGGCTTCGTTCAGCCCAAGCTCTTCGGCTCTGCCGCTCGAGGCGATGATCACGAAGGGAGTGATCTCGATCTGCTCGCCACCATTCCTCCAGCAATGGCCGGCAAGATATCCTTGTTCGACATCGCCGAGCTCGAAGACGAGCTTCAGGCTTTGGTGGGCGTACCGGTCGACTTCCACGTCCGTAACAACATGCCTGAGCACCTCAGGCAATCCATCGAGCGTGAGATGGTTACGCTCTAGCGGTGAACATGCTTGCGATGATCCTGGCGTCCAGCAGGGCGTGATGAGGCAGTTCTTCCCCATCACTCGTCGCGGTCAGGGTCGTGGCATCGGTGGGGAAATTCCTGACGTTCTGGGGCCATTTCCCATCGTCATAGGCGAGCTCGCAGAACAGCTCCCAGTCGTAGGCAGGTGCGTTAGTGGCAATCTCGAGCTCTTCGTCGTAGGTAGCCAAGAACCGGAGGAGCGCCGACCTTGCCTCGAGGATCGGCATGGCGTACTCACCTCCCCAGAGTTGCGGCAGTACGATCTCCTTCACGAAATCACTGCAGCCTTCTTCTCGCCACGCGTCGATCACTTCCACGTAGAATTCCCGGCCATCCTCGGCGACTAACGCCAGGGAGATCAGCTTTGCCTGCGCGGTGAGCTGAGTGAACTCACAATCGAGAAAGAGCCTCATCTGTTGGAACCTCTGCAATGACTAGGGCCCGCCTGAAGTTGTCCCAGGAAGGCTGTCTGTGGGAAATCGCCTTGGCGTATTTCGGCCCCGAAAAGCTGTTGGAAACGATTGTAGATCTGTGGGATGGTGCGAGCCCTCCCGCCAGGCCGACCGTCGAGCACCTGTCGACCGACACGCTACCCGCAGATGTCGTGAATATACTGAAAATTGCCCAGGTGCGAGTCGGGGCCCTCGTTCCAGGTCGCGTGCCTGTACCAGGTGTTGTCACGTTGTGCGCCCGGCATGCCAATGACCTCGCCGATGGGATCCTGGCAAGACTGCCGAGATGCCTCCCATGGCGAAGAAGGTATGTGCCGATAGTCGATTGGGCATGGAAACTTCAGAAGTCGATCTACAATGCTGACGCGTATCCCAGCTTCATCAAGTGTGCGTTGAGGTCGCGGCAATGCTTGCTGTACTCTTCAAATGACCCTGCTAGAACGCTGAGGTCTGTATTGTTTATTCTATGGTTCAGCATGGCCGGAAGCATTGAAAAAAAAGTGCAGTCATCAATTAATGTGATCAAGCTTACCATTCTCGCGTCTAGGAAAGGCAATTGGTCTAGTAGCTTTCTAATACTTGTAGCTGACCTTTCTCTGTAGTTGTTGAAGTATTGAAGCCAATTTGCGTATCGATCTGGAAGTGCGATCAATAGCGGGGCGTTGGAGTAAGGAGAGATCTTGGATAGTGCAGCAGTTAGGTCGGAATTTTCCATGGTTCCGAGTGATAGTGATACTCCTGATGCTTTTGCTATGGCGCCAACTTGACTTGCGCATTCTTTGATTATGCGAGCTGCGTGCTTTTCCACGTAGGGTTGAAGTATGGCTCGATCAGATTGCTCTTTAATATGAACCACCACAATGTAGAATAGGTAGCTGGCTATTATTGACGCCAATATAGCCTCGGCAATCAGCCCAAGCTCATACGCACCGTTGAACAGAGCCGGAAAGCGATTCATTACTAGGATTTTGATAAGTAATGTAAGAGTGGAGCCAATTGCTAGCAGATTTGCTTCGGGAGATGCTGTTTTAAACAGTTTTATAAGTTGCATGGCCAGTCAACGATAGGATTTTGGTGGGGATCCGTCCAACTTGTCAATCTCGATCCAATTCGAGCGACTAAAGGTGGGGTTAATTTCTGGAGCTGCCTGGTCATCTTACCAACACCCGTCAGTGCTTCATATAGTGTTAGGGAGCGTCAGAAGCCTAAGGCCAAATGGGCCGCACGCTAACGAGTGTCGACTGTCAGCGCACCCAGTCAGGTTTACGGGTCACTAGCAACTGGGTGCTTTTCCGCCAGGACATGATATCGGCGATCTCAAATCCCAAAGCACTGATGCTCCATGCAGCCTTCATCCCACCATTCTTGAATGCAACAAATAATAATGTGTATGTGCAGACGGCTGTGATCGCTCTGATTTCTGCGGTAGTTGAGTTCATCGTTGAGTTCCTGGTAGCAAGCGCGGCGCAAAGTGTGCGGCCATGGTTCGCTGGTGTGAGCTAACGCTTCAACGGTTTCTGCGGCGGTCTATTCGTTGCCTTCGGTGTGGTGCTGCCAATCCACTTGTGATTGTTCGCGCCATGGCATACGGGGGTGTTGTCGATCTTCGCGACAAAACCAAGCTGGAAGGCGTGGAGCATGTTTACCTTGATCGCTCTCTATACAGTAAAGCGGAAGTGCTGCTGCTCGCCCTGAGCCATCGAGGGGAGATCACGGGCGATCTGTTCGCGGCCTCAGAGCCGGTGGCGAGTGAAAAACTCATGGGTGCGGAGGTGCTCTGAAAACCCTCGCTGGCTTTATTGGCTTTCCATGCGCATAAGGAAAGGTGTCAATGTTCTGCCGGGAGCAGGAGGGGAGATTGAATTTCGGGGTGTCAATGGTGATGGCTGGCAATGGTGATTTCAGTCAATCAATGGTGCGAGAATTGACAGTCAACCATTGTCACGCTTAGCTGTAGCTAGGCCCTGATTTTCCTCGGGTTGGAGTGTGTCAATCCTCAGAGCGGTCAGTTGATATTGGATATTACTGGCCGGACGATCCGCTGGTGGCCGAAGCCACGGCGCGGACCAAGCCGCGCAGATAAAAGCTCATCCCACGCTGGCCAGCAGTTCGACGCCGCAGGTATCACTGCGCGACGCGTTCAATCAGGAAGGTCAGGGGATTGCCCATCTGGACATTCATGTAACTGAACCGCGCCGAAGCTTCCGGGGCTTCGCTGCGGGCTTTGACCTGATGGCCAAGATGATCTCGCCAGCGGCACAACAGACTGTCCTGGCCCCACTGCAGGGGCTCAAGCTTGAAATAGTCCACGACCGAGGCATAGCGGTAGAACCCCAGGTAGCCATTGCGGCTGACGCCGAGCTTCTTGTCCTGATGCTCGGCGTTGCCCATGATCATGAAGTTCAGGCGGTTGGGCGTTGTGGAATGAAGCAGGAAACGCATTACGCAGGCGGGCTGCTCGTTCCCCGCAACCAGCCAATCGCTTTGTCCGCCGATGTTTGCTCCCTCGGCGTCGGTAAACAGGCTGGGATAGAGGGCTCTACGGCGCCCGGAAGGGTCAATCGCATGAATCCTGCCGAGAAATACCTGTGCGTTCAGGGCCCAGTTGGAGGTTTCGGGGGTGTCTGTCATTGACGTGCTCCGCAATAAGATGGCGCCAGCCTGCGCGTGGTCGGGTCATGGCGCGTTCGAGTCAGATTCGTTGCGGGCATCAGTCTGGATAGCTGGAGCCAAGGGCGGGAGAGCGAAGGCTTTCCCGACCTTGCACGGCTCCAGCCCAGTGGGTGTCACCGACGGCGGGCCGAGGTGTCCGGCCCGCCCATCGTTCAGCGGGTGCTGGCGACCTTGTCGACGGCCTTGATGATCACCTTTGCCACCTCTGCAGGCTGCGATTGCTGGGGTACGTGGCTGGTGCCCAGCTCGGTGGTCTGCGCGCCCAGCTTCTTGGCGAAGGCGCGTTGCAGGCCTGGGTCGATCATGCGGTCCTGACCTGCAACCACGTACCAAGACGGTTTGCTGCTCCAGGCAGCAGCGCTGGTGCGATCCTCGAAGGCCGAGGCGCGGATCGGGCCTTGGGTGGCAGTCATGATGTCAGTCTGGGCCTTGGGCAGGTCCTGGGCGAAATCGGTGGCCATGCCTTGAGGCGTCAGGTACAGGTAGCCGTTGCTGTCGGCCGCGATCTGGCTGATGCCGGGTGGGGTCGGGTAGCCCTGACCCAGGTCCTTGCTGGCCTGGCCGGCATCGGGTGCGAATGCCGCCACATAGACCAGCCCGCGGACGTGGGCGTCGGTACCTGCCTGGCTGATCACCGTGCCGCCCCAGGAGTGGCCGACCAGGACCACGTCCCCTTGCTGGTTGTTCAGCACGCGCCGGGTCGCGGCGACGTCCTCGGCCAGTGAGGTCAGCGGGTTCTGCACCACCGTGACCTTGATGCCCTGGGCCTGCAGCAGCGGCACGACCTTGGCCCAGTCCGAGCCGTCGGCGAAGGCACCGTGGACGATGACCACCGAAGGCTTGGCGGTGTCGGCGAAGCTGCTGCCGAGGGTGAAGATCGAGGCAGTCATTGCTATTGCGGTGGCAAGCGTTTTGAATCGGAACATGGCGCGGTCTCCTGTGAGTGATGGCTGTATTCTCGGTAGGATCTGCCTGTACGGGTATCGGTCGAATGACCGAGCCTCCAACTCACTGAACTGTGGACCGCTCATGCCTGTTGCCGACTACATCCCCCTGGAAGACGCCATCCTCGCCTTGTCGATGGTGGGTGACCTGAGCATGGGCCAGCCTATCGATCAGTCGCGCCGCACGGCGCAGCTGGCGCGCAGGCTCGCGCACGCCTGTATGGGCGAGGGCGACCACCTGCAGGTGGCCGCTGATGTCGCACTGTTGCGCTGGTCGGGGTGCACTGCCAATGCCGAAGATTTCACCCGCCTGCTCGGGGACGACGTGGGTGGCCGTCAAGCCATGCTCGCGCAGACCCTCGACGCCGCCGGGCAGCGGGCGATGCTGCAGACCGGGCCGCTGGCGCGCGTGCACTGCGAGGTGGCTGGCGAGGTTGCAGTTGCTCTTGGACTGGGCGCGCCAGTGGAGCAGGGGCTGCGGCACGTGTTCGAGCATTTCGACGGTAGTGGTCGCCCATCCGGCCTGCGTCATCCACAGGTGCCTGAGGTGGTGTATCAGGTGGTGCTGGCAGGTGACCTGGAGATCCTTTCGCGAGCGCGGGGTCTTGAGGCTGCGCTGGCCTGGATCGATGGGCAGGCCGATCAGCGCTACCCGCGCAGCCTGGTGAGGGAGCTGCAGTGTCAGGCGGCTGACTGGTTGCATGACTTGCAGGAGGCTGAACAAGCGACGGCCTCGAATACAGCTTGCTCCGATGTGCCTTTGACCCTGGTTGCCGATGTCATCGACCTCAAGTTGACCTGGCTTGCGGGCTATTCGCGTGGTGTGGCTGCGCTGGTGCATGACGCCGCCGGGCTGATGGGCATGCCGGAGGCGCTGCAGGGCGTGCTAAGACAGGCGGCGCTGGTGCATGGCATCGGCCGCGCCGCGGTGCCGAACCGGGTATGGAACCTGCCGGGTGCATTGCTTGAGGGCGACCGCGAGCAGATTCGCCTGGTGCCCTACTGGACTCAGCGCGCTTGCGCGCAAGTACCGACATTGCAGCGTGCGGGCAGGCTTGCCGCACACGCCTACGAGCGTCTCGATGGCAGTGGTTATTTTCGTGGCGTGGAGGGTGATGCCCTCGCGCCGGAGCAGCGCTTGCTGGCCGTGGCGCTCGCCTGGCAGGCGCTGCGGGCCGAGCGTCCATGGCGAGCGGCGCTTGGCCAGCAGGAGGCCGAGCAGTTGCTCAGGCAGGAGGCGCAACAGGGGCGCTTCGACCTGCAGTGTTGTGAAGCCGTGTTCGCCGCCGCGCGCGGGGAACGCAAGCTGCCGGCAGCCAAGGGGGGCGGTGGCCTGTTGAGTGAACGCGAAAGCGAGGTGCTGCGCCAGATCAGCCTGGGTCACAGCAACAAGGAGGTCGCGCGGTTGCTGGGCATCAGTCCCAGTACTGTGCGCACCCATGTCGAGAGTACCTTCCGCAAGCTCGAATGCACCACGCGCGCTGCAGCCACCTTGAAAGCCCTGACGCTTGGCTTGATCTGACGCAAGGCAAAACGTGTCTGCTGGAAGCCTTACAGCCTTATGGGCGCGACCGGTTTATCAAGAAAGTGACAGCGCTGAAGACTTCAGCCATCTGTCATTCATGCTTGGGAGAAACCCGGTGAAAAATATCGAAAAAGTGACCAACGACGACCTAATGTCGTTCAGCAATCTGACACTCGTGAACTGTACCCTGGATGTGATCCAAAACGGCGTCACCTACCCTGTCGTGCTGAGTCAGCGGGACGACTATGCCAACCAGAGCGATTCCACGCTGTGGGATTGGCTGGTGCTGGGAAATCGCGGGGCTGTAGTCGATGATGCCCGCAGGATCTTCAAGTTCAAGTTTCACAAACAGGAGCCCAACCGGATTTACTACCACATCTGGGGCACCTCGGACCGAAGCGCGAAGAAGATCGCACGCAGTGACAACGGTTACCTGGGGATGTACGTCAGCGCCGATGCCAAGAACCCCTGGAAGGTGCAACCGCTGGAGTGGGATGGGAAGCGGCTGCGTTGCTTCCTGCGTGACCACGATGGTAACAGGGTCACCGTCGGCGAGTACCCTGAGTCGGCGGGGCGATACATCGGTGCTGCGGGCGGATACGTCGAGCACCTGAACACGTTCGCTGAAGGGGTGAGTGAGTTTTTCGTGACGCCTGTCGGATAAGCATCAGGGCAATCGTGCCGTGGTACGGTGATCAGTGGAGTCGCTGAGGTATGACTCCACGTATCACGGCTGCAGTACCCGCGCCGCCGCAACGCTCAAGGCACTGAACCTCGGGTTGCTGTGAGCGCTGGGGTTCAGGTTGTGGGAACCACGAGGAACTCGGCGTCGTCTCCTTCGTAGGTGTTCAGGAAGTGGTAGGTGAAATTATCGAAATGGGGGGCGTCCTGCCAGGTCTTCACGCCATGCCCTTCGTGATCACGCAAACGGCAGACCCAGCCATTGGGCGCGTGCCGCAACGGTTCGAGTTTCCAGTAGTCGGTCACCTCGCTGACCTGATAGAGCCCGAGATAGCCGTTGACGCTTCGCCCAAGCCTGATCAATCCGCGCGACCTGCTGATCATGTAGTGCAGGCGGTCTTTGGTCTTGGAATGAAGCTCGAAGTCCAGAATCAGAGAGCGTCGGTCACCTCCCGCCTGCAGCCAGTCGTCCTCCGGGACTACTCCCCAGGTGAATTTATCCGTCGTTTTGCTCCGCCTGATCGGGACGAGCACGTCCCCCTTCATCCAGTAGATCCTGGCTTTGAAGTCACGCTGTAGCTCAGTTGCGGAGTCTGTTGTCATACCCATTGCATGTATCTCCTGAGGGTGGCCCGAGACTGTGGGGAGTCATTCAGGAGTGTCGATGCAATACGGCGGGCAGGGCACCGCGAACGCTTTCCAGAGCGTTGCCCATCCCGTGCCGCTTTCAGTTTCCCGCTGAGGCGCCGGCTTCGCTCTCCAGCAGCATGAACAAGCGGTACAGCACCACGCTGCTGAACAGCTGCAGGAAGCCGCTCAGGCTGTCCAGCGCCAGTTGCGCGCCTGGCTGCGGCTCTGGGAGGGCCATCAGCAGCAGGCCATCGAGCAGCCATAGTGGCGCGAGCACCGACAGCACGCAGATCAGGATGCGCATGAAGTGCCCGGTGGTCATGCGTGCGCTCTCGCGCATCGACTGCATGACGGGAAGGCCGCGCAGGACCAGCAGGTACTCGGCGAACACCAGCTTG
Source organism: Pseudomonas machongensis (assembly GCF_034961125.1). Lineage (NCBI taxonomy): Bacteria > Pseudomonadati > Pseudomonadota > Gammaproteobacteria > Pseudomonadales > Pseudomonadaceae > Pseudomonas > Pseudomonas machongensis. The sequence continues at coordinate 10,663 of NZ_JAYFUI010000124.1, read as the reverse complement.
ATCATGATCCATACGCCCGGGAAGATGAACAGCGCCAGGCCCGCCATGATCAGCAGCGAGCTGATCAGGATCAGCAGGGCCAGCGCCGGCCACAACTGCACGGCGCGAGCGAACAGGTTGCGCTTGCTGATCTGCTGGCCGTTGCTGCGGGTATCCAGGTAGAGGATCAGCGCGGCGCTGTACAGCGGGTAGAACAGCAGGCTGACAAGCATGCCGTAGGCCGGCGAGGCGTCGTCACCCAACTGGCGGTACAGCAATTGGCTGAACAGGGCTTCCAGCACCACCAGCGGCAGGCACAACTGCAGGATGCTGGTGAAGTGGCGGCGGAAGAAGTAGAGGGAGTCGCGCAGGATCGTCAGCGGGTTCATCGGTCTATATCGCAGGAAAAAGCAGTGCGTCACTTTAGCCCAGGAGCGGGCGATGCTGAAAAAAGTTTCATCGGCCCTGTAATTGAATCCTGCCCTGGCACCCCCCATCTTTGACCTTGTCCGATGTTCCGCATGGCCCAAGAGGTAGCCCATGAACACTGAAGAGCAAACCCTGATCGACGGTCTGTTCGGCCGCATCAAGCAGGCCGAGGATCCGCAGCAGCCACGCGATGCCCAGGCCCAGGCGCGGATCGAGGAGCACCTGCGCCAGCAGCCGGCGGCGCCGTACTACATGGCCCAGGCGATCTTGGTCCAGGAGGCCGCGATCAAGAAGCTCGACGAGCAGAACAAGCAACTCGAGGCCGAGCTCAGACAAGCCCGCGCCCAGGCCCAGCAAGAGGCGCCAAAGGCCAGTGGTGGCTTCCTGTCGAGCATCTTTGGCAGCAGCGCGCGTAGCCCGGAGCCTCAGCGTCCGGTCGCGCCGCCCCCTGCCTCCGGTTCTGGTGGTTGGCGCGAGCCTGCGCCCCAGGCCTATGCCCCACAGCCCCAGGCGCAGCCGCAAGGTTTCGCTGCGGCCCCGGCGCGCAGTGGTGCGAGCAGCTTCCTCGGGGGTGCCATGCAGACCGCAGCGGGCGTGGCGGGCGGAGTACTGCTGGCGCAAGGTATCAGCAGCTTGTTCAGCCATAACTCGCAACCCAACGAGGTGGTCGAGGTGATCCGTGAAGAGCCGGCGCCGGCGAGCGACAATGGCGGCTGGAATGATCAGGACAACCAGCGCCAGGTTGCCGACAACGACGGTTGGGGCAATGATCAGGGCGGCTTCGTGGACAGCGACTACGACAGCGGCGGCGGTGGTTTCTTCTCGGACGATGACGACACCTTCGTCTGACGCGTCTGGCATAATCGCGGGATTCCCGGGGGCGCACTGCGCCCCTTTCGCCTTTATCCCGGGGCCACCAGGTGAAAAAGATCGCGCTGTTCGCGGATGTGCAGAACCTCTACTACACCGTGCGCCAGGCCCATGGTTGTCACTTCAATTACAGTGCCCTCTGGTCCCAGGTCAGCCGCGATGGCGCCATCGTCGAGGCCGTGGCCTATGCCATCGACCGGGGTGACAGCAAGCAGCAGCAATTTCAGCAGATCCTGCGCAACCTCGGTTTCGAGGTGCGCCTCAAACCCTACATCCAGCGCAGCGACGGCTCGGCCAAGGGAGATTGGGATGTGGGCATCACCCTGGACGTGTATGAGGCCGCCAGCCGGGTCGATCAGGTCGTACTGGCCTCCGGCGATGGCGACTTCGACCAGTTGCTCGAGCGGGTGATGCTGCGCCATGGCGTCGAGACGGTGGTCTACGGCGCGCCAGGGCTCACGGCGCTGTCGTTGATTCGCGCAGCCACGCGCTATGTACCGATCGAGGGTGATTTGCTGCTGCGTCACTGAACGGGCGCACTCACCCCTTCCTGCCATTGCCCTGCAAGTGATCCAGCGGCACCCGGCGCTCCACTGCGCTGGACAGGATGATCGACGTCTTGCTGAACCCCAGTTGCGACACCTGGTTGATCAGCGCCTCCAGTTCATGCATCGAACCCACTGCCGCCTGCATGATCACGCACGGGTCGCCCGTGACCCGGTGGCATTCGGTGAGCTGGGGGATGCGCGCCAGGGCGTCATAGGCCTGCTGGTTGCCATGGCTGGCCAGGCGCAGTTCGATGATGCACTGGATCGGCAGGCCGATCTTTTCCAGGTCGACCTTGGCGGCGTAGCCGGTGATCACTCCGCTGGCCTCGAGTTTGGCGACTCGCTCGGCCACCGCAGGCGCCGACAGGTTGACCTGACGGGCGAGCTGGGCATAGGTGGCGCGACCGTCTTCGAGCAGGGCGGCGAGCAGCATGCGATCGTACTTGTCCATGGGTCTCTCGTTGCGAATGTGCAATCAACGGGAAAACAGGCGAATTACCGTTCATTGCAAAGTGTATGGGCCTATTAAACGTGTTTTGTAACTTATGTTTGCGGGAGCGCCTTCCTAAACTAAGTCACCCGTAAACGGATTTCGAGTCTTTTGTCATGCCTGCCTCCCGTCGTTTCCCCTGGCTGCTGATCGGCGCCTTCATTGCCCTCTACCTGGTCTGGGGGTCTACCTACCTGGCCATTCGCATCGGTGTCGAATCCTGGCCGCCGTTGCTGATGGCTGGGGTACGTTTTGTCATTGCCGGCAGCCTGTTGTATGGCTTCCTGCGCTGGCGCGGTGTGCCGGCTCCCACCTGGGCGCAATGGCGGGCGGCGGGGGCGATCGGGTTTCTGTTGCTCAGTTGCGGCAACGGTGGCGTGACCCTGGCCGAGCATGCCGGCGTGGCATCGGGCGTTGCAGCGCTGGCGGTGGCCACGGTGCCGTTGTTCACGTTGCTGTTCGGGCTGTTGTTCGGTCATCGCAATTCGCGTCTGGAATGGGCGGGGATTTTCCTCGGGCTTGCCGGTATCGGCTTGCTCAACCTCGGTTCGAACCTGCAGGCCAGCCCCATGGGGGCAGCGTTGATCCTGTTCGCAGCGGCGGCCTGGGCGTTCGGCTCGGTGTGGAGCAAGAACCTGCCCTTGCCCCAGGGCGCCATGGCCAGTGCTGCCGAGATGCTGGTGGGCGGTGCTGCGTTGTTGATCGGCAGCGCCCTGAGCGGTGAACGCCTGACCCAGATGCCGACGGCGGCGGGTTGGGGGGCACTGGCCTATCTGATCTTCTTCGGCTCGATCGTGGCCTTCAGCTCGTACATGTACCTGCTCAAGCATGTGCGGCCGGCGGCCGCGACCAGCTACGCGTACGTCAACCCGGTGGTGGCGGTATTGCTCGGGATTGCCTTTGCTGGTGAACGGATCGGCGCCGAGGAATGCCTGGCGATGGGCGTGATCGTCGGAGCGGTGGTGTTGATCGGGTTGCCACAGTGGCGGCGCGCGCCACGGCAGGTGGCCTGAGGAGCAGATGCATCCGTTGGGGGGCAGCGGGCGTCAAAGCCAGCGCAACTCCAGGGGGCTTGCGGTAAACTGCCGCCTTCGCTGAACCCCCTGACGGTATCACCATGAATTTCGCCAAACTCGGCCTGATCGAACCCCTGCTGCGCACCTTGCAGCAGCGGGACTATTCCACCCCGACCCCGATTCAGGCCCAGGCCATCCCCGCCGTGCTGGCAGGGCGCGACCTGATGGCCGCAGCCCAGACCGGTACCGGCAAGACCGCCGGTTTCGCCTTGCCGGTGTTGCAACGCCTGGCGCTCGAGGGTGAGAAGGTGGCCAGCAATTCGATCCGCGCGCTGGTGCTGGTGCCAACCCGCGAGCTGGCCGAGCAGGTGCACGCCAATATCCGTGAATACGCCGAGCACCTGCCGTTGAGCACCTACGCGGTGTACGGCGGCGTCAGCCTCAATCCGCAGATGATGCGCCTGCGCCGTGGCGTCGACCTGCTGGTGGCCACGCCGGGCCGCCTGCTCGATCTGTTCCGCCAGAACGCGGTGAAGTTCGGCCAGGTGCAAACCCTGGTGCTCGACGAAGCCGACCGCATGCTCGACCTGGGCTTTGCCGAAGAGCTGCAGGCCGTGTACGCCGCCTTGCCACGCAAGCGCCAGACCTTGCTGTTCTCGGCGACGTTCTCCGACCAGATCCGCATGCTCGCCGGCCTGGCCCTGAACGATCCGCTGAGTATCGAAGTCAGCCCGCGCAACGCCGCCGCCACCACCGTCAAGCAATGGCTGGTGCCGGTAGACAAGAAGCGCAAGGCCGACCTGTTCTGCCACCTGATGCGCAAGCAGCGCTGGAAGCAGGTGCTGGTGTTCGCCAAGACCCGCAACGGCGTCGATCAACTGGTCGAGCGGCTGCTGGCAGAGGGGGTCAATGCCGATGGCATCCATGGCGATCGTCCACAGGCGACCCGTCAGCGGGCGCTGGATACCTTCAAGGCGCGTGAAATCCAGGTGCTGGTGGCGACTGACGTCGCGGCTCGCGGCATCGATATCGACGACCTGCCGCTGGTGGTCAACCTCGACCTGCCGATCGTTGCCGAGGATTACGTGCACCGTATCGGTCGTACTGGGCGAGCGGGTAACAAGGGCGAGGCGATTTCGCTGGTGTGTGCCGATGAGGTGCAACTGCTGTCAGCGATCGAGGTCCTGATCCGCCAGACGTTGCCGCGTCATGAAGAGCCGGACTTCATTCCCGATCACCGGGTGCCGATGACCGATGCCAGCGGCCAGGTGCTGAAAAAGCCGAAAAAGCCCAAGAAACCCAAAGAGAACAGTGCCAAGCGCGGGCTCGGCAAGTGGATGGACAGCTCGGAAGATTCGGCACCGACGGTCAAGCCGGTGCGCAAGGTGCCGAGTTTCAACAGCGGGCCACGCAAGCGCAAACCCTAGTGGAGGGGTCCTTGTAGACGCGGCACGACGCCGCCTACCGGAACCGGGTTGGGTCGCCAGGTGCACCCGGCGATATGAGGGGCACCTTCGGTCTTTGCCCATTGACTGCAATCGGCCCGGTGGGAGCAACTGTCTTATTCAAAATCTAAAGGCCAGCCCAATCCCCTGTGGGAGCGGGCTTGTCCCGCGATCACCGGCGTAGCCGGTGCCATGCATCGCGGTGTTCCTTTCGCGGGCAAGCCCGCTCCTACAAGGAGGTGGGCTGACGCTCGGACAACCATTCCAGCGCTGCCCGTCCGGCCCGCAGCCCGCTGGCAAAGCACGCCGTCAGCAGGTAGCCCCCGGTCGGTGCTTCCCAGTCCAGCATCTCGCCGGCGCAGAATACTCCGGGTAGTTGCTTGATCATCAAGCCCTCGTCCATCGCCTCGAAACGCACGCCACCGGCACTGCTGATCGCCTCATCCAGCGGCCGCGTGCGCACCAGTTCGATCGGCAGCGCCTTGATTGCCTGGGCCAGGCGCACGGGGTCGGCAAAGGTGGCCTGGTCGGTCAGCTCGCGCAGCAGCGCGGCTTTCACCCCGTCGATGCCGAGCTGCCCATGCAGGTGCTTGGCCATCGAGCGGGAGCCACGGGGCTTGGCCAGGGCCTGAGCGATTTTATCCACAGGGCGATCCGGCAGCAGGTCAAGCAGCAAGGTGGCGCGTCCGTTGCGCTCGATACCGGCGCGGACCGCCGCCGACCAGGCGTACACCAGGCTGCCTTCCACGCCTTGGGCGGTGAGGATGAACTCGCCCTTGCGCGGGGCACTGCCAGGTACGCTCAGGGCGATGTTCTTCAGCGGCGCGCCGGCGAACTTGTCCTTGAGCAGGTCGCTCCAGGCCTGGACCTCGAAACCACAGTTGCTCGGGCGCAAGGGCGAGATATCCACAGCGCGCTCGGCCAGCAGTGGCACCCAGCTGCCGTCCGAGCCCAGGCGCGCCCAGCTGCCGCCACCCAGGGCCAGGACCACAGCAGTGGCGTTTACCAGGCGTTCGCCCTGTGGATAAGCGATTCGCAGTGCGCCTTCCGCGTCCCAGCCAAGCCAGCGGTGCCGGGTGTGGATAACCACGCCGGAATCGCGCAGGCGCTTGAGCCAGGCGCGCAGCAGCGGCGCCGCTTTCATGTCGGTGGGGAAGACCCGCCCCGAGGTGCCGACGAAGGTGTCGATGCCCAGGCCGTGGATCCACTGGCGCAGGGCGTCGGCATCGAAATCGCGCAGCAGCGCGTCGATGGTCTCGCGGCGTTCGCCATAGCGACCGATGAAGGCTGGGTAGGGTTCGGAGTGGGTGATGTTCATGCCGCCGACGCCCGCCAGCAGGAACTTGCGCCCCACCGACGGCATCGCATCGAACACCTCGACCGCCACGCCGGCCTGAGCCAGGGCCTCGGCAGCCATCAGACCGGCGGGGCCGCCGCCGATCACGGCGACGAGGGGAGGGGAGGTGGTGTGGGAATCGGTCATGGTGGCGGCAGGCTGTGGAAAAGAGTCGGCATTCTACCCCAGCGGTGCCTGCGCAGATACTGTTCAAAAAATGAACAAATCTTTGCAGGTCAGGCAGTTAAAGGGCTCCAGGGGCTTTCTCGCAGGTTATCCACAAGCGGTTCCACAGTCATTGTGTGTAACCCAGCACCCGCGCCGCGGTGTGATGAAGGATGCCGTGACGCCGAGCCAGCGCCTCCCGGTCCTTGCTGTAACCGCCGCCGATCACCCCGACCACCGGGATATCACGGCCAAGGCAGTGGCGCAGTACCGCTTCGTCGCGGGCGGCGACGCCCGCATCGGTCAGTTGCAGATAACCCAGGGCGTCGTCCTTGTGCACGTCGACACCGGCGTCGTACAGCACAAGGTCGGGCTGGTAGAGCGGCAGCAGGTAGTTCAGCGCATCGTTTACCACCTTCAGGTACGCCGCGTCGTCCATGCCGCGCGGCAAAGGGATGTCCCAATCGCTCTGGGCCTTGCGTGCGGGGAAGTTCTGCTCGCAGTGCAACGACACGGTGATTGCCTCTGGTGTGTCGTGAAGGATGCGTGCGGTGCCGTCGCCCTGGTGCACGTCGCAATCGAAGATCAGCACGCGGTGTACGCGTCCGGCTGCGAGCAGGTAGTGGCTGATTACCGCCAGGTCGTTGAAGATGCAGAACCCCGCCGGGTGGTCGTAATGGGCGTGGTGGGTGCCGCCGGCCAGGTGACAGGCGATACCGTGACGCAGGGCCATCTCGGCGGTCAGCAGCGAACCGCCGACGGCGCGCACGGTCCGCCGTGCCAGTGCCTCGCTCCAGGGCAGCCCCAGACGGCGCTGGTCTTCGCGTGAGAGCTCGCCATTCATGTAGCGCTCGATGTAGGCGCGGTCATGGGCCAGGGCAAGGATGTCGTTGGGGCAGAGTTCGGGGCGCAGCAAGGCCTGGTCGGTGGTCAGCCCGCTGTCGATCAGGTGATCGTGCAGCAGGCGGAACTTGTCCATGGGGAAACGGTGTTCCGGCGGGAACTCGGGGCTGTAGTCTTCGTGGTAGATCAGCGGCAGGGGCATGGGCAGGATCGCGGCTGGAGGCAGCGTTGATCTTGCCAGCGGGCCGGAATGCCACGCAACTCAAACACTCATCAGCGTTGTGCCGACGCCAGCACTCGTCGCCAGTCCGGCTCGTTCATGCGCCCGAGGATGCGCGCCTTGCCGCTGCCATCGACCGACACGAACAGCGCGCTGGCGTAGCCACTTTCGCGTTCGCCCGGGGCAACCTTGAGCGTGCGCTGGAAGTGATCGACGCAGCCGTTGTGGGTCACCAGCACAAGATTATGCCCTGCACGCTTGTGCGCCATGGCCTGGCCTGCGAAGCCGCTTTCGCAGCCTTCGAGCCAGTCCTCGCTGGTCACCGTGTCGCCGACGATGAAGTGCGCGGTCTGTCGGGTGCGCAGCTTCGGGCTGCTGAGCAGGTCGGCGCCGTCCAGCCCAAGGCGTTGCAACCCTTCTCCGACACGCTGCGCCGCCTGGCTGCCGGAGACGGTGATTCCGGTGGGGTCGTCCAGGCAAGGGCCGGGCGCGCTGTCGCAGCGCTCGGCGTGGCGAATCATCACGATCACGCTGCCTTCGGCCCACTTCTGCAACAGGCCGCTGGCGTTCAATTGTCGTTCATTGCCAAGGTTCACGATGTGCGTCCTCGTTGACGACCACAGCATCAATCCGGCCGCGGCCAGCACCAGGGCGAGGCCGGCGGCCCAAGCCTTGCGCGAACGTCGGTGTCGCTTGCGGCGGGTGGGGATGGCCAGGTTTTCCAGGATGTCGCTCGACAGCATGCTCGGGCTCCGGCAGAGAGGGCCGCGCGCAGGGCGGCGGCAGGTGATGGCATTCTGTGAAGCGGCCTGTCTGCGCCGAGTGAAGCCGTTGTGAAAATTGCATTGGGCCTGGTGTGCAGGTGAAAAGCGCCCCCGGCGCCTAATCTGTAGACTGCAGGACTGAAAACCTGGAGCCCGCCCCGATGACCCCGATCCTCAAGCTCGAAAGCGCCCGCCTGGTGTTGCGCCAATGGCATGACGACGATTTGCAGGCGTTCGCCGAGATGTGCGCCGACCCGCAGGTGATGCGCTATTTTCCTGCGCCATTGACGCGTCTGGAGGCCGCCGCGCTGATCGGACGCATCCGTGGTCATTTCAACGAATACGGCTACGGTCTTTGGGCATTGGAGCGCATGGACAGTGGTGCCTTCATTGGCCTGACCGGATTGCTCAACGTCAACTTCGACGCCCCCTTCGCTCCGGCGGTCGAGATCAGTTGGCGTCTGGCCCGTCGTCACTGGGGCCAGGGTTTTGCCAGCGAGGCGGCCTGGACCTGCCTGCGCTGCGCATTCGCCCAGTTGCGCCTGGATGAGGTGGTGTCGTTCACCACTCAGGACAACGTACCCTCGCAGAAGGTGATGCAGGCGATCGGTATGGTTCAGGACGAGGCAGGCAGCTTCGAACACCCTCGGCTGCCCGAGGGGCACCCGCTGCGCCCGCACGTGCTGTATCGCATCGACCGTCCGCGCTGGGAGCGAACCCTGCATGCCTGAATGGGCCGCCATGCACGGAGGCAATGACAAATTCTGTATGATTTGCGCCAATGCCCGAATTGCCGTGACACCTGTTAGGAGAAGCCCCCCAATGAGCCATGTGTTGGACGACCTGGTCGACCTGTTGAGCCTCGAATCCATCGAAGAGAATCTGTTCCGTGGTCGTAGCCAGGACCTGGGCTTTCGTCAGTTGTACGGCGGCCAGGTGCTGGGCCAGTCGTTGTCGGCGGCCAGCCAGACGGTCGAGGACGCGCGTCATGTCCATTCCCTGCACGGCTATTTCCTGCGTCCTGGCGATGCCAGCATGCCGGTCGTCTATTCGGTCGATCGGGTACGCGATGGCGGCAGTTTCAGCACACGCCGGGTCACGGCGATCCAGAAGGGCAACCCGATCTTCACCTGCAGCGCGTCGTTCCAGTACGACGAGGGCGGTTTCGAACACCAGGTGCAGATGCCCGATGTAGTCGGCCCCGAGAACCTGCCCAGCGAAGTCGAACTGGCCCGCGCCATGGCCGACAAGCTGCCCGAGCGAATCCGCGACAAGGTGCTGTGCGCCAAACCCATCGAGATCCGCCCGGTGACCGAGCGCGATCCGTTCGACCCCAAGCCGGGCGATCCGGTGAAGTACGCCTGGTTCCGCGCCGACGGCAGCCTTCCGGACATCCCGGCGCTGCACAAGTACCTGTTGGCCTACGCCTCGGATTTCGGCCTGCTGACCACCTCGCTGCTGCCGCACGGCAAATCGGTGTGGCAGAAGGATATGCAGATCGCCAGCCTCGACCATGCGCTGTGGTTCCACCGTGACCTGCGTGCCGACGACTGGCTGCTGTACGCCACCGACAGCCCGTGGGCCGGCAACGCCCGTGGTTTCACCCGCGGCAGCATCTTCAACCGCGCCGGGCAACTGGTGGCCTCGTCCACCCAGGAAGGCCTGATCCGCCATCGCAAGGACTGGGCATGAGCCTGCACGAAGTACGCAACTGGGTGTTCGACATGGACGGCACCCTCACCGTGGCGGTGCACGACTTTGCCGCGATCCGCGAGGCGCTGGAGATTCCGCCCGAGGACGACATCCTCACCCACCTTGCCGCGCTACCCCACGAAGAGGCCACGGCCAAGCACGCCTGGCTGCTGGAGCACGAGCGCGACCTGGCGATCGCCTCGAAGGCCGCGACCGGCGCGGTCGAGCTGGTACGCGAGCTGTCGGCGCGTGGCTGCCGACTGGCGATCCTCACGCGCAACGCGCGGGAGCTGGCCCATGTCACGCTGGAGGCCATTGGCCTGGCGGACTGTTTCCCGGTCGAGCACATTCTGGGACGCGACGAGGCGGCGCCCAAGCCCGACCCGGATGGCCTGTTGCAGATCGCCCGGGCCTGGGGTGTGGCACCGTCCGAGCTGGTGATGGTGGGCGACTACCGCTTCGACCTGGATTGCGGGCGGGCGGCGGGGGCCAGGACGGTGCTGGTCAACCTGCCCGATAACCCCTGGCCGGAGCTGGCGGACTGGCATGCGGCGGATTGCCGGGCGTTGAGGGCGATGCTTGGCTGAAAGATTGCGCTGGGTTCTTCGCGGGCAAGTCGCAGCGGCGAACCGCCGCTTGTGTCTTGATAGGGGATTAGAATCTGGAGTGAGAGCGGTGAATGGCAAGCTGAATGCCGCGTGTGCCTTGAGCACGAGTGGGAGCACAAGCTGCCATTCACCGTTCCACTTTGGCGAGAGCCCGAACAGTTGGATGCGGCCTTGATCTCGAATCACAAGCGTGGGCCAAGCCAAAGTCCTCTCACTCTGTTGAGTCTAGGAGATTTTGGTGATGGTTTCCTTTGTGGG